>NHJR02000042.1 GCA_002169155.2 Flavobacteriaceae bacterium TMED220
TTCCTGGGTGTGAACTAATTCAGGAAAAGAGAATTAATATTAAATAAATAATAATGAAATTTTTAGCAAAATATAGGATGTATTTTTTAAGAATTTCTATTTTACTTCTAATAGTTTTATCCGTTAAAGATAATGATTTCAGAGCCTATACTCTTGAATTAACCACCATTGAATCTCTGCAAATGAGTATTTTAGGCTTTATACTAGTTGTTTTTGGTTCATTTGGAAGAATTTGGGCTTCACTTTACATTGAAGGAAACAAAACAAAAAATTTGATTACTAATGGACCCTTTTCAATGGTAAGAAATCCATTATACTTTTTTAGCTTGATAATGTTGCTTGGTTTTGGTTTAGCGCTAAAAGCTATTTATCTTCCTTTAGCTCTGCTTACAATCTTTATTGTATTTCATATTCCAACAATTGCTAACGAAGAAATAAAACTTAGAAATAATCATGGAGAAAAATTTGAATATTATATGAAATCCACTCCGAGATTAATTCCAAATATCTTTAAATACAAGAAACCTGAAATAGGCGAAAAAGTATTAGTAAAAATTAGTAGAATCAATGGTGTACTGATTGAAGTAATAGGGTATTTATTTCTATATACTCTTATCGATATAATATATTTTATTTTAGATTAATTCTTTTTCGCGAAGCATATTTATTAGATCTTCGCTTTTATATTCTACATTAAAAATTTTATAAGTGTCATTTTCTTTTAAATGAAATAAAGTTTGACTACCTACCTCTAGCCCATAGTAGCGTTCAAGAATATACCTATAAAATGAAAGTTGTAAGGAGTAGTGATTGAAATTACAGTCATCTAAATGTTGAGATGATGGAAGTATTCCTTTTTTCTTCCTGAATGAATTCTTATCAATTCTCTTATTNGTTTTCCAGTCTACTAAATGATACATGTTTTGNTCACTGTTATATACAAGCAAATCAATNGTTCCTGCTATACCTAACTCTTTAGAATAAACAACAACTTCNGAGAAAAAGGTATTATGCTCNTTTTTTTGTTTTTCTTTTAACCATCTAACACCTGTAATTGACATTTTGTGCTTAGGAGTAACATTTTCCTTAATAAACATTTCTAACTCATTATGAACTATTGTTCCTCTTTCAGCTCCTTTGCCCCACTCTTTAAGAACTTCACTAATAGTTTTTCCGCTATACTTTGGATTCGTATTAATTAACTTAGTAGCTACTTTTTCTTGATCAAATTTTTCAAAGAAAAAATGGATAAACTCAGTTACACTCGAAAACTTAAAATCAGGACTATCATCTAAAATATATTTATGATTTTCTTGATCTAAAGTAATATCGTTTTTAAACAATTCGTTCATTATTATCCTTCATGTAAGANATCTTTGCTATTAGAANCTCTAAGCTTATTAACGCGTCTTCNAGTAATTCTTCTTTGATAAAAACCAAGTGACCAACCAATTAGTAATAGAATCGGAATTATTGCACGCATGGGATTATCAGAAAACAATGAAAAATACAGAAGAAGTAATGCAGTAATCANTTGAATAGAAAACTGAATTGAATTAATTACTTTTAGTTTATTCATTATGCACCAAGCAAATCAAGTACAAGNCTTATTACTTGACCTGAAGCACTATTTTTTTGAATATAACTTCTATTTTCAACATGATATGAAGTACCTGCAACATCAAAGTGAGCCCATGGTATATCTTTTCCAACAAAAGCTTTCAAAAATGCTGCCCCAGCAATAGTACCTGCCTGTCCAGGAGACCCTAAATTTTTAACATCTGCAACATCAGATTTTACTTGATCACAATACTCCTCCCATAGAGGTAATTGCCATACATGTTCACCGGTGTTATCAGAAGAAACTTTAATATTTTCTACCAAAGTATCATTATTACTCATTAAACCAGTNGCAATATGNCCGAGAGTCACAACAACAGCNCCAGTAAGTGTGGCAAAATCTAACATATATTCAGGATCATATTGNTTACTTGCATAAGCTAAAGCATCAGCAAGAATTAGTCTACCTTCAGCATCTGTGTTTAAAACTTCAATTGTTTTACCATTGTATGCAGTTAAAATATCTCCAGGCTTATAAGCTGATCCTCCAAGCATGTTATGTGTTGAAGGGACAATAGCTACCACATTNATATCAGGTTGTAATTCAGCTATTGCATTCATAACACCAAAAACGACCGCTGAACCACACATATCAAATTTCATTTGATCCATGTTAAGACCAGGTTTTAAAGAAACTCCACCTGTATCAAAAGTTAAACCTTTACCAACAAGAAGTACTGGTTTTTCACTTTTCTTTCCTCCAAAATATTCCATAATTATAAATTTAGGTGGTTCATTAGTTCCTTGAGCTACTCCTGCGAAAGAACCCATACCCATTTTGGTAAATTCTTCTCTATCAAAAACAGTAACTTTCATTTTACCTTTTTTACCAACTTCTTTAGCGAAATTTGCTAATCTAGNTGGAGTAGTAACATTNCCAGGATGATTACCAAGATCTCTAGANTCACATACAGCGCTAGCAATAATTGCACCTTTTTTTGCTGCATCTTGATTACAAGCATCAACCATTGTAATACTTTGTAAATGGTATTTACCTCTCTCGTCAGTGAAATAATCTAAAAATCGATAACTAGAAAGAATTAAACCTTCAGCAAATGCTTGACAAAAATAATCACCTTCGTTTGAAACAGGACATTCAACAGCAATATCACTATACTTATGCTGCAATGCATAACCTACAACTTCTCCTGCAGCTCTTCTAAAATTTTCTGGTGTTTTTTCTGAAGAGTCTCCTAGGCCGTAGTAAACAATTCTTGAATTATTATCGATTTCAAATACAAGTTCCCCAACTTTTCCTGTTTTATTTTGAGATTTAAATAATTTTGCTAAATCTTTGTCCATACCATCTGAAAATGTTGGTACTGCTACCATTCCATAATTTTCATCAATTAAATCCTTATGATTTTTTAAAAACTTTAAATTCTTTATATGTGCCATTTTTTTCCCTTTACAAACTCAAGTTATGTTTAAAACTCACTAGCTTACCATTTTCATCTTTAATGACTGCAACAAATGTTATATCAGCCGTGCATGCCAGTCTTTTTCCGTGATCTTTACTTTCTGCAAATGCTTTAACTTGAACTTTTACAGATGTGTTTCCTGCTCCAATAATTGTTGATTTGCATTTTACCCAATCGCCAAGATATACAGGTTCTTTAAATTCAACTTTGTCTAAAGCTCTAGTTACTGAACCCCAGGCATCAGTCTCTTCAAGAAATTCAGATGCTGCTTTTGCTGCAGCTAGGTCAAGCCATGATAGCATATATCCACCAAAGAGAGTACCTGCAGTGTTAATATGAGTAGGTTGTACTAGTTCTGAAAATTCTGAAACTTTATTCACGAGGATAATTTATAAAAAATTGTGACTTTTCAGTACTTTATTTCAAAAAAATTTAAAACTGTTCTTCTTCAGTAGATCCATCCATCGCACTTGTTGATGGATCTCCGACTATACAGTTATTTACTTCATCAAAATAACCAGTACCAACCTCTTGTTGATGTGCAGAAAAAGTATATCCTTTATCATGATCTGCAAATTCTTTTTCTTGTAATTCAACATATGCGGTCATTCCAGTTTTAACATAATTTTTAGTGAGGTCAAACATGCCATGCCACATTGAGTGAATTCCTGCAAGCGTAATAAATTGGAATTTATATCCCATAGCTCCTAACTCTCTTTGAAATTTTGCAATAGTTGCATCATCAAGATTTTTTCTCCAATTAAATGAAGGAGAACAATTATAAGCTAACATTAATTCAGGATGATCTTTTTTAATTGACTCAGCAAAAAGCTTAGCTTCTTCTAAATTTGGTTTACCAGTTTCACACCATAATAAATCAGAATATGGTGCATAAGAAAGACCTCTTGAAATAGCTTGTTTAATTCCTGATTTAACTCTGTAAAAACCTTCTGAAGTTCTTTCACCTGTAACAAACTCAGCGTCTCTTTCATCAATATCTGAAGTTAGCAAATCTGCAGCATTTGCATCTGTTCTTGCTACCAACAATGTTGGCACATTAGAGACATCTGCTGCTAGTCTTGCTGCAACTAATTTATTGATTGCTTCTTGTGTAGGAACAAGTACTTTTCCGCCCATGTGACCACATTTTTTTACACTAGCCAACTGATCTTCAAAATGTACTCCAGCTGCACCTGCCTTTATCATNGCTTTCATTAATTCAAATGCATTTAANACACCACCAAATCCAGCTTCAGCATCAGCTACAATTGGAGTGAAAAAATCAAATTTTGGCTCTCCATTAGAGCTCATCCATTCTATTTGGTCAGCTCTTTTAAATGAACTATTAATTCTTTTTACAAGAGATGGAACAGAATCTACTGGATAAAGAGATTGATCTGGATACATTGCTTCAGCACTGTTATTATCAGCAGCTACCTGCCAACCAGATACATAAATTGCTTTGGCACCTGCCTTAACGCCCTGAACTGCCTGTCCTCCAGTTAGAGTACCTAGACAATGCACATAGTCTTCATTATGAAGCATATTCCAAAGCTTCTCAGCGCCAATTCTTGCAAGTGTGTATTCAGGCTGAAGCGACCCTCTTAGCTTAACAACTTCTTCAGCTGAGTAAGGTCTTTTGACATAAGCCCATCTTTCATTCATTTCCCAGTCATTTTTTAGTTCTAATACTTGTTCATTTAAATTCATTATAGTTCCTCATACGCTTTTGTAGTTAAAAATTCTTCAACATTTTCAGATAAAGTTATTTGTTCAAAAATTGATTTTGATAGATNATATTTACCATTTTCAAAAATTTCAATTCCAACCTCATTTTTGATATTTAAAAGTTCTTCATGTAAATAAGTTCTAAACAATTTTTCATCGACAATTTTTCCATTATCTAATTTATTTCTATGTTTAATCCATTGCCATATTGAAGTTCTAGATATCTCAGCTGTAGCTGCATCTTCCATTAATCCATAAATAGAAACGCAACCTAATCCAGATATCCAAGCTTCAATATATTTAAGTGAAATTCTGATGTTAGACCTAAGACATTCTTCTGAACTTACACCATTGCAACCTTCTAAGAGCTGTTTAGCCGTAATTTCTTCTGAAGAATGAAAATCTAATTGATTTGTTTGGAAAGTACTAAACTTATCCTTATANATTTCATTTACATAATCTGCTAAACCAGGATGAGCAATCCATGTTCCATCATGACCATTATTTATTTCAAATAATTTATCATCTCTAACTTTTTGTAAAATTTGTCTATTTTCATCATGATTTTTGGAAGGAACAAAAGCTGCCATTCCTCCCATTGCGAATGCACCTCTTTTATGACAGGTTTGTACAAGCAATGTTGAATAACTTGTTAAAAATGGTTGATTCATAGTAATAATATTTCTGTCAGGTAATAATTTATCAGGTAAAGATTGTAAGGTTTTAATAAAGCTAAAAATATAATCCCATCTTCCACAATTTAAACCTACAATATGGTCTTTGAGATAATATANAATTTCATCCATTTGAAATACTGCCGGAAGAGTTTCAATAAGACATGTCACCCTAACTGTTCCTCTGCTTAATTTTAATTCATCTTCACAAAATGAAATGATATCGCTCCAAATTTTAGCTTCATGATATGATTGTAATTTTGGAATATAAAAATATGGACCTGATCCAAACTTTTCTAAAGCCTNATGATTGTGATATAAATACATTACAAAATCAACTAAAGCTCCATAAATTGAAACTCCATTACATGAAATATGTTTTTCTTTGAGATGTAAACCCCTTACTCGACACATTAGAATAGCAGGATTTGATCGTAGATTATATTTTTTTAAAGTTACTCTATGTTGAAAGGAAATCGTTCTATGTGCTGCATCGCGCATATTTACTAATCCATTTTGAATATTTTCCCAAGTGGGTGATAGTGAATCTTCGAAATCTGCCATGAAAACATTAACGTTAGAATTCAATGCATTAATGATCATTTTNCGATCAACAGGTCCAGTAATTTCAACTCTACGGTCTTTTAAATTGTTTGGAATTGGCCTTATAGACCATTCAGATTTTCTAATTTCTTCAGTTTCAGGGTCAAAGGTTGGCAAGGTTCCAGAATCTACCTTAGCTTGATATTCTTTCCTTTCATGGATTAGTTTTTCAATTTTATCATTGAATTTAAGATGAACTTTTTCTAAAAAATTTAGCGCATCTTCAGAAAAAATTTCAGATCCTGAACTAGAAATTTCTTTCGAAAAGTTTAAAATGATTTTCCCCCTTAAAAATTGAACTCAAAACTAGTAAAATTTGTAAAAAATTACAATTCTAAAAATCAAAGATTTTTNGCAATGGNTTCACCTTNTTTAATATCAACTTTTGAAAATACATAACCACCCAAAATGAATANAATNATAATTGATAATAAGCCAAATCGTGCTGCTTTGATTTCATCGTTAANGACATTGCTTAAAAGCAATGTAACNGTACCCATTAAAACTGGNCCGAATACTGCAGCAAATTTTCCTANCATATTATAAAAACCATAAAACTCTGCAGCNTTCTTTTCAGGAATTATTCTCGAATATAAACTTCTNCTGATNGATTGAATTCCGCCCTGGAAGCATCCAATAAGTAATGCAACTACATAAAAATGGGTAATACTCTCAACGAAATATCCTGCAAAAAGAATGAAGCAGTAACCTANAATTCCTAGATATATCCCATTTTTTAGTCCAATATAATTTGCAAGCTTAATATATAATAGCGTTGCAACGAANGCTACAAGTTGAATTANTACAAGTGCACCCATTATAGATGCTTGATCAAAACCTAAAGTAAAAGCAAAATTTGCTGCCATTCTAACAACAGTATCAACTCCATCAATATAAAGCCAATAAGCTAAAAGAAATGTAGCTACTACTTTCAATTTTTTTAAATCATTGAAAGTATTCCTGAACTGNACTAATCCATTTATTACTGAGTCAGAAATGCTTTCACTTTCATGAAATTTTGGCTCTTTAACAAACAAAATTAAGGGAATTGAAAATAATGCCCACCAAACACCAACAGAAATAAATGCATATTTTGTTGCTTCTATTGCATCTATTAATCCAAAATAGGTCGGGTATGAAATCATTAGAAAATTAATAATAATTAATACACCGCCACCTAGATACCCTAATGAAAAACCTAATGCAGAAACATGATCAACATTTTCTTCANTTGANACAGAAGGAAGTAATGAATCATAAAAAATATTTGCTCCAGAAAATCCTATTGTTGANAAAATATAAACTAAAAGAGCAATAGGCCACATNCCTTGAGCAACAAACCCAAGACTTAAGGTCATTACAATGCCTAAAAATGCAAAAAAGATAAGAAATTTTTTCTTAAAACTACCTCTATCTGCAATTGCTCCTAGAATTGGTGCAAGTAAAGCAACAATTAATGAAGCAATTGAATTTCCTAAACCTAAATAAAATGTGCTTATAGATAAATTATCTGGATTTGACCAGTATTGAGAGAAAAANATTGGGAAGAATCCTGCCATAACCGTGGTAGCAAAAGCAGAGTTTGCCCAATCGTATAAAGCCCAACTATAAATTTGTTTTTTGTTCATTAACCTTTCCTTAAAGAAAACTTAATAGTAATCCCATTTAAATCAAATGATTCCCTCAGTTGGTTATGAAGATACCTCAAATATTGAATAGAAATTAATTTTGGATAGTTACTAAAAAGTGCAAAGATTGGTGGAGACTGCTGTACCTGTTCTACAAATTTTATTTTTATTGATTTTCCCTGTGNAGCAGGTGGAGGATAATTTCTTACTGCTTTATCAATCCATATATTCAATTCTTTGGTGGATAATTTTTCTCTTTGTTTAGTAAAAGTTTCCCAAGCTTTTTCTAGAATATTTGATACTCGCCTTTTGGTGAGCGCAGAAACAAATAAAATAGGATAATGCTGCAAATCTTTGAATTCCATAAACATGTCTTCTTTATATAACTCAGCAGAAACGTTTGTTCCTGATGCTAAATCCCATTTATTGACAAGAATTACCATTCTNTTNCCTTTTTTAATAACCTCTTTAGCTATAGTTTTTTCTTGTTTGGTAAATCCTTTCTCAGCGTCAACTACTAGNAAAACAAGATCTGATCTNAAGAGTGAATCCATAGCTCTTAAAGAACTGTAAAATTCTATATCNGAATCAACTTTGCTCTTCTTTCTAAGTCCGGCAGTATCAACAATTTTAATGTCCTTTCCNTGCCATTTAATAATTGTATCTACTGAATCTCTTGTAGTTCCTGCAATATCAGACACAATAGCTTGCTCTCTTTGAATTAAAGCATTTAACAATGAAGATTTACCAACATTTGGCATTCCTACTATNGTGATAGAACAATCTGTATTGTCGTTAGATTGTGATATCATATTAAAATCAATTGATTCAAAAAGATTATCAAGCATATCTCCAACTCCAGCACCATTTAAGGCTGATATTGGAATTGGATTTTCAAAACCAATATCAAAGAATTGATCTTTTCTAGAACTGTGTTCTGGAGTATCACACTTATTAACCCCCATAACGAATTTTTTTCCAGATTTTCTTACAAGCTTTGATAAAAATTGATCATTAGGATTTAATCCATCTTTGCCGTCGACAAGAAAAATAATTCCATGACACTCATTCAATGCAGCTGAAATCTGTTCTTTAATTTTTTCATTAAATACATCTTCATTTGAACTAACATATCCGCCAGTNTCGATAATATTGAACTCCTGTGATAACCACTCTGCTGAAGAATAGACTCTATCTCTGGTTACACCTTCCATCTGGTCAACAATAGACGCTCTTTTCCCAGAAAGCTTATTAAAAAGCGTAGATTTACCTACATTAGGTCTTCCAACAATTGCAATTTTTGGTTTTTTTGCCACTTCAAAAGATTATACAACTTCGAAAACAGTTCTGCTATAAAATTATTTTACTAAAAAAATGAATAATTCTGACCAAAGAATGAACGTGACAGCCAATGAATATTGAAAAGGAACTCTTCTTTTTGAAATTTTTGGATTAGATATTCTTACGTAGTAATGCCAAACTCTAAAAGCAACATATAGCCACGCTAAAAAGAGATTTAACATTGTAACATGACTTACAGTATATGCAAATAAACAGTATACAATAAAAGGTAAAGGAGCTTCAAAAAGATTTTTGTAAAGCTCTCTTGAAGCTTGAATATTTAATGGAATTTTTTCCCATCCTGGCATGTATTTTAACCATCGAGAGTCAAGCTCTTTATTCATAATTGACTTTCTAAGTTGAAATGCATTGACAACAGTGTGGATATGCATAATCAAGATAATTGGAAAAATAGGAAATAAAATAGAGATTGTATTCAAACTACTGTCCAAGATAAACTCTTAAAGGTTCGCTTCTTGTCTTATGTGCTAATCTTCTAATAGCTTTTTCTTTAATCTGTCTTACTCTTTCTCTAGTCAAACTAAATTGCTCTCCAATTTCATTTAAAGTAAAAGATCTATCACGATTAATTCCAAAATACATTTCAATAACTGAACGTTCTCTTTCAGTTAATGTACTTAGTGCGGAAGCAATTTCTTCTTTCATTGATGTATCCATTACTTTATTATCAGGATCTTTTTCTTGCTCATCTTCAATAACATTGATTAAAGAGCTATCTTCTCCTTCAGCAAAAGGAGCATCAAGAGAGCTATGCCTTCTAGAATATTGCAAAGCATTAAATACTTCTTCAGTTTTTACATCAAGTTGATGGCTTATTTCTTCAACTTTTGGAGGGCGACCCATCTCAGCTTCAAGCTTTTCAGCGGCCTTTGTAATTTTTGTAATAGTACCAACCCTATTTAGAGGTAATCTTATTAGCCTTCCTTGCTCTGCTAATGCCTGTAAAATTGCCTGTCTAATCCACCAAACAGCATACGAAATAAATTTGAAACCTCTTGAAGGGTCAAATCTTTTAGCGGCCTTAATTAAACCAAGATTTCCTTCATTGATAATATCTGATAGTGATAAACCATTACCTTGATATTTCTTGGCAACAGAAACAACAAATCTTAGGTTTGCCTCAACTAATTCTTTCATTGCTCTTTTATCGCCTTTGTCAATTAATACTGCAAGCTCAACTTCCTTATCTGGAGCTAAAGGTTCATATTGAGAAATTTCAGATAAATACATACTAATAGTACCGCTAGACACCTTAGACCTTTTAATTCTTTCATCAGCTCTACCAAGAGCATTCTTTCTTTTTTCTTCAGCATTTAACTCTTTTTCTACTTCAACAGCGTGGGCGTCAGGACCCATAGATTCAAGATTTTGAAGTTCTTTAGATAGTTTTTTTGAGATTTTTTTAGCAGTCAATGGGATAATCCTTTTGATAAAATATTAAAGTATTTCACAGCACAAAATTTACCAAATTTTAAAAATTTTCCAAGGTATTTATTCTGTTAAATTTGATAAGCAGTCTTTTATGTTTGGATATTTAAACTGATAATTACTTTCCAATGTTCTAACTGGCTTGGTTTTAGGGCCATAAAGAAACATTTCACTCATTTGACCAAATAAAAGTTTAACTAAAAAATTAGGAAGAAAAATGACCCAAGGAATTATACCTTTTTTGTGCCTTATTATTGATTTAAAAAATTCTTCATGAGTTTTGAGATCCGAACCAACTAAATTAAAAGGGCCTC
>NHJR02000009.1 GCA_002169155.2 Flavobacteriaceae bacterium TMED220
GCTTCTTGCGTAGCTTCGGCTTCTGGAACAGCTTCTTGCGTAGCTTCGGCTTCTGGAACAGCTTCTTGCGTAGCTTCGGCTTCTGGAGCAGCTTCTTGCGTAGCTTCGCCTTCTGGAGCAGCTTCTTGCGTAGCTTCCGCTTCTGGAGCAGCTTCTTGCGTAGCTTCGGCTTCTGGAGCAGCTTCTTGCGCTTCTAGAGCCGCTTTTGCGTCAGCAATTCTTTTTAAATTTACTTCTTTTTCAGCTTCTAAAGCTTTTAATTTTGCTTGTGATTCTTCTTTAGAGATATTATCAATTTTTGACTGTATTCTATTATTTTTTTCAACAAGCCAATCTTCGAATTTTTTGTCGGCATCTTCTTGAGTTAAAGCACCTTTTCTAACACCAGTACTTAAATGATACTTCAACATTACACCCCTGTAAGACAAAAGTGTTCTTGCTGTATCTGAGGGTTGAGCACCGTTTTTTAACCATTTAAGGGAATCATCAACACTTAAATCTACGGTGGCAGGATTAGTATTAGGATCGTAAACACCAAGTTTTTCTAAATATTTACCATCTCGCTTGGCACGGCTGTCAGCAGCAACGATCCAATAGAAAGGCTTCCCTTTTTTACCGTGTCTTTGTAGTCTTATTCTTACAGGCATATCATATTAATTTAGTTGGGTACACGACCCATTATTATTAATTCAGGATGCAAATATAATATTTTTTACATANGATTCTTAAAATTTACNNNAAGTAAATAAAAGTTGATTAATTATTTTATNAGTTAAGCTTTAAATTAATTTTGCCTAAAGTTTTAAAAAAGAGTATTTTCGCGACCATATTTATTAATTAAATACCAATGAAAATTATAAAAAAAGATAGTGACAAATTAAATTCAGTTATATCAATTTCATTGGAACAAGGTGATTTTGCAAAAAAAGTATTGGAAGTACTTAAAGACTACCAAAAAAAAGCTAACATACCTGGATTTAGAAAAGGTCATGTCCCAATGGGANTTGTAAAGAAACAATATGAAAATGCAGTNACAGCTGATGAAGTTAATAAGCTTTTACAAAAGGAGCTTTCTAATTTTATNAAAGANGAAAAATTAGAAATTCTAGGAAATCCCTTACCAAAATTAAAAGAGGAATTAAATTGGAAATCACCAGAAATTACTTTTGAATTTGAAATTGGACTAGCTCCAGATTTTGATTTAAATCTAAAATCAAAAAAGAAATTAACCCAGTATAAAATTGAAGCGGATTCTAAAATGATTGATGAACAAGTGAAATACCTTCAAAAACAGTATGGAAGACTGATTCCGAAATCAGAAATAAAAAAAAATGAACAAATTACTCTAGATTTTGAAGTCAAAGAAAATCAGATCAATCAATCAGCTACTATTGAACTTAAAGAAATAAAAAGTGCTAAAACTATAAAGTTATTAAAATCCTCAAAAATTAACGAAAAAATTCAAATTCATGTTGAAAATTTATTTAAATCTGAAAATGATTATTCTAGGTTAATTGGAAAATCATATGATGAAATTAAAGATTTAATTATCGATGCAACTATTAAAGAAATCAATTATCTAGAACCGGCCAAATTAGATCAAAATTTATTTGATAAAGCATATAAAAATGAAAAAATTAAATCTTTAAAAGAACTAAAATCAAAAATAAAGATTGATTCTGAAAAACAATTTGAAACCCAATCTGATCAAAAACTTTTAAATGATATTAATGAATTTCTCATTTCAATAAACAAGTTTGATTTACCAGAAAAATTTTTAGTTAAATGGATTCAAACTTCTGGTGAAAAACCTCTAAGCGAAAAAGAAGCAAATGAAGAATTTATAAAGTCTGAAAAAGGAATTCGTTATCAATTAATTGAAGCTAAGATTATAAAATCAAATAATCTAGAGATTAAATTTGAAGAATTAAAATCATATGCCAAGGAAATGATTAAAATTCAAATGGCTCAATATGGTCAAACAAATCCCGAAGAAAAAGAATTAGATAAAATTGCAGCTAGAATTTTTACAAACAAAGATGAAACCAAAAGATTATCAGATCAATTAATGAGTAAAAATTTACTGGAATTTTATAAAAAAAATATTTCTTTTAAAAATAAAAAACTTAGTTATGAATCTTTCATTAAAGAAGTTTATGGCTCTAAACAATAATTTTAATTACTTTTAGTTTAAATAAATATGAATATGGATTACGGAAAAGAATTTAAAAAATTTGCAACAAAAAATCAAGGTATCAACTCCATGTATTATGATAAAATCATTAGTAGCATGACACCATACATTATCGAAGAACGTCAATTGAATGTTGCGCAAATGGATGTTTTTTCAAGATTAATGATGGATAGAGTCATGTTTCTTGGAACAGCAATAAATGACCAAGTAGCAAATATTATTCAAGCTCAACTACTATTCTTACAAAGTGTAGATTCAAAAAGAGATATTCAAATGTATATTAATTCACCTGGTGGTGGAGTATATGCTGGTCTAGGAATCTATGATACTATGCAGTATATCTCCCCTGATGTAGCTACAATTTGTACTGGAATAGCTGCTTCGATGGGAGCTGTCCTTTTATGTGCTGGGAAAAGTGGAAAACGTTCTGCATTGCCTCATTCAAGAATTATGATTCACCAACCATTAGGCGGAGCACAAGGCCAAGCGTCGGATATAGAAATTACTGCTAGAGAAATATTAAAATTAAAAGATGAGCTTTATCAAATTATTTCTAAACACTCTAAACAGAAAATAGCAAAAGTTACTGACGATAGTGACAGAGACTATTGGATGAAGGCCAAAGAAGCTCTTGATTATGGAATGATAGACGAAGTTTTAAAAAAATAAAAATAAATGTCAAAAGAAGACCTTAGTTGTTCATTTTGTGGAAGGTTAAAAGATCAAACAAATCTTTTAATCGCAGGTTTAGATGCTCACATATGTGATAGATGTATAAACCAAGCTAGTGAAATTCTTATCGAAGATATTTCCAAAGAAAAAAAGTCTGAAAAAGAGATTGATGGATTAGAATTAAAAACTCCTAAAGAAATAAATAATTTTTTAAATCAATATGTGATTGGTCAGGAACATGCAAAAAAAGTTTTATCTGTAGCAGTTTATAATCATTATAAAAGAATTCTTAACTATAAAAAAATTGATGACTTAGAAATTCAGAAAAGTAATGTTTTATTGGTTGGAGAAACTGGAACCGGTAAAACTCTTTTAGCTCAAACCATATCTAAAATGCTTAAAGTGCCTCTTGCAATTGTTGATGCAACAATTCTAACTGAGGCTGGATATGTGGGTGAAGATGTTGAAAGTATCTTAACAAGATTGCTCCAAGCAGCTGACTATGAAGTTGAAAAAGCTGAAAAGGGCATAGTATTTATTGATGAAATTGACAAAATTGCTAGAAAAAGTGACAATCCCTCAATTACAAGAGATGTTTCTGGAGAGGGAGTTCAACAAGCCCTTTTAAAATTATTGGAAGGAACAGTCGTAAATGTTCCTCCTAAAGGAGGAAGGAAGCACCCCGACCAAAAATTTATTGAAATTGATACTTCCAATATTTTATTTATTGCTGGGGGTGCATTTAATGGAATTCAAAGGGAAATTAATAAAAGATTAAATTTAAAAGAGATTGGATACAAAACTTCCCTAAAAAAAGATAATCTTGATGAGAAAAATCTAATTCAACACATTACTCCTAAAGACATAAAATCATTTGGCCTTATCCCAGAAATAATTGGTAGACTTCCAGTTTTGACTTATATGAATTCTCTTGATAAGAAATCACTTAGATCTATACTTACTGAACCAAAAAATGCAATTATNAAACAATATATTAAACTATTTGAAATGGATTCNATAAATTTAACTTTCACTCCTGGTGCATTAGACTTTATAGTTGANAAAGCNCTNGAATATAATCTTGGAGCCAGAGGCTTAAGGTCATTATGTGAATCTATTTTAACTGATGCAATGTTCAATTATCCAGGTGGTAAAAAANCAGAGCTTAAAATAACTAAAACTTACGCGGAAGCTAAATTATCAAAAGTAAAGGTCACAAATCTAAAAGCTGTTTCTTAACTAGATTAATTTAATAAGGTCTTCAACAAAATCCCTATTATTAGAAAGTCTTGGAATTTTATGTTGGCCTCCTAATTTATTATTAGATTCTAACCACCTATAAAAAGTATTTTTGGGGACAATATTCACCTTTGGTTCTATCATAGTTATATCCNTATGCCTTTTAGCCTCATAGTCAGAATTTTCATCTTTTAAAGCTGAGTCAAGGATTCTAATAAAATTTTTCATGTTAGTTGGCGGTTTTTCAAATTCAATAAACCATTCATGGGTGCCTTTAANATTTTTTTTCATNTAAATAGGAGCAACNGTGTAATCAATAACTTTTACATTTACTTTAGAACTAGCTATTGAAATCGCTTTTTCAGCATTATTCATCATTAATTCTTCTCCAAAAGCATTAATAAAATTTTTAGTCCTCCCTGATAAAATTATTCTGTAAGGCTTAATATTTGTGAATATTACAACATCTCCAATCCTATATCTCCATAATCCGCCATTNGTAGTTATTACAATTTCATATTTAATTCCAAGATCAACTTCAGATAAAGGTATTATTGATTCATAATCTTCTTTTTTTGAATTAATTGGAATAAATTCATAAAAAATACCGTAATCTAACATCAATAATAATTCATTAGAATGGTTTATATCCTGTATAGCAAAAAAACCTTCAGAAGCATTATAAATTTCATAATATTTAAATTTATTAGAATTTAAAAGTTCATTNTACTGATTTTTNTATGGATCAAAATTGATTCCACCATGAAAATAGACCTCTATNTCAGGCCAAATNTCAANTATNTTTTTTTTGCCTGTATCTTTTAAGATTTTATTTAANAAAACTAACATCCAAGATGGAACTCCTGCNAGACTAGTNACNTTTTCNTTTANACTTTCATCAATTATACCTTTTATTTTCTTTTCCCATATTGGGATCAGAGAAGTNTTTTGACTTGGTGTACTACTAAATTGTGCCCAAATAGGNAGATTATCAATTATNATTGCNGATAAATCCCCAAAGTAAGTATCCCCNTTTTGATATATTTCTTGACTTCCACCCAANCTTAAACATTTNCCTGATAATAAATTTGAATTGGGATTATTGTTAAAGTATAAGGATAACATATCTTTACCCCCTTTATAATGACAATCNTCNAAAGACTCTAAACTTACNGGAATAAACTTNCTTTTAGAATTAGTTGTCCCACTTGACTTAGCAAACCATTTTATTGGAGTGGGCCATAAAATATTTTTTACACCCTCCCTGCATTTATTTATTTTTGGTTCAAGATCATCATAGCTTATGATCGGTAATCTTTTCTTAAAATCATCATAATTTTTAATTGTTGAAAATTCATTTTTAAGACCTATTTCAGTTCTTTTACAAAAATCAATTAAATCTGACAATAATTCTCTTTGAACTTCATTAGGGTACTTCATAAAAAGCTCTATTTGATGAATTCTTTTTTTTAAGATCCACGAAGCAATTGAATTAAAAAAAGGGATTGGCATTTTTATTATATTTAAACATTATAAATATAAATCATTCTTTCATATGTTTTCTGGAGTTCTAAAAAAAATGGTNTCTGAATATGGTAATGAANTAATTTACTACCTNAACTTTGAAAATGAGTTTATGGTNATGAATCAATTTTTAGATAAAAAAATAAAATTAATTTTTAATGGNTATGAATGTCTTAATTGTAAATCAGATGAAATAATATTTAGACAAGGTTATTGTAAAAAATGTTTTTATGATCTACCAATTACTGGTGATTGGATTATGAAACCAGAATTAAGTAAGGCGCATCTAAATATTGAAGATAGAAACTTGGAATATGAAAAAAAAGTTCAAATTCAACCTCATATTATTTATTTGGCGTTTTCAAGTCACTTAAAGGTTGGTGTAACAAGAAAATCTCAGTTAACAACNAGATGGGTTGACCAAGGAGCTCATCAAGCTATATCATTAGCTGAAGCACCTAATAGATTTCTTGCTGGAATATGTGAGGTCGAATTAAAATCATATTATTCTGATAAAACCAATTGGAGAAAAATGTTAGAAAATAATTTTGAAACCATTGATTTAAAAAAAGAAAAAGATATGGCTGTTCAAAAAATTCCTGAGAAAATTTTTTCTAAATTGATTCCTAAAACAGATGATCCATTAACAATAAACTTTCCAGTACTNAAGATTCCGGAAAAAGTGAAAAGTTTAAATATTGTTAAAGAAAATAATTTTGAAGGAATTCTTAAAGGGATTAAAGGGCAGTATCTTATTTTTGAAGATAATTCTGTATTTAATATAAGAAGTAATGAAGGATTACAAATAACTATCAAATAGTTTTTGATGAAGATTTTAAAGACTTATTTATTTGAGATATTTCAGCAGAGGTAAGATATCTCCATTTGCCAATTTCAACATCTAAACAAATACTCATTATTCTCACTCTCTTTAAGTTTAAAACTCGATAATTTAAATGTTCACACATTCTTCTAATCTGTCTATTTAATCCTTGTGTTAAAATTATTTTAAATTTTTTTTTGTGCAACTGAGTTACAGAACAAGGCCTTGTAATAGTATCAAGTATTGGAATACCTTTTGACATTTTACTAATAAAATCTTTTGTTATGGGTTTATTTACATCAACAATATATTCTTTTTCATTGTAGTTTTTAGCCCTTAGAATTTTATTTACAATATCTCCATCATTAGTCAAAAAAATCAACCCTTGGCTTAACTTATCAAGCCTACCAATGGGGAAAATTCTCGATGGAAAATTTATATAATCAATGATATTGTCCTTTTCAATCTTTGTATCTGTAGTACAAACAATGCCTGCAGGCTTGTTAAATGCGATATATATAAGTTTTTTATTTTTATTATGATTTATAATTTCCCCATCAATAAATATCTTATCATTAAAATTAATTTTTTGACCCAATTCAGCTTGAATATTATTAATAATTATTCTACCGTTAGATATTAAATTATCGGCCTCCCTCCTAGAGCAAAAACCTATTTCACTCAAATATTTATTAATTCTTATTGGATATATATTTTCTTCCATACAAACTAATCTAGAACAATTTCTTGGCCAACTTGTAAATTAAACTTTTTTCTGAAAAAATATACAAATAAATAAAGAAAAGGGGTATCAAATGCAGCTATTAATACCTTAAATAAAAATCCTGATAAAACCAATCCCCAAAAGGATTCAGGAGGTAATATTTCAAAAAATGTCAATAAAGAAATTACAGTAAANGTATCAATAAATTGAGATGAAAATGTAGAAAAATTATTCCTAAACCAAAGATGCTTACCACTAGTAAGTTTCTTCCAAAAATGATAAATTTTTATGTCTACAAATTGAGCAAATAAATAAGAAATCATAGAGGCAAAAACAGCTAAAGGAGAATTAGAAAATACTTTAGTAAAAATTTCGTCACTTACAGGAGAATTTTCAATTGCTGGAGCAAAATCTGCAACTAAAATTATCAAAATTGAAAAAATAGACGAAAAAATACCTGCAATTACAACTTGGTTAGCCTTCTTTTGACCATAAATTTCTGAAATTAAATCGGTAATTAAAAAAGTTATTGGATAAGGTAAAATACCAACAGATAATTCAAAAAGTTTAGATCCAAAAATATCTATATTAAATGGATACCAATAAATAAATTTTTGAAAAATTAAATTTGAAACTACTAATGAGGTAACGAAAAGAGCAGCCAAATACAAAAAAATTATCCTTGCTAGCTTTGTACTTTTATTGTCCATNANTTATTCAATTTTAATTGAGAAAGGTAATTGAGTTTGAAATCTTAAATTATTATTTAAACTTTTATCAAAAAAAATCAATAAATCTCTAATTACAGGACTAATTTTCTCAATTTTATTCATATAAACCTTCCCCATTGGAATACCTATTCCTAAGAGGTTTTCTATATTAGGTTCAACTATTGGATATTCAATAGTATTGNATTCTTTTGTTTCAGATAATTCAGCCGCAATACTTAAAGCATCGTCTAGGTTTCCAAGTTGATCAACAAGACCATTTTCAANGGCCATAACGCCACTCCAGACCCTTCCTTGAGAAATCTTTTCAACTTCAGGTATAGGAATATTTCTTCCATTGGAAACCCTAGTTTTAAAAGTAGAATANACTTGTTGTATACCCTCTTGTAGGGATTTTCTATAATCTGGTGAAATTTCTTCAAAAATACTATATCCTTCAGCATTTTTATGAGTTTTAACATTTTCAGTATTTATTCCAACTGATTTAGAAAATTTATTGATATTAGGTAAGATTCCAAAAACGCCAATTGACCCTGTTAAGGTAAATGGATTTGCAACTATCTTATCTGCATTACATGAAATATAATATCCGCCTGAAGCTGCCATATCTCCCATCGAGACAACTACAGGCTTTTTCAATTTTGCCATTTCAATTGAGTTCCATATGATATCTGAAGTAATTGCACTGCCCCCAGGAGAATTAACTCTTAATACAATAGCTTTAATTCTGTCATCTTTTATACATTCGTCAATTGACTCAATAAAAATATCTTGTCCAATATAAGATTCACTTCCCTTTCCGTAAAGAATTGGCCCCTGAGCATATATAACTGCAATTAAATCTCTAACTTCTTTCTTGAANGAAGGACTAAGTNCGACTAATTTTTCAGGTTTAATTTTGTTTAACTTCCCANATGAATCAATNTCTGAAGCTTTCTTTAGCCTTGATAAATAATTTTTTTTGTANAGATTGTCATCAATTAAATTTAAATTAATAGCAGAATCTGATGAAGATGCTTTTAAATTTTCAGCAATACTATTGAGTTCTTCTAGATTAATCCCTCTACTTAATGAAATTTCAGAGCTAATTATATCCCAATAAGCATCAATAATTGATTTAAGTTGATTTTTATTTTCCTGACTCATTTTATTATCTAAATATGGTTCTACTGCACTTTTGTATTTGCCATTTCTAATAACTTCCATTTTAAACCCATATTTTTCCTGAAAATCTTTATAGTACTGTACTTGTGATGATAATCCTTTAAATTCAATTGATCCTAATTTATTTATAAAAATAGAATCTGAAACTGAAGCTAAATAATATCCTTTTTGAGAATAAAAATCTGAAAAACTATATATAAACTTACCNCTTTCTTTNAATTTTAGTAGTTCNTCTCGTATTGTTTTAGTCTGAGCCCAACCAGCGTCAATCATACCAGAATTGATACTAATNCCTTTTACCTTGTCATTACTTTTAGCTATTTTAATAGCACTTAAAATAATATTCAAATCAATACTATTATCAATTAAACCAAAAGATTTTTGAAACTTTTCTAACGCAGGAGGATTTTCAATTATTGGATAATTTAAATCAAGACTTAAAATTGTTTTTTCGGAAACCTCTCCATATAAATCATTTTCTGGAGAAAAAAAAGTTGCAACACCTGCAATTGCGCTAAAAAATAATATGGAAGTAATCAAAATTGCAATAAAAAATCCAATAGCAGAGGAAATAATATCTTTAAGAAAATTCATTAAATAAATTATAAAGTTACAGCAAATATAAGTTATTGTTAATTTGTTTAGCGAACTTTGAAAAAAGAAAATTATCTAAAAAAAATCCAACTTTGAAAACAGCATATATTTCTTTAGGAAGTAATCTAGGTGATAGATATGATTTTTTTATTAAATCAATAAATCTAATTGAAAAAAAAATTGGTAGGATAATAATTTCATCGTCAATTTATGAAACTGACTCTTGGGGTTTCAAATCAAAAACTTTTCTTAATGCCTGCATTGGTGTAAAAACGATGAAAAATCCAAGTGAAATACTTGATAATTTGATTAATATTGAAATGTCACTTGGAAGGGAACGAAAAATTAATAAAGAATATCAAGATAGATTTATAGATCTTGATTTGTTATTTTATGGAGATAAAATTATTAATTCAAAGAAATTAAAACTACCACATCCTAGAATAAGTTTAAGGAAATTTATTCTAAAACCCCTTTCTGAAATTGCTGGTGAAAAAATACATCCAGTTTCAAGTAAAACAATTTTTGAATTATTGCAAGATTGCGAAGATAAAAACACAGTCAAAAAATTCAATAAAAATTTTTTATTGAAATCAAATAAAAAATTTCTTGCAATCGAAGGTAATATTGGTGTAGGAAAAACATCACTTGTAAAGTTGATTTCTAAACAAAAAAATTGTACTGTTTTTCTTGAAAAGTATTCAAATAATAGATTTATTGAGGATTTTTATGAAAATAAAAAAAAGTTTGCCTACAATACAGAAAATGAATTTTTTAATTTGCGAGTAAATGATTTCGAAAAAAAGTTTTTCGAAAAAANTAAATGCCAAAATATTATTTCAGACTTTAGTATATATAAATCTTTAATTTTTGCTAAACAAAATTTAAATGAAAAGGATTTTATAAAATTTAACTATGATTTTAAAAATAAAATTCAAACTTTTAAACCCCCTGACCTTATTATTTTTCTCAAACAAAAAAATATTAATTTAATTAAAAATATAAAAAAAAGAAACAGAAGTTTTGAAAAAAAAATTGATATATCTTATTTAAAAAAAATTGAAAATGGGTATTTAGATTTTTTTAATAACAATAAATTTATTAAAGTATTTGAAATTGATTTGTCAAATAAAGATTTTATCAAAAAAAAGGGAGATTTAGATATGATTATTGAAACAATCAACGCAGGTTTAGACTTTTAAAAAAACTCCAAATAATAATTCCAGCTGTTACAGATACATTTAAAGAATGTTTTGTACCAATCTGAGGAATCTCAATTACACCATCACATAAATCAATTACCTCTTGGGAAATACCATTAACTTCGTTCCCAAATATAAAGGCATATTGAGAGTCTTTATTGACTTTAAAATCTTTTAGAGAAATAGAATTTAATGTTTGCTCAATAGAAAAAATTTTTATCCCTTTTTTCTTTAAATATTTTAATGAATCTAATGAAGATTTAAAATATCTCCAAGAAACTGATTCAGTTGATCCAATTGCTGTTTTTTGAATATCTCTNTGAGGNGGTGTTCCTGAAATNCCACAAATTAAAATTTCTTCTATCAANAATGCATCTGCTGTTCTAAATATTGAACCTATATTATTTAANCTCCTTAAATTATCAATTACAATTGTTAAAGGAATTTTTTCAGATCTNTTAAATTCGTCAATTGACTTCCTNAGTAATTCACTATTTTTCAATTTTTTAAATTTCATTTCATTAAACAGTAATAATTTGTTTTTGATTTTTTATAATTTAAATAATAATTACTTTAGTAACATAACTTAAACAATTTTTTTTTGAAAAAAAATAAAAAGGAAACCCCTTTAATGAAACAATATAATATGATCAAGACTAAATATCCTGATTCATTATTATTATTTAGAGTTGGAGATTTTTACGAGACTTTCGGAGAAGACGCGGTCAAAACATCAAAAATTCTTGGAATTATTTTAACAAAAAAAGGAGCTGGTAGTTTAAGTGAAATAGAACTTGCTGGTTTNCCCTATCATTCAATTGATAATTATCTTCCAAAACTTATTAAAGCTGGATGTAGGGTTGCAATTTGTGAACAGCTTGAAGACCCAAAAATGACTAAAACTATTGTNAAAAGAGGGGTNACTGAATTAGTNACTCCAGGATTAGCAATGATTGACAATGTCTTAGATCAAAAGAAAAACAATTATTTAGCTTCCTTATATAATTATAAAAAAGATTGGGCTGTATCTTTTTTAGATATATCAACTGGTGATTTTTTTTTAAGCCAAGGGAATTTTGAAGAAATATTTGAATTAATTGAAAAGTATAATCCTAGTGAAATATTAATATCAAAACCATTCAAAAATCAATTTAAAGATATCTTTGGANCAAAATATTCTCNNTACTTAATAGAGGACTGGGNCTTTGAATTTGATTTTTGTAAAGAAAAATTAATTAACCACTTTAAAACTAACAGTCTAAAAGGATTTGGAATAGAAAAATTAAGTTTAGGAATAATTTCCTCTGGGGTAATTTTATATTACCTTTCTGAGTCCCATCAAGAAAGACTAAATCATATAAGTTCAATAAAAAGAATTAATAATTTAGATTTCGTAGGTATTGATGATTTCACCTCTAAAAATCTTGAACTATTCTCATCAAACACTTCTTCNGGTACATCCTTACTTGAATCTATTGATTATACAATAACTCCAATGGGTGCAAGATTATTAAGGAATTGGTTATGTTTTCCTATAAAATTTAAAAAAGAAATTAAATTTAGAAATGATATTGTTGGAGCCTTACTAAAAAATGACTCATTAAATGAAAAAATTATTGAATCACTTAGTAAAATTGGAGATATAGAAAGATTAATGTCTAAACTTGCTACTTTAAAAATTAATCCNAGAGAATTAATGCACCTAAATAATTCTTTACAATATATTTCTCCTATAAAAAAAGACTATTATTCTTCAAAAAATAAAAATTTAATTGAATTNTCTAATGATTTAAATTCTTGTGAAAAAATAATTTTAAAAATTTCTGAAAGAATTATGAGTGACCCGTCTGCCAATATTTTAAAAGGATCGTATATAAAAGAAGGTTTTTCCAATGAACTAGACGAGCTAAAAACAATTCTTAATTCCGGNAAGCAATTCATTGAAGAAATGCAAAATGAGCAAATTGAAAAGACTGGAATTAATTCTCTTAAAATTGCTTTTAATAATGTGTTTGGTTATTATATAGAGGTTAGAAATACTCATAAAGATAAAGTTCCAATTGACTGGATAAGAAAACAAACTCTTGTAAATGCAGAAAGATATATAACTCAGGAATTAAAGGAATATGAAATAAAAATTTTAAGCGCTACTGATAAAATAAAAGATTTAGAGTTCAAACTATTTAATGAGCTCCTTGAAAACCTTCAGGAGGATCTGAATCTCATTAAAAATAATGCTTATCACATTGCAAAGATTGACTGTCTGACAAGCTTTTCAATTCTTGCAAAAAAGAAAAATTATTGTTGCCCAACATTTAATTCTGAAAACAAAATTGATATAAATGGAGGAAGACACCCAGTAATTGAAAATCTGCTACCACCAGGGGAACATTACATTTCAAATGACTTATTTCTTGATAAAAAAAATCAACAAATCGTTATGGTAACTGGGCCTAATATGTCAGGAAAATCTGCTCTTTTAAGACAAACAGCATTAATAGTAATTTTATCTCAAATAGGTTGTTACGTTCCCGCAAAATCAGCTAATTTGTGTATTACTGATAAAATTTTTACCAGAGTTGGTGCTAGTGATAATATTTCAATGGGAGAATCAACTTTCATGGTCGAAATGAATGAATCATCATCAATTTTAAATAATATTACTGAAAACAGCTTAGTACTTCTTGACGAAATTGGAAGAGGTACAAGCACATATGATGGAATTTCAATTGCATGGGCAATTGCAGAATTTTTGCATGAACACAAAGGAAGACCAAAAACTATCTTTGCTACACATTATCATGAGCTTAATCAAATGACAAAGAAATTTAAAAGAATAAAAAATTATAATGTATCTGTAAAAGAGATGAAAAACGATGTNATCTTTTTAAGAAAATTAGTNCCTGGAGGAAGTGCNCATAGCTTCGGTATTCATGTCGCTAAAATGGCTGGAATGCCAAATTCCGTTCTNTTATCGGCTGAAAANAAACTAAAATTTCTTCAAAATTCTCATAATGGACTAGATTCAATTAAAAATGTTGATAATTCAGATCAAATAAAGTTAAACTTTATTTCAAAAGANGAAATTATAGAAAATTCAATTATTGANGAAATCAATAAAATTGATATTAATACTCTTTCTCCCATTGAGGCTCTNACTAAATTAAATGAGATTAAGCAAAAAATAATTTTGAAAAAGTAAAATTGCTTTTTTATTAAAACTGACTTAAAATATTTATTTTTATTTTACATTTGCAAGCCACTTGCGAAAGTAGCTCAGGGGTAGAGCATCACCTTGCCAAGGTGAGGGTCGCGNGTTCAAATCNCGTCNTNCGCTCAANTAATTTTTGCTCGAGT
>NHJR02000010.1 GCA_002169155.2 Flavobacteriaceae bacterium TMED220
AAATGATGAAATCAGTTACGAATTATCTGGATATTCTAATGTTAACTTTAATCCATCGGAAAACATATCATTATCCCTTGGGTTAAGATATACTAATTTTTACTTGAACGGTCCATATACTAAAAATGAATATGATACTGACGGTCTAATTATTGGAAGTCAACTATTTGGTGAAGGAAAAAAAGTTCAAAGTTATAGTGGAATAGAGCCAAGATTTGGTGCTAGTTTAAAATTAAGCGATGATAGTTCAATCAAAATAAGTTATGCTAAAATTAACCAGTATATTCAAAATATTTATAATTCAACGACACCGCTTCCAACATCAAGATGGAAAACATCTGATCCCTTTATTTTACCTCAGTCAAATAATACTTATGGATTAGGTTTATTTAAAAATTTAAACTCAAAATTTGAATTATCTATTGAAGGATATTATAGGTCAACTGAGAATAATTTAACATATAAACCAGGTGCTGATTTTTTTCTTGAGCAATACCTTGAAAACGATGTTATTCAAATTGATGGAAGAGCTTACGGTATAGAATTCAGTCTTAAAAAACCATCAGGAAGAATTAATGGTTGGATGAATTATACTTGGGCAAAAAGTCTTTTGAAATCAAATGGTAATTCAATTAGTCAAACGATAAATAGTAATCAATGGTATGATTCTGAATTTGATAGGCCTCATACTTTTAATGGTACAATTAATTTTGAAACCGATAAATTTAACACTTGGAGTTTTAATTTTACTGCTCAGTCGGGTAGACCATATACAGTTGCTAATGGGGTTTTTGAAATTAATGATAAATCAGTCCCAATTTTTTTAGAGAGGAATAATGCAAGGCTTCCATTTTATCACAGATTAGATTTTTCATGGAAAGTCGCATATAATAAAGATGATTACGATCGGTGGAGAGGTGATTGGACTTTAACTATTTACAATCTTTATGGGGCAAAAAATCCATTAAACCGTTATTACACTGAAAAAAATGGTTCACAATTCGGAAATTTTTTTGGTAAGAGCCCTCTTGGGTCTTTTAACTTATCTGTAGTTAATAGTGTATTTGTTTCAATTTCATACAATTTTAAGTTTCAATAATTATATTCAAAAAAATAAAATATATATTACATTAAATTTTATTAACTGATTATTTTTAAATGCAAAAAAAGATTTCTATTTTTTTTTTAGTCCTGCTTTTTTTATCATGTAGTTCAGCAAGAAATTTAAATTCAAAAAGCTTAGCCATAAACTCTCCAATTTCAAGCACTTTATTTTTAAATAAAATTCAAAATGACAGACTACCGGTGGAAATTGATCCCGGGGAATTTGAAAAAGATAGTATAATCTATAGATTACCCAAAGTAATCCAAGGAACATATGAAGTAAGTGATTTTGGTAATTATATTTATGATTTTAATGCTTACGATTCTGATGGTTCAATTATTAAAAGTTCAAAAATTGATAAAAATTCATGGATTATATATGAAGGTAAAAAATTAGATAAAATCACTTACCAAGTTGAAGATACTTTTGATATTGAAAACACTGACCGGACTACACCTTTTTCTCCTGCAGGAACAAATATAGAAGAAGATAATTTAATGTTAAATCTTCATGGATTTATTGGATATTTTGATGACTTGTTGGATAATCCTTATGAATTAAAAATAATTGCCAATAAGAATTTTATTAGGTCATCAGCTCTTCCAAAAATATCAGAATATTATGATAAAGATCAAATTAATATAAGAACTAATTATTTTGCAAATAGATATTTTGATATTACTGACAATCCAATGATGTATGGGAACTTAGATGTTGAGGAATTCATGGTTGGGGATATAAAAATCGTTTTAAGTATATACTCTCCCAATAATGTTCATTCTGCAAAATCATTAAAAGAATTAATTGAGAAAATGATGCAAGCTCAAAAAAAGTATTTAGGCTCAATAGATTCAACAAAGAGATATGACATTTTTCTTTATTTATCTGAACTTTCTGATACATCTCCTGTTGGGTTAGGTGCTCTGGAACACCATACTTCAACTGTAGTTGTTTTATCTGAAGCTTCTTCATATGAAAGTCTTTCAGAATCAATTGTTGATGTAGTTGCTCATGAGTTTTTTCATATTTTAACTCCATTGTCAATTCATTCAGAAGACATTCATTTTTTTAATTATAACAACCCTACTTTTTCAAAGCATTTGTGGATGTATGAGGGAGTAACAGAATATTTTGCACAACATTTTCAAGTTAATCAAGGTTTGGTTAATAAAGAGAAATTTTATGATGAGGTAATGAACAAAATAAGAGCTTCAATGAGATATGATGACACAATGAGTTTTTCAAAAATGAGTGAAAATATTTTAAATAAACCTTATTCTGAAAATTATTATAATGTATATCTTAAAGGTGCATTAATTGGAATGTGTATTGATATTTTAATTAGAAAAGAAACTAATGGTGAAAGAGGTATTTTGTGGTTAATGAAAGAATTATCAAATAAATACGGAAAGCAAAAGCCATTTGATGATGATCAATTATTTGATGAAATTATTNCAATGTCTTTCNNTTCAGTTGGNAAATTTATTAAGGACCATATAGANGGAGAAATTCCAATAAATTATAATNATTTTTTTGAATTACTTGGATTGGAGCTAAAAGATGANAACGTAGAAACCACCTACATTCAATCGGATGGTGAATTAATTTTTAGAGCNGATAGAGACACTGACAAAATATATTTTAAGGCAAACGTTTCTAATAATTCATTTTGGGTTAATCAAGGGGTAAAACCAAATGATTTATTTAAGAGTTTTAAAGGTGAAGATGTTTCTTTAAAAAATATAAATTTAATTTTAACTAAAATGTATCAATGGAAGGAGGGAGAAGAAGTAAGTATAGTTATAGAAAGGGAAGGATTAGATATTATAATTAAAACNACATCGAAAAAAACTTTTATGAAAGCCAAAAATATATTTGAAATCTCATCTCCATCTAATTTTCAAAANNATTTAAGAAANTCNTGGCTNTACAATTAAAATGAAACTCATGAAAATTCTAATTATTCAACAAAAATTTATTGGTGATGTGTTGATGAGTTCTNTTTTATGTGAAAATTTGAAAATTTGGAATCCTAAATGTGAGATTGATTTTATTGTTAATGATTTTACAATTGATGTTTTGAAAAACAATCCTCATATTAATAAATTAATTGTTTTTAAAAAGGGATATAGTAATGATTTTATTGGATTAATAAATTTTGCACTTGAGATTAGAAAGAAAAAATATGATTATTTAATTGATGCATATTCAAAACTAGAAAGTAATTTAGTTTCTCTTTTGTCTAGAGCTAATTTTAAAATTTCATATTATAAGACCTATTCAAGCTTTATATATAATAAAACAACTAAAAGATTTCTTAAGGAGGACAAAAAAATNCCCTTGGCTATTAAAAACAGAATTGAATTTATTAAAGAAATAGTTGATAAAAATTTTGATTTTCAAANGANTCCTAAGATGTNTATTGACCGTGAAAATTCTATATCAGAATTTAAAGAAATTANAGACCTGAAAAAAAATAAAAAAACCCTAATGATTATTCCATTAGGNAGTAATCANATTAANAGTTATCCNATTANAGAGATGGCAAAAATATTAAACTTTATTGGTGAGAAAGGAGATTATAATTTTATCTTTAATTATATGGAATTTCAAAAAGATAAAGTTGATCGTTTATTTAAATTAATTAAAAATTCTACAAAAAATAACATTTCGACTTTTGTTCCTAAATCACTTAATAATTTTATTAATATTTGTAATCATTGTGATGCTGTTATAGGTAATGAGGGAGGTGCAATTCACATGGCAAAGGGTTTAAATAAAGCAACTTTTGCAATTTTCTCTCCGATGGTAGATTTGAAAGGTTGGCATGTCGATAATAGTCTGAAACAGTTTGCTGTTCACTATTCTGACTATTCAAATGATTTCTTGAAAAATGAAAATAAAAAACTTTCAAAAGTTCAAAATTCTGAATATTATAAAAAATTCAAATTTTCATTGTTCAAGAAAAAACTTGATCTTTTTTTAGATTTACTTTGATATGTTTAGAATTCTCAAATTTATTTTATTTTTTTTTGGTACTANTATGAAAAAATTTAAATTTAAACTAAAACCAATTAAATNATATGAAAACAAAATTCAGNNATNCNCTAATTTTTTTAATATTTTTTTCTTTTAGTAATTTATTCTCACAAGAAATAGGTATTCAGCTTTACAGTTTAAGAAATCAGTTTAATGATAATATTGAAAATACTATAAAAANAATCAGTGATTGGGGNATNANTATTGTTGAAGGAGGNGATTCTTANGGTATTTCAGATGAAAGCTTTATAAAGCTTCTTGATAAATACAATATAAAAACTGTTGCTATNGGTGCTTCATATGATAATTTAAGAGACAATATAGATGATATTATTAGTGAGGCANAAAAGTATGATGTTAAATATTTGATGTGTGGNTCAATNCCACANGAGGGACGNTTTGATGTCGNTAAAATGAACGAGGCAATTAANATTTTTAATACTGCCGGTAANATTCTAAATCAAAATGGAATAACTCTAACTTATCATATTCATGGATATGAATTTACTAAATATAAGACCGGTACATTATTTGATCATATGGTTGAAAACTCAAAACACTTCTTATTTGAAATGGATGTTTTTTGGGTTCAGCACGGTGGAGCTGATCCCTTAGAATTACTTAACAAGTATCCTGATAAATTTGTTATGATGCATTTAAAAGATATGAAAAAAGGGTTAGTCGGTAATAACAGTGGGAGTGAAGATGTTGAGGCTAATGTAACTATAGGTACTGGACAAATTGAAATTGAAAAAATTGTAAAAAGAGCAAGGGAAATTGGAGTGAAGTACATGTTCATTGAAGACGAATCATCTAGAGTTTTGTCTCAAGTTCCGTTAAGCTTAAAGTTTTTAAAAAATATAAAATAAATCTATATGAAAAATTTAAACTTTTATTTAATATTATTTTTTTTTAGTTCATTAGTCTTTGCTCAAAATAAAAATGCATTTCCAGTTCAACTTGAAATTAATAATGGTATTATTGAGGGAAATTATGACACTCATAGTGGAATCCAAACATATTTTGGAGTTCCTTTTGCTTCTCCTCCAATAGGTGATTTAAGATGGAAAGCACCTATGCCTATGAAAAATTGGAATGGTGTAAAGATTACTAAGAAATTCGGACCAAGACCAATGCAACCTCTTATTTTTGGTGATATGAAATCAAGATCTGATGGATTAAGTGAAGATTGTCTTTATTTAAATATATGGACTCCTTCTTTATCTGATACCAAGGGGTTACCTGTTCTATTATATTTTTATGGTGGTGGTAATATGGCTGGAGATGCTTCTGAATACAGATATGATGGTGAGAGCATGGCTAAGAATGGAATAATTATGGTTACTGCTAATTATAGATTAAATATTTTTGGATTTCTAGCTCATCCCGAACTAAGTAAAGAGTCTCCTTACAATGCATCTGGAAATTATGGCTTCTTGGACCAAAGTATGGCAATAAAATGGGTTAGTGAAAATATACATTTTTTCGGTGGTGATCCTAATAAAATAACCATTGCTGGTGAGTCCGCAGGTTCTTCTGCAGTTAGCTTGCAAATGGCATCCCCATTATCATCCTCTTTAATATCTGGAGCAATAGGTGAAAGTGGTTCTTCTTTAACAAGAGGAGTAAGTCTTGAAGAAGCTGAAAAGATTGGCGAAAGAGTTGTTAAGAAATCAAAATATAATTCAATAAAGGAACTCAAAGACTTACCTACCCGAGAAATTTATGAACTATATAATAGAAATAGAAATATTAGATTTCCTTTAGTAATTGATGGTTATTTCATGCCAGATTCACCTTTGGAAATATTTCAAAATAATAAACAATCTCAAATACCTCTTCTGGTTGGATGGAATTCTGCAGAGACACCTCCGAGCATGATAATGGGAAAGGATGAATTCACAATAGAAAATTTCGAAAAAAAAATTATTAAAAGATTCCCTAATAATCATAAAGAGATTTTAAAACTTTATTCACCAAATTCAGATAAAGATGTTAAAATCATTGCTAGAGATTTGTCTTCTGATTTATGGATGGGCTATATAACTTGGAAGTGGTTTGATATGCATAGAAAGAATTCTAATAATAATGTTTACAGATATTTGTATCATAAAATTAGACCACCATTAGTCGATCAAACTATGGAAGCCGGATTAGCTGGTGGAACTAAAAAAAGAGATTCTAAAAACAGTAAACGTAAAACCCCCTCTGGTGCTTGCCACTCTTGTGAAATTGAATACGCTCTTGGAAATCTTGAACTAACCAAAAATATATATTCTTGGACTGAAGAAGATTATAAAGTTTCAAAAACGATGCAATCTTATTTTTTGAATTTTGTAAGAAATGGAAATCCTAACGGAGATAATTTAAAGCTCTGGGAGCCATCAAGTAAAAATGCAAAAAAACCGATTATTATGAATATTGACGTTAACTCTTATTCATCAAAAACAGAGAATGATAATAGATACTTATTTTTAGATAAATATTTTTCAAATAATTAATTAAATTTTAAATTAATCCTTCTCCAAAAGACCATCCCTCCCTTGTTGGTTCTTTTATATACTTATCAATATTAGGATTATTTGTAATTTTCATATTTTCGCTATCATATTCAATTTTTGTTGCAAATCTTTGTGCAAGGGATCCTACTATTGCCATTTCCGTTAAGTCTGCAGAATATTCAAAATTAGACCCAGGTAAAGTGTCATTTTTAATTGCATCAATCCACTCGTCAACAGGCTTGTTATTTCCAACTCTTGGAATTGTTTTTTCAGGTGCATTTATTAAAAAATCTTTCCATTTTTCTTCCTCCATTAATAATACTGGATTGTCAGGTCTTCCTCCTGTCAGTAAAGTGTTTTTATCTCCAATCATAAGCATTCCTCCATTTTTTAGTTCATCAATTCCCCATTCAGGGCGAATTTTAGGTTTTTCACCTCCTTCATACCATTTTAGAGTTACAGGTGGTTTATCACCTCTTCTGCCAAATTCAAAAGTTGTTACTGATTCATCAGCAATAAAGCTATGCTTTGTCATTGGATTTGGAACGTTAGCTTCGACTGTTTTTGGCATTCCCAAATCTAGTGACCAAAATGGACCATCAAGGGTGTGACATGACCAATCTCCAAGCATTCCATTACCAAAATCATAAAAACCTCGCCATGAAAGTGGAGCATAAGCGCTATTGAAATTCCTATATTTTGCTGGGCCTAACCATAAATCCCAATCTAAATGATCAGGTATTGGATGAGTAGGAGGGGGAAAACTTTCTGGTTTAGTCCAATAAAAATTAGGTTTAAAATTAAATTTCCCGTGCCAAGCATGAACTTCTTTTACATCACCTAAAACCCCCGCATCATACCACTCTTTTATTAATCTAATTCCTTCTGTGGTATGACCTTGGTTACCCATTTGAGACACTATTTTATAGTATTTTGCAGCTTTTTTCATTGTTCTTAGCTCCCATACATTATGAGCAAGTGGCTTTTCAACATAAACATGTTTTCCAAGTTCCATTGCTATCATTGTCGCAGCGAAGTGAGTATGGTCAGGGGTAGATATAATTACAGCATCAATTTCATTACTCATTTTATCGAACATTACTCTAAAGTCCTTAAATTTTTTCGCATTTGGAAATTTACTGAATCCTCGAGATGCCCTTTTTTGATCGACATCACACATTGCTACAATATTTTCCTGTGGTACTTGACTCCAATTAGCTCTTCCTCTTCCTCCAACGCCAATAACAGCAATATTTAACCTGTTATTTGGGGAGTTTCCAAAGAGTGAGGGTATGAATACTAATCCAGTTGATAATAAACTTGCAGATTTTATAAAAGATCTTCTAGATGATTTTGTCATTTTTGTCCGTTTTAATTAATGAATATTAAATATAAAAATTATTTAATAATTCAATAATATAATTGTAATATATTAGCGATAAAACAATACAATTGAAACAGTTTTTTATTTTGTTTATTTTTCTTTGTTTTAAACTTACTTCTCAAGTAATATTTGAGGAAATTAGGCTTCCTAAAGAAATTAATGAAACTTCAGGGCTTGAATTTATAGGATCAAATATTGTGACAGTAAATGATTCAGGTGGGAAACCTGTTTTATATGANTTTAATGAAAAGGGCGAAATTATTAATAGAATCAAAATCCTTGATTTTGATAATAATGATTGGGAATCTTTAGCTGTTGATGACAAATATATTTATGTTGCTGATATCGGAAACAACTNTAGCATGAGAACTAATCTTTCGATTTTAAAGATTAAATTGAGTGATTATAAAGTTGACAGTAAAATTAATTTCAGCTACAAAGATCAAAATAGTTTTACACCAAATCCATATGGTGAATTCGATGCAGAGGGAATTACTTGTGTTGATGATAAATTAATCCTTTTTAGTAAAAACAGAAAAGANCTAAGTACTGAGGTTTATTTAATAGAAAAATCTCCGGGAGATTACATTATTGAAAAAATAGGAAGTTTTATGGTTGAAGGATTAATTACTGGGGCTGATTACAACAAAGACTTAAATTTAATGATGCTCATAGGTTACGACTTTTCCTACAATCAGTTTTTAATAGAATTAAATAATTTCAGTATTGATAACATAGATCTTTTAGAACCAAAAAAATATTTAATACCAATAGCAAAGGCACAAATGGAAGGTATTAAAATAATTGATGAAAATACTTTTTGGGTTTCTTCTGAGGATGAAAGCAAAAATTCATTTCCAAGATTATTTAAAATAAAAATATAATTTAATGAAATATAGAAGATTTGGAAAAACAAATTGGAATATAGGTGAGATTGGTTATGGAATGTGGGGTATGGGTGGTTGGACAAATTCTAATGACATCCAATCATCAGATTCACTTGACCTTGCAGTTGAAAATGGAGTAAATTTTTTTGATACAGCATGGGGTTATGGTGAAGGCCATAGTGAAAAACTTTTGGGTAANCTATTAAAGAGACATCAAAACAAAAAACTCTATTCCGCGAGTAAATTACCCCCAAAAAATTTTAAATGGCCTGCAAAGTCTGAATATTCTTTTTTTGATTCCTACCCGAGTAATCATATTTTAGATTACACCGAAAGGACATTGAAAAATTTAGATGTTGAAAAAATAGATCTTCTACAATTTCATACTTGGGATGATAGTTGGTCTAGTATTGATGAATGGAAACGTTCAGTTGAGGATTTAAAAAAATCTGGTAAAATAACTGCTATTGGTATTAGTATGAATCGGTGGGAACCCGAGAATGGTATAGAGGCATTAAAAACTGGATTAATTGATTCTGTTCAAGTTATTTATAATATTTTTGATCAAGCACCTGAGGATAAATTGTTCCCTATTTGCAAAGAATTAGATATAGGTATAATTGCTAGAGTCCCTTTCGATGAAGGAACATTAACTGGAAATATTAATTTGAATACAGTTTTCCCTAAAGATGATTGGAGATCTACATATTTTGTTCCAGAAAATTTAAAGTCAAGTGTAAATAAAGTCGATAAAATTAGGCCATTAATACCTGCAAAAAAATCAATGGCTGAGGTTGCTCTTAGATTCATTTTGATGAATAAAGAAGTTTCAANAATTATTCCAGGAATGAGAAAGAAGAAAAATGTAATTTCAAATATATCTACAAGTGATGGAAAAGGAATTGATCATACATTATTTGAAGAATTAAAAAAACATAGATGGGACAGAAAACCTACATCTTGGTCTCAATAAATTAATAATTTAATCAATAAACCCTCTTGATCGCATTAAGGCATCTGCATTTGCTTTCCTGCCTCGGAAAAGAATATATGCCTTTTCTGGGTCAATTGAATTTTGAGGTGTGAATAAGTAATCCACAAGTTTTTTTGATAATTCTTTATCATAAAAACCTCCAGCCGAACTTGTAAATGCCTCTGTTGCGTCAGCTGATAATACCTCAGCCCAAATGTATCCATAATATGCTGTTGCATATCCTTCGCCAGAGAATACATGAGCAAATTGAGTTGTTCTATGTCTCATGACTAATTCATCTGGCATATTTAAAGATTTTAGAGTCTCAGATTCAAATTTTTCAATATCTATGGTTTCTGGATCTGCTTCATGAATTTTTAAATCAATTAATGCAGATGCAAGATATTCGGTTGTAGCAAATCCTTGATTAAATTTTGATGCATTTTTTAATTTTTGAACAAGTTCTATAGGTATGCTCTTTTGAGTTTTATGATGAATTAAAAACTTGTTAATCACCTCATCTGTTGAAAGCCATCTTTCAAGTAATTGAGATTGAAATTCTATATAATCTCTTACCCCCCCGTTGAGAGTTGGATAAACTGATTTTGATGCAAAATAGTTTAGGGCATGTCCAAATTCATGAAATAATGTGGTTGCATCATCCCATGATACAAGAGAAGATTCACCTTTGGCAGGTTTAATAAAATTGGAATTATTTGAACCTAAAATACTTTTTTCTCCTTTAAATGAAGTAAAACTTCTATAAGTTGTAGCCCATGCACCAGATCTTTTGCCCTCTCGTGCATAAGGATCTAGGTACCATAATCCAATCAATTTATTAGTATTTGTGTCTTCAACTTTCCAAACATTTACATCTTTATGGAATACAGCAATTTCTTCGGGTTTAGTAGGTGTAAATTTATAATTAAAAACTCTTTCAGCTACATAGAACATTGCTTCTATAAGTTTATCTAATTGTAAGTATTGTTTTATCTCATCAGAGTCTAGATTGTATTTTTTTTGTCTTACTTTTTCTGCATAATATCTATAGTCCCAGGGTTTAATANTAACATTATCGTTATTAGAGATTTTTTGCATATCAATCACTTCTTCTCTTACTCTTTCTATAGCATATGGCCAAATGCTTTCTAGAAGTTTCATGGCATTTTCAGGTTTTTTTGCCATTCTATCTTGTAATCTCCAAGATCCAAAGTTATCAAATCCTAGTAGATTAACTCTTTCTTTTCTGAGTTTTAGAATTTCTTTCAAAATAAGTTTATTATCAAATTCATTATTATTGTTACCTCTAGAATAATAATTTGTCCATACAATTTTTCTTAAGTCTCTATTTGATGAAAAAGTTAAGAAAGGATCCATAAATGACCTTGTATTGGGTATAGCATAACTATCAGGCTTATCATCACTTANAGCTTTAGCTTTAATGGCTTTAATAAAATCTTCTGAGAGCCCAGAAAGCTGATCTTTGTCAAGATAAGTTGTAAAGTTCTGTTCGTCACTTAATAAGTTATTTGAAAAGTCAGTGTAAAGTGTTGAAAGTTTTAAATTAATTTCAGCATAACGTTTTTTTGCTTTTTTATCAAGGTCAGCACCATTCATTTTGAAACTTTTATAAATTAATTCTACTAGCCTTTGTTTTATGGAATCTAGTGGATTTATTTTCGATTGCTCATAAACGGATTTAATTTTTTTGAATAAAATTTCATTTTGTCTTATCTGAGTTGAATAATCTGTTATTATTGGAGCCAGTCTGCCTTCTATTTCTCTGAATTCTTTACTTGATAAGTTATATTTTAGTATACCATAATAAGGGTAAATTCTATCTAATAACTCTCCGGAAGCTTCGTATGACTCAATTGTATTTTTAAAAGTTGGTGGATTAGGGTTAGATGTAATTTTCTTGATATCATCAAGGTGAGATTTAATACCTGTAAGCATTGCCTCTTCAATATACTCGACTTTTAATAAATCAAAATTTGGAGTTCCATCATAATTACCTTTCCAGTCTTCTAGTAACGGATTATTNTTATTCGTACAACTAANAANTAATGAAATAATTAAAATTTNANAAATACTTTTTAAAAAAAAATTGAAATTGGNANNCATTATTTCTTTTTTCTCATTCTAAAATACATTAACTATTTATAGTTTCAAAAAAGTCTTATGTTTAAATCAAGCAATAATTAATTTTGTAATTACTATTTTAGGGAAATAAAATAAATTAATTTATTTATCAATGATTCCGAAAATGAAAAAAACTTGGAGATGGTATGGCCCGGAGGATCCTATTCCACTTGACTATATCAAACAAACTGGAGCCGAGGGAATAGTTACGGCTCTTCACCATATACCCAATGGTCAAGTTTGGACAGTTAATGAAATAAACAAAAGGAAAAATGAAATTGAAAATAATGGGTTGAAATGGAATGTTGTTGAATCATTACCTGTTCATGAAGATATAAAAACTATGGAAGGTGATTATTTAAAGCTTATAGAAAATTATAAGCAGAGCATGACAAATTTGTCATTATGTGGTATAAATACAATTTGCTATAATTTTATGCCAGTACTTGATTGGACAAGGACAAGTTTAAATTTAAAAAATAATGATAATTCCTTCTCTTTAGAATATAATTTTGATGCAATAAGGGCNTTTGATCTGTATATTTTANAACGNAAAGANGCTTTTTTAGAATATTCTAAAAATCAAATTCAAAAAGCCAAAAAGTATTTCGATCAATTAAGTCAGTTACAGAGATCTGAATTAACTGAAAATATACTTTCTGGACTTCCTGGAAGTGAAGAGACCTATTCAATTGATTTATTTAAGAAAAAAATAAAAAAATATAAAAATATAGACTCTAATAAATTTAAAGATAATTTGATAAATTTTTTAAATTTAATTATTCCTCATGCAAAATTAAATGACATAATGATGTGTATTCATCCGGATGACCCACCATTTTCTATATTCTCTCTTCCAAGAGTAGTAAGTGACGAAAAAGATCTAAATTGTATCTTCGANGAAATACCTGATATTAACAATGGATTAACTTTTTGTACTGGCTCTTTGGGAGTATCAAAAAAAAATGATCTCAATCTGATTTTTAACAAATTTGCAAAAAGAATTCATTTTATTCACTTACGGAATATTATAAGTGATTTTGAAGGGAATTTTCGAGAATCAAATCATCTTGAGGGAGATGTTAATATGTTTGAAATTGTAAAAAAAATAATTAACGAGCAAATTTCTCGAGTAAGTCAAAATAAAAGTAATAAATGCATTCCAATGAGACCTGATCATGGAAATAAAATATTGGATGATATTGGTAAATTAAATATTAATCCTGGTTATTCTGCTATTGGAAGATTAAAAGCACTGGCTGAAATTAGGGGTCTGGAACTAGGAATTGTAAATTCAATTAAAAATGAAACTTAAATCAACTAATTCTTTCATAAATGAAGATTTTCTTCTTGAAAATAAATTTTCTAAAATCTTATATTTTGATTTTGCATCAAAGATGCCTATAATTGATTATCATAATCATCTATCCCCAAAAGCAATATCGGAAAACAAAAAATTCTCAAATATAAATTCAGTTTGGCTTGATGGAGATCATTACAAGTGGCGTGTTATGAGATCTCTTGGTTTTGATGAATCTTTTATAACTGGAGACGCATCAAATGAAACTAAGTTTAATAAATGGTCAGAGGCAGTTCCTTTATCCTCGAGAAATCCAATTTTTCATTGGACTCATTTAGAGTTAAAAAGATATTTTAATATTGATAAAATACTTCAACCCTCAACAGCAAATGAAATATATTTAGAAACAAATAGAATTATTAAAAAAAAATCTCCTGTAGATTTGATTGTTGAATCAAACGTGAAAATTCTTTGTACTACAGATGATCCTATCGATGATCTTAAAAACCATATTAAGTTCTCCAAAAATGAAAATAAATTGAAAATGTTACCNACTTTTAGGCCTGATTTAATATTTAATATAACTTCTGATAAATTTTTATCNTACATAAGNAGTCTTTCAAAAAAGNCAGATTTTAGNATTAATTCATACGAATCATTAATTTTTTCATTGTCAAAAAGAATAGATTTTTTTCATGATAATGGCTGCAGACTNTCTGATCANGGATTTGAANATATATATGCCCAAGATTATAAAAAAGAAAATATTGAAAAAATATTTNTNAANAAACTTANTGGCATAAGTCCAACTAGAAAAGAGGCTTTAATGTATAAGTCTTCAATTCTTTACGACCTTTGTTGTTTATATGCTAAAAAAGGTTGGACTCAGCAATTTCACTTAGGTGCTATAAGGAATAATAATTCCAATCTATTTAATACTATTGGTCCTGATGTAGGTTGTGACTCAATCGGTGATTTTTCTCAGGCACAAAAAATGTCAAGCTTTTTTAATAAGTTGAATTCTTATGGATTGCTAACAAATACAATCGTATATAATTTAAATCCTTCTATGAATGAGGTTTTTGCATCTATGATAGGAAATTTTTCTAGTTCAAATATTTCTATGCACCATGGGTCTGCATGGTGGTATTTGGATCAAAAAGATGGTATTGAAAAGCAAATAAATTCCCTTTCTAGTGTTGGAGTTATATCTAAATTTATTGGTATGGTAACAGATAGCAGAAGTTTTTTATCATTTCCAAGACATGAGTATTTTAGAAGAATTATTTCAAATATTTTTGGAAATGATATTAAAAAAGGATTAATTCCTAATGATTTAGATTTTTATGGTAAAATNATCCAAGATATCTGTTTTAATAATGCTGAGAAGTCTTTAAAACTNTAGNATGAGATTCATAATATTTTTTNTANTATTTTNTNTGACAATNAATTGTCAAAAAAANAATAAAACAAGAATAATAAGATTAGGTCATGGANTGAATACTAATCATTCTGTTCANAAAGCTTTTGTTTTCATGGANTCTATTTTNAATGAAAAATCAAACGGGAAAATGAAATTAAAAATTTATCCTAATGAGCAATTAGGAACAGAAAGACAATGTTTAGAGCTTTTGCAAATTGGAAGTTTAGATATAACTAAAGTGTCTAGTGGAGCTCTTGAAAATTTTTCACCAATAACAAAAGTTTTAGGACTCCCTTTTTTATTTAGGGATTCACAACATTCTTATTCAGTATTGGATGGTCCTATTGGTAAAGAAATTTTATCAAGAACTGAAAAATACTGGCTTAAGGGTTTAGCTTTTTATGATGCTGGATCAAGGAGTTTTTACACTAAGGATAATCCAATTCATAATCCAAGTGATCTTAACGGTTTAAAGATAAGAGTTATGGAGAGTAAGATCGCTTTTGATATGGTAAAGTCACTAGGTGGNTCTCCAACTCCAATATCTTTTGGTGAGCTATATACTTCATTACAACAAGGTGTAGTTGATGGTGCAGAAAATAATTTACCGAGTTTTTACTTATCAAGGCATTATGAAGTTTGTAAATTTTACACAATGGATGAGCATACAATCTTACCTGACGTGCTTCTAATTAGTACTCATAGCTGGAATACTTTTTCTGAATTGGAAAAAAAATGGTTTAATGAATCAGTTTTACTTTCTGTAATTGAACAAAGGAGATTATGGTCAGAATCTGAGAAAGAATCCTTAAAAGCTATAACTGACTTTGGGGTTAAGATTATAAANCCTAGTAAAGAATTATTTCAAAAAAAAACAAATCAAATTATTGAATCATTTAAGGGAGANACTTTGGTTTACAATTTAATTAATAGGATTAGAAAAATAAACTAAATGAAAATTAAAGAAAAAGTTGATCGTTTAATTGAATTTATACTTATNGGTATCATGTCTATTATGGTCATTAATGTTACATGGCAAGTTTTTTCAAGATATNTTTTAAATGCTCCAAGTCCATATACTGAGGAGTTAACAAGATATCTTATGATTTGGATCGGTTTACTTGGAGCTGCTTATATTTCGGGTAAAAATGCTCATATTTCAATTGATTTATTTAAAGAAAAGTTTTCTNAAAAAAAACAAAATGGAATTAATCTTTTCTCGGATGTATTAATCATACTTTTTTCATTTTTTTGTTTTTTAATTGGTGGATCAAGGTTAGTNTATATTACGCTAAAGCTTGGTCAATTATCGCCTGCTCTNCAAATTCCTCTAGCGTATGTTTATTTTATCTTACCACTAACAGGTCTTTTGATTGTTTTTTACAAAGTTTTAAATATTTTAAATAAAATTTAATGGAGTTCTTGCCTGCTTTAATTTTAATTTTCAGTTTTATTACATTATTATTTATATCTGTTCCTGTAGCTTGGTCTATTGCAATTTCGTCACTATTAACGATAATGTTTAGTATTCCATTACTACCATCTTTTTCAACAATAGCTCAAAGAATTGCAACTGCATTTGATAGTTTTACTTTATTAGCAATTCCCTTTTTTATTTTATCTGGGCAAATAATGAGTTCAGGTGGAATTGCAAAAAAACTTATTTCCTTTGCTAAATCATTTATTGGATCTTTTCCTGGAGGACTTGCTTTGATTAATATAATTTCTGCAATGTTAATGGGATCAATTGCTGGTTCTGCTTTAGCATCTGCCTCTGCAGTCGGAGGGATATTAGGTTCTGAAATGGAAAAAGAGGGCTATTCTAAGGAATTTAGTGCGGCTGTTAATATAACTTCAGCTACAACAGGTCTAATTATACCCCCAAGTAATATTTTAATAGTTTATTCTTTAGCTAGTGGTGGAGTATCTGTAACTGCTCTTTTTTTAGCAGGATATATTCCAGGAATACTTACTGGTTTATTCTTGTTAATTGTTGCCGTAATTTGGTCTAAAAAAAACAATTATAAAGTTGGGAAAAGAAATAGTTTATATCAAGTCTCAATAGAATTTTTAAGAGCTTTACCTAGCTTGATGTTACTTTTTATAGTAGTGGGAGGTATTATTTTTGGAGTTTTTACACCTACAGAGGCATCTGCTATTGCAGTACTATACAGCCTTATATTGAGTTTTATATATAAAGAGATATCTATTGAAAGTTTACCGAAAGTTATTTTAAAATCAATAAAAACAACCTCTGTTGTAATGCTTTTGATAGGAGCATCAATGTGTATGTCGTGGGTTTTGTCATTTGAAAATATTCCACAAGACATAAGTTCTTTTTTAATTAATCTTAGTGATAATAAAATTATTATTCTGCTTTTGATAAATTTAACTTTACTTTTTGTTGGTATTTTTATGGATATAACTCCAGCAGTTTTAATATTTACTCCAATTTTTTTACCAGTAGTAACCTCTTTAGGTATGGATCCAATTCATTTTGGAATTGTATTAGTNTTAAACTTATGTATTGGATTGTGTACTCCACCAGTTGGCTCAGTTCTTTTTGTTGGAGTTGGAGTTGCTGGAACAACAATTACTAAAGTTATTAAACCATTATTGCCCTTCTTTTTTATAATGATTATTTCATTATTATTAGTTACATTTTTTCCATCTATAAGTCTTTTTTTACCGAGTTTATTTGATTTATAAAAAATGATTAATTTTAAAATGTTTATCAATTTAAAAAACCAACTTAATCTATGAGTCCAAAATTTGATTTAAACAACAAAGTTGCAGTTATAACTGGAGGTTCTGGTGTTTTAGGTAAAAGTGCCGCTTTGAGTTTGTCAAGTTCAGGAGTTAAAATTATAATTTTAAGTAGAGATTTAAATAAAGCTAAGAATGTTGCTGATGAAATTAATTCAAGTGGTGGCGCTGCAACTGGCTTTTCTTGCGACATACTTTCAAAAAAATCATTAATTGAAGTTAGTAAAGAAATTATAAAAAAATATAAAAAAATTGATATTTTACTGAATACAGCTGGAGGTAATTTAAAAGGAGCCACAATTGGTGAGGATCAAAATATTTTTGATTTATCTATCACTGATTTTACTAAAGTAAATGAACTTAATTTGCAGGGTTCAGTTATTCCNTCTCTTGTTTTTGGTGAGATTATGTCAAAAAATANATCAGGAGTTATAATAAATTATTCTTCTATGGCTGTTGATAGAGTTATAACAAGAGTTGTTGGTTACTCTGCTTCAAAATCCGCTATTGAAAATTTTACGAAATGGATGTCAGTTGAAATGGCATTAAAATTTAAGGGAAAAGTTAGGGTAAATGCAATNGCTCCAGGGTTTTTTATTGGTAATCAAAACAGATCTTTATTGTTAAATAATGACGGTTCTTTGACAAACCGAGGAAATGATATAATAAGAAATACTCCTATGAAGAGATTCGGAACCCCTGATGAGTTAAATGGTGCTATACATTTTTTATGTAGTGACGATTCGAGTTTTATAACTGGAGTCGTTTTGCCTATTGACGGAGGTTTTAGNTCATATAGTGGTGTTTAAATTNAAATAATTTAATGAGAAAAGTAATAACTTTTGGTGAAATAATGTTAAGATTGAGTCCTCCTGGTAATTTAAGGTTTTCTCAANCTAATAATTTTGATGTTGTTTATGGAGGAGGTGAGTCTAATGTGGCAGTTACGTTAGCTAATTTTGGTATTCCTGTTGATTTCGTTTCTAGATTACCCGATAATGACATTGGTATGTGTGCTTTGATGGAAATGCGTAAAAGGAATGTTGGGGTTGATNAAATTATTTTTGGGGGTGATCGTTTGGGTATNTATTTTCTTGAAACTGGTGCNGTAAGTAGGGCAAGTAAGGTNATATATGATAGAGAAAACTCTTCAATTTCTCAGATCAAAAAAGGAATGATAGATTGGNAAAAAGTATTTAAGGGCGCAAATTGGTTNCATTGGACTGGAATAACTCCTGCTNTTTCACAAAATGCTGCTGATGTATGTCTTGAAGCTATNAAATTTGCAGAAAAAGAGGGATTAACAATATCAACTGACCTTAATTACCGCTCTAAATTATGGAATTATGGTGTTTCGTCTAAAAAGATAATGACCAAACTAACTTCATATTGCGATGTTATTTTAGGAAACGAAGAAGATGCTGACAAACATTTTGGTATCAAGCCTCTAAAAATTAATATTAATAAAGATGTATCTAAAGTTAATGCTGAGAGTTTTCATTCAGTATGTGAACAAATGATGGCTAAGTTTCCCAAAGCTAAAAAAGTTATTACAACACTAAGAGGTTCAATATCAGCTTCACATAATACATGGGCAGGCATAATGTATGATGGTAAAAAAATGTATAAAAGTCATGTTTATCAGATTACAGATATTGTTGATAGAGTGGGAGGAGGTGACTCTTTTATGGGGGGATTGATATATGGGTTATTAAATTATAATGAAAATAATCAAAAAGCTCTAGATTTTGCTGTTGCTGCATCCTGTCTTAAACATACTATTAAAGGTGATTCAAATTTAGTTTCAATCGAAGAAGTTGAAAAATTAATGGATGGAGATTCTAGCGGAAGGGTTTCGAGATAAAAAATATAATTATGTCAAAATATACAAGAATACAAGTTGCTTCAATAATTCACAAGACGGGGTTAATGCCTTTATTCTATAGCAGTGATATTAATATTGCAAAAAATGTTCTAAAGGCTTGTTATGATGGAGGGGCAAGAATCTTAGAGTTTACAAACCGAGGTGATTTTGCTTTTGAGATATTTAATGAATTAAAAAAATACTCCTTGGATCAATTACCTGGAATGATTTTAGGTGTGGGTTCAGTTACCGATGCAGGATCTGCTTCATATTATATTCAAATGGGGGCTGATTTTATAGTTACTCCTGTATTAAGGAAAGATATTGCTTTAATTTGTAATAGAAGAAAAATTTTATGGTCTGCAGGTTGTGGTTCTCTATCTGAAATTTGTAAAGCCGAGGAATTAGGTTGTGAAATAATTAAACTATTTCCTGGGGAAATATATGGTCCAAAATTTATAAAAGCTATTAAAGGGCCACAACCATGGACTTCAATTATGCCAACTGGAGGAGTTACAGTTGAGGAAGAAAATTTAAAAGAATGGTTTAATTCAGGTGCAATCTGTGTTGGAATTGGATCAAATCTTATTACGAAAGATATAATTGAAAGTAAAAATTATGGTAAATTATCTAAGACGATAAATGAAACCCTATTAATTATTAATAGAATCAAAAATAATTTTTGAAAATGAAAAAAATATTCTACACTGTCACAATACCTTTGTTAGTTTTCTTTCTTTTATCGTCAATGAATTCTAAAGACTCTGAGTGGGAGTATTTATTCAATGGTAAAGATCTCAATGGATGGACCTCCTTGCAAGGAACAGCAAATTTTATGGTAGATAATGGGGAAATTATCGGTATATCCAAACTTAATTCTTTAAGTACTTATCTTGTTACTAATGAAAAATTCAATGATTTTATCCTTGAGTTTGAAGTTTATGTGTCGCCTGGATTAAATTCTGGAGTACAATTTAGAAGTTTGGTTTATGGAGATNATCATCCAAGGGCTGGTCAAGTTTATGGTTATCAATGCGANCTTGATACTAGTGAGTTTAGATCATGGTCTGGAGGTATCTATGACCAATCAAGAAGAGATTTGTTTTTGTATCCACTTACCAGAAATGAAAAGGGAAGAAATGCTTTTAAAAATGGATTTTGGAATAGAATAAGGGTAGAGGCTATTGGTGATAATATTAAAACTTGGGTAAATGGTATTCATTGTTCAAACCTTATTGACAAGACTTCAAAAAATGGGTTTATTGGTTTACAGATTCATTCTATTCAATCTAAAAGAGATGAAGGTAAAGTTATTAGATGGAGAAATATTAAAATTCTTGAAAAGAATTTGAATGATAATAGGCTAAAGGACAGTCCTAATGCTNNAGTNATAAACAATATAGATAACTATTTATCTCCAAACGAAATATCTAAAGGTTGGAGGTTTTTATGGGATGGAATATCAACTAATGGATGGAGAGGAGCTAAAATAGAAGNTTTNCCAGAAAATGGATGGGAAATAAAAGATAGTATTTTAACAGTACTCTCCTCTGATGGTAAAGAATCACAAAATGGAGGAGATATTGTTACTGTAAAAAAGTTTAGTGATTTTGAATTAGAATTAGATTTTATGATTTCTAAAGGGGCTAATAGCGGAATAAAATATTTTGTTGATACAGAGCTTTATAAGGGTTTAGGCTCTTCTATTGGATTAGAATATCAAATTCTTGATGACAGGGCTCACATGGATTCAAATAAAAAATTTAAAACATTAGAATATAACCCAAATTCAAAAAAGTGGGAGGATTTTAAAAAAGGAACTAAGAAAAACAGAAAAGTAGCTTCCTTATATGACTTAATTGAGGCTGAAAATTTAAATGAGCAAAGAGGTAAAAGGGAGGTTAAGCCAAATACCTGGCATCGCGCAAGAATAATTGTTAAGGGAGGGCATGTAGAGCATTGGCTAGATAACATTAAAATGTTAGAGTTCAATAGGTTATCACAGACATTTAAAGCTTTAGTTGAGTACAGTAAATATTCGAAATGGCCTGGTTTTGGAACAATTTCTGAAGGTCATATTCTTTTACAAGATCATGGTGATAAAGTATCTTTTAAAAACATTAAAGTAAGAGAGTTTTAATTTAAAAAATTAATTATGAAATCAAATAGAAGGAGTTTTATTACAAAGTCTTCAATTGGAATTTTAGGTGCATTTGTTTCAACTAGTTTTACAAACTCTTCAGCTAAAAGTTACAATAAAATTATAGGATCAAATGACAGAATTAATATAGCTATTCAGGGTTTAGGCAGAAGGTTACCGGGTTTCACAAAAGCTATATCTGACAGTAGTAATAATGTAGAACTATCCTATTTGTGTGATGTAATGAAAAGTCAAAGAATAAAAGCTGCTGGTGTTTTTTCTAAAATTTCATCACATAATCCAATATTAGAGAACGATATTAGAAAAATATTTGATGATAAAAGGGTAGATGCGGTTTATATGGCTACCCCAGATCATTGGCATGCACCAGGGGCTTGTATGGCAATGGCATCAGGAAAACATGTTTATTTAGAAAAACCATGTAGTCATAATTTAAATGAAGGAGAACTCTTAGTTTCNTACCAAAAGCACTATAATAAAATTGTTCAAATGGGNAANCAACAAAGATCTTCANTTGAAACAAATNAAATNATTAATGATATNCATNATGGGATAATAGGNGATACTTATCAGGCNATTGCTTTTTATCATAATGGTNGAGGAAAAGTACCTAATCAGAAANTGCAAAGTCCTCCTGATGGATTAGATTGGGACTTATTTCAAGGACCATCGCCAAGACGAAAATANACATNTAATACATGGGANTANAACTGGCATTGGTATGGNTGGGANTTTGGAACTGCNGAGATGGGAAATAATGCCACACATGAGCTTGATATTGCTAGGTGGGCTTTAAATNTGAAATANCCTGAAAAAGTTAGTGTATACGCTGGTAAGTTCCAATACAAGTCTGATGGTTGGGAAATGTACGATTCAATGGATGCAAGATTTAACTTTTCAAATAATAAAATAATTTTATGGGATGGAAAGAGTAGAAATGGTCATCAAAAGTATGGAGTGGGAAGGGGAANNTTTATTTATGGATCTAAAGGATCTGTCTTTATNGACAGAAATGGATATAAATTATTTTCATTAGGTGGAAAATTAATAAAAGAAATATCNTCAAAGTCAAAAGAACAAGGAATTGCTCTAGGTGGAGGGGGAGATATGTCAACACTACATTCGATTAATTTTTTTAATGCTATAAGGGGTAAAGAAAAATTAACCTCACCTATAAACCAAGGAGTTATCAGTCAAAAGCTTACACATTATGCTAATATTTCTTATAGAATCAATAAATCTTTCGATATAGATAATAAAACAGGGAAAATAAAAGATGATCAGGCTATGAAATTATGGTCAAGAGAATATGAGCCTGGATGGGAAATAAAAAAAATATAAATNAACATATTTATTTACTTTTTGAAAATCTAAATAAGCTAAAAAAATATCCTAATATAAAGCTTGATAGAACTCCTGTAGCAGTATACATAAGTAAATGTGTAACTTTATATTTAACAACAAAAAATTGAATTACAAAACTAAATATTAATCCCAATAAGACTCCAAAACTATTTGCTTTTTTTGTCAAAACACCAAGAAGAAAAACACCTCCTAAACCACCAATAATTAAACCTAATATTTTATTGAATTCATCCCATAATGATTTCAAATCATTTGACATTAAAAAAAATGCAAAAGAAATACCCATAAGACCAATTATAAATGTGGATTGTCTTGAAGTTCTTAAAGATTTAATTATCTTTTTTTGAAAAAATCTTTTATGAATATCATTGATATATGATGATGATGCTGAGTTCATACTTGAACTAAGACTACTCATTGCAGCTGCAAGAATGGCAGCAATTAAAAGACCTGAGATTCCTTCTGGAAGTTGAGTAATAATATACCAAGGGAAAATAGCATCATTTGAAATAAAGTTTTCATTTAATTCTTTTGGATTTAGTTTGAAAAAAACATAAAGTGCCGTTCCAATAAAAAAGAAAATAAATGAAGCAGGTATCGAAGTTATTGCATTGATCCAAATACTTTTTTTTGCATCATCTTTAGTTTTTGTTACTAAATATCTTTGGACAATCGTTTGATCTGTTCCATAAGTTGTAATGTTTGTAAATATCCCTCCGATCAACATCACCCATATAGTTGGTTGATTTAAAGAAAAAGAAAAGTCAAAAGTTTTAAATTTCCCGTTAAGGTTTGCAATTTCAATAATTTTTGTAATTCCTCCATCTATAGAAGTTATTATTACAAAAATAGAAATTATAACACCTCCCAACAGAATTATTACTTGCATTACATCTGTCCAAATAACGGCTTCAATTCCTCCAATTAAAGTATAAACCAGGCTAATTATTCCAATAATTGAAATACAGAAATATATATCAATACCAATTATGAGATTTAATGCCAGTGAGGGTAAAAAAAGTACAATGCCAATCCTTCCAATCTGATAAATAATAAAACAGATGCTACCAATTAACCTTATTTGAACATTAAAACGTTTTTCAAGATATTCATATGCAGTTGTTATATTAAGATTTCTATAAAA
>NHJR02000011.1 GCA_002169155.2 Flavobacteriaceae bacterium TMED220
TAGTTAAATAATTTTTAATTGTTTTGAGTATAATTTAATAACAAACTTTTTAAAAATAATCGTTATTTAGGAGATTAAATTTGATTAAATTTTAAAGATTTAATGACATTAAACAAATTTAGTAAGCAAGTTACTCAGGATTCAACTCAACCTGCTGCACAGGCTATGCTTCATGCTATTGGCCTAGATGATGAAGACTTTAAAAAGCCTTTTATTGGTATCGCAAGTACAGGATATGAAGGGAATCCATGTAATATGCATTTGAATCAATTGTCAAAAGAAATTAAAGAGGGTATACAATCATCTGATTTAGTTGGTTTAATTTTCAACACTATTGGTGTCAGCGACGGAATATCTATGGGAACACCTGGTATGAGATTTTCTTTGCCATCTAGAGATATTATAGCTGATTCAATTGAAACGGTTGTTCAAGCAATGTCCTATGATGCGCTAGTCACTGTAGTAGGTTGTGATAAAAATATGCCAGGAGCTTTGATGGCCATGTTGAGGTTAAATCGTCCTTCAATTATGGTTTATGGTGGAACTATCGCTCCAGGTTGTTATAAAAATAAAAAATTAGATGTAGTTTCTGCATTTGAGGCTTGGGGTGAAAAAGTAGCAGGTCTTATAGATGAAAANGAATTTAAACAAGTTGTTAAAAATGCATGTCCNGGTGCAGGAGCTTGCGGAGGNATGTATACTGCNAATACTATGGCTTCTTCTATAGAAGCTCTTGGTATGGCTTTACCGTTTAATTCATCCAACCCTGCAATTAGTAAAGATAAAATAGATGAATGTAAACTTGTAGGAGGATACTTAAAAAATTTAATCAAAAATGATATAAAACCTTCTGATATTGTTTCAATTGAATCACTAAAAAACGCAATTAAATTAATTGCAGTTTTAGGTGGATCTACAAATGCAGTTCTTCATTTTTTAGCAATATCAAAAGCTGCAAATATTAAATTTTCAATTGATGATTTTCAAAAAATAATGGACGAAACACCTTTTCTTGCAGACTTAAAACCTAGTGGCAAGTTTCTAATGGAAGATCTTCACAATATTGGAGGTATTCCTTCTGTTCTCAAGTTTATGTTAAGTGAAGGCATTTTAAATGGAGATTGTATTACAGTTACTGGTAAAACTTTAGAAGAAAATCTGAAAAATGTTAAACCGTTTTTAAAAAATCAAAAGATAATTCATCCACTATCTAATCCAATAAAAAAATCTGGTCATATAAGAATCTTGAAAGGGAATATTGCTTCAAAAGGTTCAGTTGCAAAAATCACTGGAAAGGAAGGTCTTGTTTTTGAAGGTCCTGCAAGGGTTTTTAATAGTGAATTCGAGGCGAATTCTGGAATTAGTAGTGGAGTCGTTCAAAAAGGGGAGGTTGTTGTTATTCGCTATGAAGGGCCTAAGGGTGGTCCTGGAATGCCTGAAATGCTTAAGCCAACTGCTGCCATTATGGGTGCAGGTTTAGGTAAAGATGTTGCTTTAATTACTGACGGTAGATTTTCTGGAGGAACTCATGGTTTTGTTGTTGGTCACGTAGTACCTGAAGCACAAGAAGGAGGTGAAATAGCATTAATCGAGAATGGTGATATTATTAAAATTGATGCAAAAAATAATACTTTAGATGTTAAATTGACTCAAATTGAAATAAATACCAGAAGAAAAAAGTGGGTAAAACCTAAATATAAGTTTTCAAGTGGAGTTTTATATAAGTACATAAAAACTGTTTCTAATGCATCAGAAGGATGTGTAACCGATGTTTTATAAAAATGAAGGAGAATAAAAAATTTAAAAAAAATATTTCAGGAGCCGAAGCTTTAATCCATTGTTTACTGGAAGAAGGTGTTGATTTAATTTACGGATATCCAGGTGGTGCAATAATGCCTGTTTATGATGAACTCTATAAATTCAGTGATAAACTTGTTCATATTCTAACTAGACACGAACAGGGCGCAACTCACGCTGCTCAAGGCTATGCTAGAACGTCTGGAAAGGTTGGTGTTGCAATAGCTACGTCAGGCCCAGGGGCAACTAATTTAGTTACTGGAATTGCTGACGCTCAAATTGATTCAACTCCAATGGTCTGCATAACTGGTCAAGTAGCATCTCATTTACTTGGGTCTGATGCTTTTCAAGAAACCGATATTATAGGAATTTCAACTCCTGTTACCAAGTGGAATTATCAAATAACTAAAGCTTCAGAAATTCCAGAGATTTTTTCNAAGGCATTTTATATTGCTAAATCTGGTAGGCCCGGTCCAGTTTTAATTGATATAACTAAAGACGCTCAATTTGAAAAATTTGATTTTTCATATTCCAAATGTAATGGAATTAGAAGCTATTTACCTGTGCCACAAATTAATATGGATATGATAGATTCAGCTGCAGAAGCCATTAATAATGCTAAAAAACCATTTATTGTATATGGTCAAGGAGTGATTTTAGGTGAAGCAGAAAATGATTTAATAAAATTTATAGAAAAGACTGGAATTCCTTCTGCATGGACAATACTAGGGCTATCTGCCATGCCAACAGATCATAGACTCAATGTTGGAATGGTTGGTATGCATGGTAATTATGGTCCCAATATATTAACAAATGAATGTGATGTTTTGGTAGCTGTAGGAATGCGTTTTGACGATAGAGTAACGGGAGATTTGTCTACTTATGCAAAGCAGGCAAAAATTATTCATCTTGAAATTGATCCAGCTGAAATTGATAAAAATGTTAAAGCAGATTATCCAATTTTAGGAAACTGTAAAGAGTCTTTAAGTTTATTGCTTGAAAAAGTTAAAAAAAATAGTCATGAAAAATGGCGTGAAAAATTTAATGAATTAATGAAAATTGAATATGAAGCTGTAATTAAAAATGATACTATACCTCAAAAGCAAGGTCTTACAATGGGTGAAGTAATTGTTTCAATTAATAAATATACCAAAGGAGATGCTGTAATTGTAACTGATGTTGGACAGCATCAAATGGTAGCTTGCAGATATGCTGAATTTATAAGGTCTAAAAGTAACATTACATCCGGTGGATTAGGAACAATGGGGTTTGCCCTTCCGGCTGCTATCGGCGCAAAAATGGGAGCTCCCGATAGAGAGGTTATAGCTNTAATTGGAGATGGTGGGTATCAAATGACAATTCAGGAATTGGGAACAATTTTCCAAACTCGAACAGCTGTTAAAATTTTAGTATTAAATAACGATTATCTTGGAATGGTCAGACAATGGCAACAATTATTTTTTGATAAAAGATATGCCTCTACTGAGATGACTAATCCAGATTTTGTTACAATTGCTAAGGGATATAATATTAATTCTAATAGAGTGAATGAAAGAAAAGATCTTGATAATGCAGTTAAGTTAATGGTTGAGTCTAATGAACCTCAGTTTTTAGAGGTTTGTGTAGAAAAAGAAGATAATGTTTTTCCTATGATTCCCTCAGGCGCATCAGTTTCAGATATAAGACTTAAATAATGGAAAATAATATTACATATACAATTTCTTTATACTCCGAAAATAATGTTGGTTTATTAAATAGAGTATCAGCAATCTTATTAAAAAGACATATTAATATTGAGAGTTTTTCAACAAGTCCCTCTGAAATCCCCAACGTTTTTCGTTTTGTTATTGTTGTNAGATTACCAGAAGAAAAAATAAAAAAAGTTGTTCAGCAAATTGAAAAGCAAATTGATGTGATAAAAGCATTTTATCATACAGACAAAGAAACTATTTTTCAAGAAACAGCATTATATAAAGTCAAATCAAGTTCATTATTTGAGGAAAGACATATTCAAAANATTATAAAAAAAAGTCAGGCAAACATTGTGACAGTTTCTCCTGAATTTTTTGTTATTGAAAAGACTGGATTTAGAGAAGAAACTGAAAAATTAAGAAATAAACTTGAACCTTATGGATTAATGCAATTTGTTAGGTCAGGACGAATTTCAGTAACTAAAGCTAAAATGGATGTTTCAGAAATATTAAATTCGTTTAAAAATAAAAACTAAAAAAAAAATCATGGCAAATTATTTTAATCAATTATCATTAAGAGATCAACTTGATCAGCTTGGTAGGTGTAGATTTATGGATTCTTCTGAATTTGAGGAAGGAGTCAAACCACTTCTTGGAAAAAAAATTGTAATTGTTGGNTGTGGAGCTCAAGGTCTTAATCAAGGTCTAAATATGAGAGATTCAGGATTAGATATATCATACTCATTAAGGGAAAGTGCAATTGAACAAAAAAGGATTTCNTANCAAAATGCAATTAATAATAAATTTAAAGTTGGATCATACAAGGAAATGATTCCATCAGCTGACATTGTTATTAACCTAACACCCGATAAAAACCATACATCTGTCGTTAATGATGTCATGCCNTTAATTAAAAAAGGAGCTACTTTATCTTATTCACATGGTTTTAATATTGTTGAGGAAGGTATTCAAATAAGAAAAGATATAACTGTAATCATGGTTGCACCAAAATGTCCTGGCTCTGAAGTTAGAGAAGAATTTAAAAGAGGTTTTGGTGTCCCAACATTAATTGCTGTTCATCCAGAGAATGATCCTGATAAAAAAGGATTGACCCAAGCAAAAGCNTACGCAGTTGCTACTGGTGGTGACAGGGCAGGGGTTTTAGAATCATCGTTTGTAGCTGAAGTCAAATCAGACTTAATGGGAGAACAAACAATTCTTTGTGGAGTTTTGCAAACGGGTTCAATTCTGTGTTTCGATAAAATGGTTGAAAAAGGTATTGATGCATCTTATGCAGCTAAATTGATTCAATTTGGATGGGAAACAATTACTGAAGCTTTAAAGCATGGGGGAATTACAAATATGATGGATCGTTTGTCAAATCCAGCTAAAATAAAAGCTTTTGAATTGTCCGAGGAATTAAAAAAGATTTTAAAGCCCTTATTTGAAAATCACATGGATAACATAATGTCCGGTAAGTTTTCTGAAACTATGATGCAAGATTGGGCTAACAACGATGAAAACTTACTTAAATGGAGAGCAGCTACAGGTGAAACAGCTTTCGAAAAAACACCCATAACTAAAGATGATATTTCGGAACAAGAATTTTTTGATAAAGGAGTATTAATGATTTCATTTGTAAGAGCTGGAGTTGAATTAGCTTATGAAATAATGGTTTCTGCAGGTATAAAAGAGGAATCTGCTTATTATGAGTCTCTTCATGAGACNCCATTAATTGCAAATACTATTGCAAGAAAAAAACTATTTGAAATGAATAGAGTTATTTCTGATACTGCAGAATATGGTTGTTATTTGTTTGATCATGCATGCAAGCCTTTATTATCAGACTTTATGAAGAAAATTGATTCTGATGTAATTGGAGATGTTTATGAAAAAGGTAATGATTTAGGAGTTGACAATAAAAAACTCATTGATATTAATGAGATCATTAGATTTCATCCAATTGAACTTATTGGTTATGAACTTAGAGAATCAATGACAGCGATGAAAAAAATCGTTTAAATATTTAAAATCAATAGTTTAATTTTATAATATTATAAAAGAACAATGAAAAAAAGAGATTTTTTAAAAATATCCTCCGCATTAGTTTCTTCATCGTTAATACCCTCATCACTTTTTGCGTCACTAACTAATAAAAAAAAAAGAGTGAGAACAGCTCATATTGGAGTTGGGCAGATGGGAGCTCAAGATTTGAATTCTATTGCTTCTCACAAATCAGTCGATGTTATAGCTCTTTGTGATGTTGATTCTAATGCTATAACAGAAGCAAGTAAGTTATACCCTAAAGCAAAAACTTACAAAGATTACCGTAAAATGTTAAAGGATATTGCTGCTGATATTGACGCAGTTATAGTTTCAACNCCAGACCATACACATGGACCCGCATCAATAATGGCCATGAAAATGAATAAACCGGTATATTGTCAAAAGCCTCTTACGCATTTAGTTTCTGAAGCAAGAGAAATGAAAAAATTGTCTGAACAAAAAAATCTAGTTACTCAAATGGGCATTCAAGTCCATTCATTTTATGATTACAAACTTGCAACAATTTTAATTCAAGGAGGAATTATTGGAAAAGTAAATACGGTAAGAGCATGGACTAATAGTGATCATGGCGGATATGATGGTCCAACCCCAATAGGCAATGATCCAATTCCTGAATCACTTGATTGGAATTTATGGCTTGGAACTTCTCCTGAAAGACCTTATAAGAAAGATTTTTACCATCCAGGTGAATGGAGAAAACTTATTAATTATGGTTGTGGAACCTTTGGTGATATGGGAGTACATATTTTTGACACTCCATATAACGCATTAAAATTAGGTGCCCCNTTAACTATTAAAAGTGAATGTAGAAAACCAAATGGCTATAGTTTTCCAAAAAAGAATAGGGTTACTTATAAATTTCCTGGAACTGCTTACACAACATCAAATCTAACCTGGACTTGGTCTGATGGTCATTATCCATTAGATGAAGATAATTTAATATTACCTAATCAAGAGGAACTCCCAATGCAAGGTTCAATGTTTATTGGAGAAAAAGGAAGACTTCTTTTACCTCATTTTATGGAAGCACCAAGACTAATCGTTGATGGTAATTATAAAAAAATTGATACATCTAAGTACTCAAAAGCACAAAAAATAGGTAAACCAATCAGAAAATACGATATAGCAACTAAAATACATTATCATGAATTTATAGATGCTTGCCTTGGTAAAGATAAGGTTTCTGCTCCTTTTTCTTATTCCTCAAGACTAACAGAAACCATCCTTCTTGGATTAATAGCAGGCCGTTTTCCAAATAAAATTTTGCATTGGGATAACATTAACGCAAAATTTAAAGAAGATGAAGCTAACCAATATCTTTCAGGTTCATATCGTAATTTTTAATTTATTTTTTAAATTTATTACAATAAAATCCAAACAAAATGAAAAAAATAGTTTCAATTATATTTCTCNTTTTATNTACAAATTTATTTGCTCAGAGGGAATTTTATGAATTAAGAACCTANGAAATAAAATGGGGCANTAATTCTCAAATTTTAAATAATTTTTTAAAAAATTCTTTTTTACCTGCATTAAATAAAAACAAAGTCAAAAATATTGGTGTTTTTACTAAAATAAGTAATGACTTACCAAAGAATATATATGTTTTAATACCTTATTCATCAATTGATCATTTTAACGAAACATATTTCAACCTTCAAAATGATAAAGATTTTAAAAAAGCTTCTTTGGAATTAAATTCATTAAGTAATAGTAAAGTGCCATATGAAAGATATTCAGTATCACATTTTTATGCCTTTGAGGGCTTTCCTAAAATTAGGAAGCCTGAAAAAGGGATGTCTATTTTTGAATTACGTCATTACGAATCTCCTAATGATGATGCTTATTTAAGGAAAGTTAAAATGTTTAATAATGGAGAATTTGAAATTTTTGATGATGTGGGACTCAACTCTGTCTTTTATGGTGAAAAGATATCTGGAGGGGATATGCCTTTACTGAGTTATATGTTGGTTCATGAATCTATGGAATTAAGATCAAAGGCATGGGGTAAGTTTGTTGTTCATCCTAAATGGATTGAAATGANAGCTATGAATGAATATAAAACAATATCAATGGAGAGTCTTGTTTCAAATATTACTTCCGTTTTTTTAAAGGAATTAGATTATTCTCAGTTATAATTTCATATAGTATACATATTTGAATTGTTTTTTTTCTTTTTTTTTTTGATATTTATATCAAATAAACTAAACTAGATGANTNTTTCAGATCAAAATAATTTCGATGCAATTGTAGTTGGCTCAGGAGTAAGTGGTGGATGGGCCGCAAAAGAGCTTTGTGAAAAAGGATTAAAAACTTTAGTTCTTGAGCGGGGTAGGATGGTTAAACATATTGAGGATTATCCTACTATGAACCTTGATCCTTGGGATATGGAACATGGTGGNGCTACACCTNATAAGATTAAAGAAAAGTATACAAAACAAAAAAGATGGGGTTTTAATGAAACAAATCGACANTTTTATAATAACGATCAAGAACACGATTACGACGAAATTAAACCTTTTGACTGGATNAGAGGAAAACAAGTAGGGGGTAGATCTTTGATTTGGGGAAGACAGACATATAGGTTATCTGACTTAGATTTTGAAGCAAATATAAAAGACGGAATAGGNGTAGATTGGCCTATTAGATACAAAGACATTGCTCCCTGGTATTCTTATGTTGAAAATCATATAGGAGTAAGTGGAGAAGCTATGGGGCTTTCTCATTTACCTGATAGTGAATTTTTAAAACCTATGGAGCTTAATTGTGTAGAAAAACACTTAAGGAATTCAATATCAAAAAAATTTAAAAATAGGTATTTAACAATTGGAAGAGTTGCCCATATAACTGANGGTACAAAACCAGGTCTTGGTAGAATTGAATGTCAACATAGGAACAGATGTTCNAGAGGTTGTCCTTTTGGATCCTACTACAGCTCAATTTCATCAACACTTCCTATTGCTGAAGCGACAGGNAATATGACTTTAAGGGCAGATTCTATTGTATCTGAAATTATATATGATAAGAAAACTAAAAAAGCTTCTGGTGTTAGAGTTATNGATGCAATCACAAANNAAACAACNGAATATAAAGCAAAAGTTATTTTTTTATGTGCATCAGCTATGGCTTCAACAGCTATTTTAATGCAATCTAAATCTGACGCTTTTCCAAATGGNATGGGTAATAGAAGNGGTGAGTTNGGGCATAATATCATGGATCATCAACTAGGCGCTGGTGTNTCTGGAAGTATTGACGGTTTTTTAGATAAATATTTTATAGGTAGAAGGCCTAATGGAGTTTATATTCCAAGATTTAGAAATCTTAANAAAAATTCAGAAAAAGTAGATTTTTTAAGAGGTTACGGATACCAAGGCGGTGCCTCTAGAGCTACTGGTAANAATTGGACTAATACTGTNGCTGANTATGCTCCTTACGGNAAAGAANTNAAAGANGAGATTTTAAATCCTGGGGGTTGGAGTTTTGGCATGGGTGGTTTTGGTGAGGTATTACCGTATCATGAAAATCATTTTTTCTTAAATTACGATAAGTTAGATCAATACGGTTTACCCACGATTGTTTTCGATGCCGAGTTTAAAGAAAATGAAAAATTAATGAAGAAAGATTGGTTAATCCAAGGTCAAGAAATGCTTGATGCTGCTGGTTTTAAAAATATTCAATCTTTCGATTCTAATGCACCTATTGGAAAAGGTATTCATGAAATGGGTACTGCTAGAATGGGTCGTGATCCAAAAACATCAGTATTGAATAAAAATAATCAATTACACGAAGTGGCTAATGTTTTTGTGACTGATGGTGCGTGTATGACATCTGCAGGTAATCAAAACCCATCTTTGACATATATGGCACTGACTGCAAGAGCTGCAAATTTTGCAGTAGATGAGTTAAAGAAAAAAAACATTTAGTTAAAGATGTTCCTTTTTTGCTAATTCCCTAAGATTTTTTAATCCTTTAGGTGAATATATTTCCATTTTCTTTATCCATCCCATTTGTTTTTTTACCCCCCATGATGGTTTTTTAAAGTTAACTGAGTCTCCTATTTCAATTAATTCTTTTTGAAGTAAACTTGTCAATTTTATTTCAATAGAATCCATTTCACCACTTAATCCTATAAGATTATTAGTTTCAAATGGATCATTTGTAATATCAAATAATTGATTTTTATAAACACCATCAACGTTATATTTTATTAATTTATAATTATCACTTCT
>NHJR02000012.1 GCA_002169155.2 Flavobacteriaceae bacterium TMED220
AGATATTTAACACCTTTAAATATAGAAACTAATAATAAAAAGAAATATTGTCGTTTCAAGCGTTCAGGAATTAAATATATTGATTACAAAGACCCTAATTTTTTATTAAAATTCATAAATGAACAGGGTAAAATTTTACCAAGGAGATTGACTGGTACATCTTTGAAGTATCAAAGGAAAGTATCTGTAGCTATAAAAAGAGCAAGACATCTTGCAATTTTACCTTATGTTGGAGATTTACTAAAATAAAAAATTTAAAATGGAGATTATACTTAAAGAAGACGTTTTAAACTTGGGTTTTAAAGATGACATTGTAAACGTTAAAAATGGTTATGGTAGAAATTTTTTAATTCCCCAAGGTAAAGCTATTCTAGCAACAACCTCTGAAAAAAAAATATTATCTGAGAATATTAAACAAAAAGCTTTCAAAGAAAAGAAAATCATTGACAATGCTAACTCTTTAGCTAAGAAGATTTTAAAAACTCAAATTAAAATTAAATCTAAAGCTGGTGCCGGAGATAAATTATTTGGTTCAGTTAATGCATCTGATTTTTCAAAAGTATTAAAAAATGCTGGTTTTGAAATTGAAAAAAATCAGATTACTCTACCTGGTAAAACTATTAAAAGATTGGGTAAATATGAGGCTAGTATTAGGCTTCATCGTGAAGTAGTTGTTAATCATGACTTTGAAATTATTTCCGAATAACTACAAACAATCAATATTTGATCCCAGTAAACTTAATTGGGATTCTCAATGAAATATTCACGTTTAACTAAAGAGCAATTTGATTTATTAAATATTGATTTCTCTCAATTCCTTGCTTCAAAATCTATAGATAAGTTGAAATGGAGTGAAATGAAAATCAATAATAGTTTACAGGTTGAGACTCTTTTAGATAAATTTAGTGACTTAGTTTGGGATGATATTTTATCAAGGGAAAATTATCTAATTCATTTAAGTAAAAAGCAATTATTTTTATTTTATTGTGGAAAAAAAAATATAGAAGCTATTGTTTTGAAGTCAACAAGAAGTGACTTAGATTTTAGGAAAAGTAATCTTTGGAGTATAATTGAATCTGATTTTTTTAGTGATCATTTTCAAATACTAAAATCAAAAAAAAAGTATTATAAAAATAGAAAATCCGAAGTTTTTGATTTAATACTTAAGGGAGCAAATTTAGATTCTGGTAAATTATTTAAAAGTATCAAGGGTTTTCTTTCATAAACACACTAAATATATCATATTTGTATTAGAATTTATTTTAATAAATGAAACCTATTTTACCAAAAGGGACCAGAGATTATTCCCCCATAGAAGTTTCAAGAAGAAACTATATGAAAGAAAAAATTAAATTATCTTATGAGAAATATGGATTTGAACCAATTGAGACTCCTTCATTTGAAAAATTAGAAATTTTAAAAGGCAATTACAGCGAAGAAGGGGATAGGCTAATTTTTAAAATTTTAAATTCTGGAGAAAAATTAAAAAAAGCTGATATTCAATCATTAAAATCAAATAAAATTTCCCAATTTTCTAGCTCCATATCAGAAAAGGCTTTAAGATATGATCTGACAATTCCTTTTGCTAGATATGTTTCTAAAAATCAAAATGAAATAAATTTTCCCTTCAAAAGATATCAAATTCAACCTGTCTGGCGTGCAGATCGACCTCAGTATGGTAGATTTCAAGAGTTTATTCAATGTGATGCAGACATTATTGGAAGCAATTCACTTTTATTAGAAGTTGATCTAATTTTATTATGTACTGAGGTTTTTAAAAAACTAGGTTTAGAGTCTATAACAATTAAAATTAATCATAGAAAGATTCTTTATGACATTTCTAAAAAAATTGGTTTCAAGAACAATTTCAAAGATTTTACAACTATTTTAGATAAATTTAATAAAATTGGTTCTAAAGGAGTCATTGACCTTCTTAGAAAAGAAAATATATCAAGCTCAAAACTTTCAGATTTAAAATATTTATTAACTCTTGACGGAAGTAATGAATTTAAACTAAAAAGTATTTCAAAATTTTTAGGTCTTTCATTTTCTGAAAACAGTGGTCTTAATGATATTGATAAAATNTTAAAAAATAAATTCATCCAATCGNCAGTTNATTTTAAAATCGATTTTGACTTGACCCTTGCTAGAGGTCTTGATTATTATACCGGTTCTATTTTTGAAATTTCTTGNAGTAAAAATGATGGAATTGGTTCAATTGGTGGAGGNGGNAGATATGATAATTTAGCNAGTACCTTTGGTTTAAAAAACATGAGTGGTGTTGGGATCTCCTTAGGATTTGANAGGATTTATTTATTAATGGATGAATTAGATTTATTTCCAGAATTTTTAAGTATTACAACACAAGTTTTAATTGCAAATTTTGGTACTGAAACTGAGCAAACTTGTATGGATTTATTAAAAAAATTGAGAAGTAAAGAAATNAGATCAGAGTTTTATCCTGATTTCATAAGAATTAATAATCAATTATCTTATGCAGATAAAAAAAATATTCCTTACGTTATAATGATCGGNAAAAATGAATTAGAATCAAAAGTTTTTCTTTTAAAGGATCTTAAGAAAAGGGAACAGTCTTCTCATTCAATAAATGAAATATTATCTGTTATAAATAAAAAAATTGGTTAAACACAATCTATAAGTATTTCAGAGAATTTTATTTTTCAATTTCATTTATATTTAAAAGTAAAGTATCTTTCTCTACATTTTGACCTTCTTTGACTCTAATTTTATCAACTATTCCACTTTTATAAGAGAAAATTGTATTTTCCATTTTCATAGATGATAAAATTATAAGAGGTTCATTTGCATTTATTTTTTGACCAACTTTCACTAGTAACTTTATGATTTTAGAAGGCATTGGTGAAACATAGCTTCCTTTTGTTTTTTTTGTGGAAGCTGAAGGTATCCTGTCTTTAATTTGCATTGAGATATTCCCATATTTTAAACTATAAATAAAGAATTGATTATTTTTTTTAAATATTTTGAATTTTTCCTGAATACCATCAAATTCAATCCATAAACTATTATTTTTAGATTTAATAATCTTTACTACGCAATTATATTTTGGTAAATAAAAAATGAAATTATTTTTAGTATACTCATATGATATTTTTATTGATTTATCATTAAAATTTATCTCTTGTGTTTGTGGTTTATAAAAATTATTTCTCCATCCCGATGGAAGGCTCTTTAAAATNTTCCTTTTTTTATTTCTTTTGATCCAATTAAATAAAACGGCTGCAATTAATGGTTTCTCGTTAATTATATTTTTATTATTTTTTAAAATCAACCTGTCTAAGAAGTGGATATCATAATTGCCATTTTTAAAATTTTTATTATTTAGAATATCTACCAATAATTTTAAATTAGTTTTAATTCCAAGGCATTCTGTATTTTCTAAAGCATACTTCATTTTAATATGAGCNTTTTCTCTATTTTCTGCCCAAACTATAAATTTTGCAATCATTGGGTCATAATGAATGCTTATTTCAGATTTTGATTCTATTCCAGAGTCAACTCTCAATCCCTTAATCTTAGGNGCTTTAAAGTGTATAATTTTTCCACTTTGAGGTAAAAAATTATTTTTTGGGTCTTCAGCATAAATTCGACACTCAAGGGCATATCCATTATTTTTAAGTTTTTCTTGTTTAATTTTCAATCTTTCGCCTCTACTGATTTTAATTTGTAATTCAACTAAATCTAATCCTGTAATCATTTCTGTAACTGGATGTTCAACCTGAAGCCTTGTATTTACCTCTAAGAAATAATATTTTTTATTTTTCTCATCATAAATAAATTCAATAGTTCCAGCATTATCATAATTTAATTTTTTAATAATTTTTAGAGCCTCTCTTCCCATTTTTAATCTTAAGGCATTATCCATTATTGGAGATGGACTTTCTTCAATTATTTTTTGATACCTTCTTTGAATTGTACACTCCCTTTCAAAAACATGAACCCCATTTCCATATTTATCCCCTAAAATTTGAAATTCTATATGTCTTCCNTCAGGAATATATTTCTCAATTATTAATTCTGAAGATCCAAATGAATTTTTTGCTTCTCTTTGAGCGCCTAGAATAGAGCTTTTTAATTCATTTTTTTTATTAATTATTCTCATGCCTCTGCCTCCTCCGCCATATGATGCTTTTATTAAAATTGGATAACCAATTTTTTCAGATTCTTCGGTAAGTTTTTTAATTGATTGATTTTTACCATTATACCCTTCAATTACTGGAACACCTATAGATTTCATTATTTTTTTAGCTCTTGACTTTGAGCCCATTTCTTCAATGATTTTAGGGTCAGGACCAATAAAAATTANATTATTTTCAATACATTTTTTTGCAAAATGTGAGTTTTCAGATAAGAAACCATAACCTGGNTGTATGGCGTCAACTTCATGTTCTTTTGCAATATCAATTATTAATTTGATATTTAGATAAGATTTAGTTGGATTNTTTTCTCCAATAAAAATAGCTTTATCAGAATTAATTACATAAGGAGACAACTTATCGGATTCCGAATAAATTACTATAGTCGAAATACCGAGGGATTTGCATGTTTTTAGAATTCTCAAAGCAATTTCACCTCTATTTGCAATTAATATTTTAGTAATTTCTTTCATATAATAACTATTAGTCAGGATATTTTAATGTCTCCAAACCCCATATTTTTTAGCCCCTTTTATTTTTTGATTATAAATTACTGCTAAACAAAATCCCAAGTAATTTCTTGTTTCTCTGGGGTCTATTATACCGTCATCCCAAATTTGATCTGTTGAATGATATGCGGATGCTTTATTTTCAACCTCAGAAATTAATTTATTTTTAAATTTTATTTCTTCTTCCTTATTTATTTTTCTTCCAAGTGATTTTGCTGATGAGGACCTAATAATTTCCATTACTCCTGCTAATTGTTCAGATCCCATAACTGCTAATTTTGAATTAGGGTAAGTAAATAGAAATCTGGGTTCATAGGATCTTCCATTCATTCCATAATTTCCAGCGCCGTATGAATTACCTGTCATTATTGTTATTGAAGGCACTTTACTATTAGCAACAGCATTAATTAGTTTAGCTCCATTTTTAATTATGCCCCCCTCTTCGTATTCTTTACCAACCATAAATCCAGTAGTGTTTTGAAGAAAAATTAATGGTATATTATTTTGATTACATAGTTGAATGAATTGAGAGGATTTATTAGCTGACTCTGAAAAAATTACTCCATTATTTGCAATTATCCCAATTGGATAGCCATGTAATTCTGCCCATCCAGTAACTATAGTTGATCCATAAAGTTCTTTAAATTCTGAAAATTGNGAGTCATCAATAATTCTAGTNATAAGNTCTCTTATGTCCCANGGTATTTTGTTATTTACAGGTATTATGTTTAAAATTTCATCTTCAGAATACTTTGGAGGTTTAATTTTATTTTTAGGTATATAATGAGCTTTTGGAGTTTTAATTATTTTCATTATTTCTCGAGCAATTCTAATGCCATCATATTCGTTTTCTGCTAAATAATCAGATACACCTGATTTTTTTGAGTGCATTTCAGCTCCACCAAGTTCTTCAGTGNTAGAAATTTCATTTGTTGCCATTTTAACTAGCGGNGGTCCAGCTAAGAAAACATTTGCGGANTTTTTTTGAAAGATACTAAAATCAGACATTCCTGGCACATATGCTCCTCCTGCTGTAGCATTTCCAAANACTATTGATATTGTAGATAAACCAAACTTAGATCTTTTTGTAATCTCTCTGAAACTTTCTCCAGCTAAATTAAATAGCATTGCTTGGTCTGGAAGATTTACACCACCACTTTCAACTAGATTAATTGTTGGAAGTTTATTTTCAAGAATAATTTGATTCATTCTTGAGGTTTTTTTTACTGTCGGAAAGTCAATTGATCCACCTTTTCTAGTTCCAACATTTGAATTAATTGCACATAATTTTTTATTTACTAATCCTATTCCACAAANATTGGTTCCTCCTGGTCCAAATCCATTTTCATAATTCATTCCAGAAAGAGGCATCAATTCTAGAAAAGGACTATCAATATCAAGAATTAACTCAATTCTTTCTCTTGCTAAAAGTTTTTTTCTTTCTCTTGCTCTAGAAATTTGTTTAGGATTCCCCTCAAATTTACTTTGAGCATTATATTCGTTTAATGTCTTAATTATTTTTTGCCATTTGCCTTTATTTTGTTTACTTTCTNGACTGCTTANGTTGGCATTTGATTTTAGTGTAGACATATTCTTNATAAATTTAGTCGTAAATATAAATATAAATAGTCGAAACCGACTAATNTTTNTATTTTTTTTTTATATTAGATTAAAATTTANTNTTNATGAAAACCAAAGAAAGAATACTAAAAACAGCAATTGATGTTTTTAATAAGTATGGTTATAATTCAATTTCATTTCAGGAACTCGCTAATTATTTAAAAATTAGTAGAGGAAATTTAACCTATCATTTTAAAGATAAAGGAGCTTTATTAAAAAGTATATCAAATCAAATGTGGATTGAATTTGACAAAGAGAAGCAGAAAACAACAATTTTACCTTCCTTCGAAAATATTTATAATGAGATAAAAATATTTCATAAACTCCAAAGGAAATATTCATTTATATTTTTGAATACACATTTATCCTCTCATCCTGTAATAAAAAGTAAATTTAAAGGCATGATGTTAAGCTCTGTTGAACAAAACAAGGCGACAATACTTTTTTCAATTCAAATTGGTAATTTTAAACCTGAGGCTATTCATGGAACATATAATAATTTAGCTTTTTCTGTTTGGATGGTAAGTAATTATTGGTTTTTTCAACAAAGTACATTTGGAGAAGATAATACAGAAGATGCAGGTATAATGGTATGGAGCTTATTGCTTCCTTATTTTACAGAAAAAGGTTTAAATGCTTTTAAAAAGTACTTTGGAATAAAGTATTATAAAAATATTGGTTTACCATTTGAATCAAATTTTAAAATCATGAATTCGAAAATTTAAAAAACTCACCTAAATTATNCTTTTCGGGTTAAGTATCATTTTGGGATCAAATAGTTTTTTTATTTTTTTCATTAATTCTATTTCCTCTTTATTTCTAGAAGTTTTCAGATATTTTTTTTTGTGAAGACCAATTCCATGTTCTGCAGAAACTGAACCATTATTTTCTTTAAGCGGTGAATAAACTATCTTATTAATTTTTTCAATTGATTCAATTGAATTGTTATTTTTTCCAATTATGAAATGAATATTGCCATCAGCTACATGACCAAAAATGAATATTTTCTCAACAAATTGGAGTTTATTTAATTCTANACAAATAGAATCAATTATATCTCCAATTTTTGGAATAGGTATACTTATNTCAAAATGTTGAGAATTATTTGAATTTGAATCTAAAACTGAAACATCCTCACGTATTTGCCACAAATTATTNAATTCTCGNTCATTACTTGCCATTGAAGCATCTTCAATAATATTTTTTTCAAGTGCATTTTCAATTAANTTCTCTAAAAGATNATAATCATTTTGATGATTGCTTCCAAGCGTTTCAATAAAAATATAGTATTTGTAATTTTTAGGAATTGGGGCTTTAAGTATTGAGGGTTCGAGAGTCATCATAGTATATGTGTTTTTCCACATTATTTCAAATCCAGAGAGTGCACCTGATAATTCTTTTTCAAGATATTTTAATAGTTTTATTACATTAGAATATTTATTAATTCCAGCAATTGCTGAGGTCCTTGAAGATGGTTTTTCATGTAGCCTAAGAATTACTTTAGTCACAATTCCTAATGTACCTTCTGATCCAATAAATAATTGTTTTAAATCATAACCAGAATTGTCTTTCAAAATTTTCTTCATTGATGAAATTATTGTTCCATTGGGAAGAACAACTTCAAGTCCAAGAACCATATGCCTTATCATCCCAAACTTAAATACTCTCAATCCTCCTGCATTTGTAGAAATAGCTCCACCAATTTGAGCAGACCCTTTCGCTCCAAAATTCAATGGTAATAAAAGATTTTTTTCTGAAGCAGTATTAATTAAATCTTCAATAATAACTCCAGATTGACTTGTAATGGTCCTGCTTTTTTCATCTAGTTCTAAAATAGTATTCATTTTTTCTAATGAAAGTACTAGTTGTTTTTTTTTAGTTTCAGTTCCGCCTACTAGATTTGTTAAACCACCATGAATAACTATCTCTTGGTTATTTTCATAGCAGAATTGCATGATTTTTGAAACTTCATTGGTATTCTTTGGAAGAAGGAGTGCAATAGCTTCTAATGGTTCATTCATCTTCCAAATGTGATGAAATCTTTGCTTTAAATCTTTACCTGTTAAAATTGAATTAGGATTTAAAATTTTATTTAGATTAGTAATTATTTTTTTTTCAATCATATTTTCACAAGATAATATTTTAGAAAAAATATAAAAAGATTATTANTGGATTTTGTAGCGAGAGGGAGACTTGAACTCCCGACCTCCGGGTTATGAATCCGACGCTCTAACCTGCTGAGCTACCTCGCCAAATAAGAATGAAAGCAAATATAAAAACATAATTTAACATCTTTAAGTTAGATGATTAAAAAAAAAAGGAATTTTAATGATNTCTNTATATTTTTTTTAATATATTACAAAAAAAATCCATTNATGCCNAGTAAAATTTTTTTTAGTATTGAATATGATTTTCATGCTTCGCCACAATTACTCTTTCAGTATCTTTCTACNCCNTCTGGACTTTCTGAATGGTTTGCNGATAATGTCAATTCTAGAGGNGAAGATTTTATTTTTATATGGGATGATAGNGAAGAATCAGCTAAATTAATTCAAAANAAAAATAACGAAAGAGTAAGATTCAGATGGACAAATGGAGAACATGATCAAGATGATTATTTTTTTGAATTTAAGATTTTGGTAGATGAGATTACTAANGATGTATCATTAATTGTTAGTGATTATTCNGANGAAGATGAAATGGAAGAATCAAAAATGTTNTGGGATAATTTANTTTCAGATTTAAAACAAGTTTTAGGTTCTGCATANTTTCAAAAAATGATTTTATTAAATGGAATTTATTACTCTGATTTTTCTGAGGTTCCAAAGGAAATAGTNTCNTCNTTTATTNATAANCCAAGTTTATCTGTTTCTATTAGATATGGTNCTAGNAAAATATATTTTTGGGAAGAACATTATTTTCAATTAGTTTCTTTAATGAGNATTTCTAGGATGGATATNCCTTTAGATTTCACTCCAGATTTTTTATCTAAATCCATAAAAAAANTNATTTCAGATTTTCATGATATAAAAAAATCATATTTAATTTCAATAAAAGTNTCCAAGTCTGAACAAATAACTAAAAAACTAATTATCNCAAAATCAAATTATTTAATTGAAGTAATAAAAAANGACTCTATNTTTCATAATAAAGAAAAATATTCAATGGATGTTTATAATGATTTTAAAATATCTTTATCNTCATTTAATAATATCGAATTTTCTTTTATTATTTCTTTATCAAAAATTTTTAGTTTTGAAAATAACCTTGACGATTCTATAATCCTGGATAANAACAATAATGTNGTAAGATCAGCCTTTGGCGAAATCTTTTGNATAACAAATAATGATATAAAAACACCAAAAACCAGTAAATTCCATAGNGATTCAGTTTATAAGTATGAANTTATTAAATATTTAAAAAGTTTAAATAANTATAATATTATTGAANAAAGTTTTTCNCCATTCGAAATAGTAAAATCAGANGAGTTGTTTATTGTAAGTGTNCAAAATGGCTTTCAAAGTGTAACAAGCTTTAAGAAAAAAAAATTTGTTAATCATAAAACATCACTGATTTATGAAAAATTTAAATCTTTTATTAATTAAAATTTGGGTTCTCAGGCGAATTTAACCAAATATCATATTTTGAACCAGATAATTTTATTTGATTTTTCCACATGTTTTTGTAATCTTCAATAATTATTTTTTCTTTATAAGTNTTCTGTTTAATTATCCATGAANTTGCATTANACTCGTTTTTTAATTGATTTTTTGTCCAACCACTATAACCTAAAAAAAATTTAATATTGTTATTTAAAATTGATTTGGAATTTAATAATTTTATAATTGAATCAAAGTCACCTCCCCAATATAAATTATTTTCTATTTTTTTACTATTTGGAATTAGATTTGGAGAGTCATGAATAAAAAATAAATTATCGGTTTCAACAGGGCCACCAACGAAAACATCAAATTTTTGTTTGATTTCNGGTATTATAGAATTTAAATTAATGTTAAATGGTTTATTTAGAATAAAACCTATCGAAGTTGATATTTTATGATTAGCTAANAAAATGACTGATCTATTGAAATAGCTATCATTAAAAAGAAAAGGATTAGATATAATTAAATTTCCTTGTTTCAAAACAAAAAAAAATCTCCCNGCAGGGAGATTTTTTGTATAATTTAATTAAAATTAATTTACTGAGCTAGCTAGTTCAGAACCAGCTTTAAATTTAACTACATTTTTTGCAGCAATTTTTATAGTAGCACCAGTTTGAGGATTTCTCCCGTCTCTAGCAGCTCTTTTAGANACTGACCAAGATCCAAATCCAACTAGTGAAACTCTTCCACCACCTTTTAGAGCTCCTCCAACATTTCCAAGAAATGATTCCAATGCTTTTTTAGCTGCCGCTTTAGAAATATCAGCATCAGCTGCCATTCCGTCGATTAATTCTGTTTTGTTCATATTTTTTAATTTAAATTAACTGTTATTACTTGTATTAATACAAATATATAGTGATTATTGATAGTCCCAAGGAATTCAATATTAAATTAACAATATTGTTGATAACTCCCTGCTATTGTTGATAATCATTGCTGCTAAATCACTTTTGAGCCTGATTTAAATGAAAAACCATTCAATAATGAGCTAGTTTGCATAATTTTTNTGTTGGGTAATTGAACTATTTCNAGTTTTAATAGTCCATCTGAGTGTTTGACAAATAAATTTTTTTTAATAATAATAATTTCGTTATCAGCATTTTCATCAATTAATGGCTCAGTAGAAGCCTTAAATATTTTAAAAATAATATTTTCTTTACCATTTACAAGAAAAGTCCATGCACCAGGAAAAGGACTTAGACCTCTTATTTTATTATAAATATCTTCAAGAGTATTTGACCAATCAATTTTAGTATTTTCTCTTGTTAATTTTGGAGCAATNTTTTCATTTCCTANGATAATTTGTTTTTTGGGTTTAAATTTTAACGGAAATAAATCAATTGTTTTTATTATTATATTTTTTCCAATTATTGCTAATTTGTCATGAAGAGAACCTGCATTTTCATTATGGTCAATGGAAATTTTTTCTTGAAGCAAGAGGTCACCAGAATCAATATTATCATTGATTAAAAAAGTTGTCACTCCTGTAACTTTTTCTTTAAAAATAATAGACCAATTTATAGGGGCTGCACCTCGATAGTTTGGAAGAAGTGACGCGTGAAGATTAAAAGTTCCAAAATTTGGTATTTCCCAAAGTTCCTTTGGAATCTTTCTAAATGCAACAACAACTCCAATGTCAGCTTTTAANTCCTTAATTTCTTTTAAGAACTTTTTGTTTTTTAAGTTTTCAGGTTGAAATATTTTTAATTTATTTTCTTCACTAAAAACTTTAACAATTGATTTTTTTAACTTCAAACCTCGTCCTGATTTTTTATCTGGACTGGTAATGACTCCACATATATCATATTCTTTAATAATTAGTTCCTCTAAGCAAGTCTTAGCAAAAGATGGAGTACCAAAAAAAAGAATTTTTAATTTCATTTATAATTTTTTCCGTTAAAATTATGATTTTTTTTAAAGTTCAAATATTAAATTTTGAAAGTTTTATAACAATTATATAAAATAAATTCTAGTCTATTGTTAATATTCATCCAGGGTACATAAATTATAGTGTGATTTGTAGTTTGATAAACTTTTTTTATGCAATCTTCTATTTTTAAGGCTTGTTCAAAAGTTTCAATTCTTTGATTATCATTTATATATTTTTTTTTATTCAGTTCTAATATAAATATTAGGTTGTATTGATAATCCTTTATTTTTTTGTGGTATTCGTGTGGGATACTTATATAATCTAGGTATGCAGCAACTTCATGGATGCCTCTATCAAAGAAAATAAAAGGTTTATCCCCTNAAAGACTTAGGTTTTCAGATTCAATGTAATGCTTAATTCTCTTATTAATTATTTTTTTGCTTATACTAATCGGTTGATCTATAAATTTTCTTTTTTTTAAATATGTTCTAGAAATTTCATTAAAGCAATTGTAATTTTTTAAAATTAACTGATTTATTATTGTTGTTTTACCTGAGCATGGTCCACCACTAATTACAATTTTAAAATTCAAGGTATTATTTATAATATTTAATTAATATATAACAATTTAAATTATATTTGCTTTAATAACAATTAACTTAATGATTCCTCAACAAAATCAAGAAGAATTTTATTCGCGNTTTTTACAAAAATTAGAATCTTCTCAAAAATGGCCAGGAAAATTTATNTTTAAGTTTATATTAAAAGANAATTCAAANAAAATAATTCAATTAAAAAAAATATTTANNAATAAGTCTGCAATTTATTCTAAAAANAACTCTTCAAAAAAAAGATTTCAATCTTTATCGATAATGGTTAACATGAAATCCGCTGAGGAAGTTNTAGAATTTTATAAAAAGGCCTCTAAGTTAGATGGTGTTATATGTCTTTAAAATTCTAGATCATTACTTAAATTTATAATATCTTGCAAGTATTANTTCTATAAAATTAAAAAAAAATAAATGGAACCACTTCAGTATAATACATCAAGAGTATTATTAAAAATTCCTGAATATGGAAGACATATTCATAAAATGATTGATCAAGCTATAGAAGTCAGGAATAAGGACGAAAGAAATAAAATTGCTAAGGCAATTATCGGGGTTATGGGAAATTTAAACCCTCATTTACGTGATGTTGCTGATTTTCAACATAAATTGTGGGATCAGCTTTTTATAATGTCNAGATTCAAGTTAGATGTNGATTGTCCATTNGAAAAGCCNAATAAAGATTTATTAGAAGCTAGACCTGGTCNATTAANTTACCCTCAATCTTATCCAAAATATAGATTTTATGGTAATAATTTAAAAAATATGATTGATGCAGCAATTAAATGGGAAGATGGNGAATTAAAAGATGCTTTAGTTTTTAATATTGCTAATCACATGAAAAAATCNTTTCTCAACTGGAATAANGATACTGTTGATGATAAAGTAATTTTTGNTCATTTAAANGAACTTTCAGGNGGTAAACTAGANGTTAATCCTGAATTACTTCCCCTTACAGAAACATCAAGTNTGTTAAAATTTAAAACAAAAAATGGAAATGGACCAAGAAGTAACTTTAACTATAGAAAGTCAAATAGAAATAGAAAAAGGTATTAGAAAAATTTATCATGGGAACATTTCGAATTANNGGGGGGAAACCATTAAAAGGAGAAATTAATCCNCAGGGAGCAAAAAANGAGTGTTTACAAGTTTTATGTGCTACNCTTTTAACTTCTGATAAAATAANAATTAATAATATTCCTGATATTATTGATGTAAANAAGCTTATTGAAATATTAAAAAAACTTGGAGTANNAATAAAAAAAATATCTAAAGGCTCATACTCATTNAAATCTGAGAATATAAATCTAGAGTATTTGTCTTCTNATCAATTTAAAATTGATGGNAGACAATTNAGAGGNTCTATTATGTTGGTAGGCCCATTGTTATCAAGATTTGGATTTGGAAGTATTCCTAGGCCNGGAGGNGATAAAATTGGAAGAAGAAGATTAGATACTCATTTTCAGGGTCTTATTTCTCTTGGAGGNGTTTTCAATTACNATAAANACGAGAAATATTATAAAATATCTTCACAAAATTTAATTGGATGTGATATTTTATTAGATGAAGCTTCAGTAACTGGAACTGCAAACTTGATTATGGCTGCTGTTTTAGCTAAAGGAAAAACAAAGATCTATAATGCTGCATGTGAACCCTATATTCAGCAACTTTGCCTTATGTTAAAAAGAATGGGTGCAAAAATTGAAGGCGTAAAGTCCAATTTACTTGAAATTGAGGGCGTTGATAAACTTTTTGGAACTGATCACACTCTTTTACCTGATATGATTGAAATTGGAAGTTGGATAGGACTTGCAGCATTAACAAAAAGCGAAATATTGATAAAAAATGTTAACTGGGAAAGCTTAGGTCAAATTCCAAACACTTTCAGAAAACTTGGTATTACCATAAATAAAATTAATGATGACATTTTTATTCCTGCTCACAAAGAGGGGTACGAAATTCAAAATTATATTGATGGATCGATTTTAACTATTTCAGATGGTCCCTGGCCATCTTTTTCGCCTGATTTATTAAGTATAATTCTTGTTGTTGCAACTCAGGCAAAGGGGAGTGTATTAGTACATCAAAAAATGTTTGAAAGCAGACTTTTCTTTGTTGATAAATTAATAGAAATGGGTGCAAAAATAATCTTGTGTGATCCCCACAGGGCTAGTGTTATTGGACACAATTTTAAATCCTCTTTAAAAGCTTCTGAGCTTGCCTCACCTGATATCAGGGCTGGTATCGCCTTATTGATTGCTGCTTTATCTGCTGAAGGCACCAGTGAAATTCATAACATTGAGCAAATTGATAGAGGTTACGAAAACATAGTAGATAGATTAGTTAAAATTGGAGCTTCGATTGAAAGAATTTAATTTCTAAAACCTTTATTTTTATATAAGTTTATTTAAAATTAAATTATTTAAAATATGATTANGGTTGTTCTTATTGGGTCAGGGAATATTGGTCATTATTTTTATAATAAATTTAAAAATATTAATACCATTAATTTAGTTGAATGGTATTCAAAATCCTCAAAAAAAAATAATTTAGGTATTGAAATCAAAAAACTTGATAACATTAAAAAACTTCCAGAAGCTGATATTTTTATTATTTCAGTAAGCGATTCAAATTTAAAGAATGTCATAAATAAATTAAAAGTAAAAAAATCAATAATTATACATACTTCAGGTTTTATAGATATTAAAGTCTTGAATCGTTTTAAAAATTTTGGAGTTTTATATCCTCTTCAAACTATTACAAAAAATCATAAAATAATTAACAATTCTTTTCCATTTTTAATTGAATCAAATAATAAAAAAACTAAAGAATTTTTAGAAAAATTTTCATCAATTTTAAAAATAAATTATCNTTATTTAAATTCAATCAAAAGAAAAAGAATACACTTGGCTGCNGTATTTGTAAATAATTTTTCAAATCATTTATTTTTAATTGGAGAAAAAATATGTAAAGAAAATAATATTCCATTTAAAACTTTGTACCCATTAATTTTTGAAACATTTGAAAAAATTAAATTATTTTCACCCAAGGATATTCAAACTGGACCTGCAGNAAGAGGAGATATTGATACAATTTTAGAACACATAGACCTTTTGGATGATCCAAAATTAAAAAACATTTACATGTCATTAACAGAATCAATTAAATCAGAAAATGAAGAAAAAAAATTATAAAGAAGTTCTAAATTCAATCAAGGCATTTATTTTTGATATTGATGGAGTACTAACCAACGGAAAGATTTTAATAACATCTAAAGGGGATATGTATCGCGAGATGGACACTAAAGATGGTTTTGCAATAAAATATGCACTTAATAAAGGTTTTAAAATTGCAATAATATCTGGAGGAAAAGACAAAGGCCTTAAAATTAGGTTGCAAGATTTGGGTATTAAAAATATTTTTTTAGGATTTACTGATAAGGAAAGACCTTTTAATGATTTTATTAAAAATGAAGATATCAAACCAAATGATATTTTGTATATGGGAGATGACATACCAGATATCAAAATAATGAAGAAAGTTTTATTAGCTACTTGTCCTAATGATGCAGTAATCGATGTTAAAGAAATTTCTGATTATGTTTCTCCTAAAAATGGAGGTCAAGGTTGTGTGAGAGAAATAATTGAGCAGGTTTTAAGAGTACAAAATAAATGGATATAGATTTAGATGTTATTTTCAAATATTAATAAATATCAAATAATATTAGCTTCAGATTCTCCAAGAAGAAAAGATTTGCTAAAAAAAATTAATATTTCTTTTAGAACAATTTCTCCTCAAGTTGAAGAATCCTTTCCTTCAAATTTGAAAGGATCTGAAATTTCAGATTATTTAGCAAAATTAAAAGCAGATTCATTTAAAAGTAAGTTAAATAAAAATGAAATAGTAATAACTGCTGATACAATTGTTTGGTTTAAAAATGAATATATCGGTAAACCAAAATCAATTNATGAAACTATTCAGATTTTAAAAAAAATGTCAAATAATTTTCATACAGTCATTACATCTGTTGGAATTACAGGTTTAAATAGACAAATTATTTTTAATGAAAAAAGTTTTGTTTATTTTAGGGAATTAGAGGATTCAGAAATTTATAATTATGTAAAAAATTTTGATACACTTGATAAGGCTGGGGGATATGGAATTCAAGATTGGATTGGATTTGTTGGAGTAGATAAAATTGAAGGAAGTTATACTAATATAATGGGTTTCCCTTTATCAAAATTTATAAAAAAGATNAATGAATTTTTAAAAACCTNATAAATTAAATTTTAAGTTTTAAAATGAATTTCAAGTNAATTATAATTGTTTTNTTATTTTTTNTTTTCAAACCCANCCTTTTTNGTCAAACTAATTCAGTTGATATATATAATGATTTAAAAAAGTTAAATTTTTTAGGTTCAATAATTTACATGGCAGCACACCCAGATGATGAAAATACTGCTCTTCTTTCTTATTTTTCTAATCAAAAATTAGCCACTACTGGTTATTTGTCTTTAACAAGAGGAGGGGGAGGTCAAAATCTTATTGGAGATAATTTAAAGGAAAAATTGGGAGTAATAAGAACTCAAGAGTTGTATGCAGCCAGAAAAATTGACGGAGCTNTACAATTTTTTTCTAGTGCTAAGGATTTTGGTTTTTCAAAAAATCCAAACGAAACATTCTCAATATGGAATAAACAAAAAGTTTTAAATGAAATAATTAAAACTTTTAATTTTTTTCAGCCAGATATTATTATTAATCGTTTTGATCACAGAACTCCTGGAACTACTCATGGCCATCATACAGCATCTGCAATATTAAGTATAGAGGCATTTAATAAAATTAATAATTTTAACAAAAAAAATAGAGCATGGGCTATTGAAAGAATTTTTTTAAATACNTCTTGGTTTTTTTANGGAAGTAGAAAAAAGTTTGAGGAGTTAAATAAAGAAAATTTATTGTCAATTGATGTTGGAACTTACAATNGAGAAAAAGGAATTTATAATTCTTATNTATCTGCAAGAAGTAGGAGTCAGCANAAATCTCAGGGATTTGGAAGTAGCCCAAGCTTTGGTTCAAATTTAAATTATTTAGAACACATAGCTGGGAGTAAACCATTAAATAATGATCCATTTTATGGTATTAATACTACTTGGACTAGACTTAAAGGTGGGTTAGAAATAAAAAGTGAAATAGATAAAATAATTAAAAGTTTTAATTTTTTAAACCCACAGTTAATTGTTGATGACCTTTTGAAGGTTTATAAAAAAATCAGTCTTTTGGATGAAAATATTTGGAAAAAAAGGAAGTTAGTTGAAGTTAAAAAAATTATTGAGTCCTGTATTGGACTTACTATTCAAGTGAACTCATCAGTTCCATACATAACTGAAAATAGTAAATTAGATACAAGTATTAAAGTAATTCATCAAAGTAATAAAAATATTATTTTAAAATCAATAAGTTTTGGTGATTATACNAAAGAGTTTAATAAAAAATTAAAGATTAATAATTTGNTAATTGAAAAATCAACTTTTTTTATTAAAAATAACTTAACCTCTTCCTCTTGGCTTTTGANNCCTGGATCAAAAGGAAATTATAATTTGAACAGTGATGTTGAAAATAATTTAANTTNAAATAGGAATGATTTAAAAGTTAGATTTGAAATTTTAATTAATGGTGAAANAATAGATTTTTTTAAACAAATNGAATATCGAAAAACTGANCCNGTTAAAGGAGAAATAGTTGAAAATATAAATATATTACCTAANNTNACAGTGAATTTTGAAAGTGACATATATATATTCAAAAATAATGAAATCAAGACAGTTGAGGTTGAAGTTAATAATCATGATAAATTTTTTGATGGTAANATAGGTTTGCANGTTCCAGNNGGATGGACTGTTGAACCAAAGAGTATGGATTTAAAAATCTTAGGAATNGGTAATTCAACNAAATTAAAATTTAAAATTAGTCCTGATTTANATCCTAAGCAAGGATTTGTAAAACCATTATTANTTGACTCTGTAAATAAAAATTTTCCATATTCTTTAAATATAATAAATCATCAACATATTCCTAAACAATATGTATTAATTAAAAGTGAAGCAAAATTGGTTCCCATTTCAATTTCAACACCAAAATTTAAAGTTGCATATATCNCAGGTGCNGGAGATAAAATTCCTGAAAGTTTGTCTCAAGTTGATATTAAAGTTGAAAAACTATTGTTAAACGATTTAAATATTGAGCAACTAAAAAAATACAAATCACTAATACTTGGGATAAGAATTTTTAATATTGAAGATGATCTAAAGTATAAGAAAGAAATAATTTGGGAATATGTCAAAAGTGGAGGTAATTTGATTATTCAATATAATACCTCCAGAGGATTGAAGACTAAAGAAATAAGTCCTATAAAATTAAATTTATCAAGGGACAGAGTAACCAATGAAAATAGTGAAGTAAGGATTTTAGATAAAGATCATCCAATTTTAAATTATCCAAATAAAATATCTTACTTCGATTTTAATGATTGGATACAAGAAAGAGGGCTTTATTTTGCTAATGATTGGGGAGTTGAGTTTCAACCAATTTTATCAATGAATGACAATGGTGAAGATGAAAAACTTGGAAGTTTACTAATTGGAAAATATGGAAAAGGTAAAATAATTTACACAGGGTTAAGTTTTTTCAGGCAATTACCAGCTGGTATCCCAGGAGCTTACAAACTATTTGTTAATTTGATTTCTCAATAATTTGAATTGTGGTTAATAAAAAAATATATATAATTGTGGTTTTATCCAGTATAACTTATTGGGTTTTATTTTATTTCTTTATGATTTTGTTTAGCATATGAATTTAATTGATTGGTTTGTTTTAATTTTTACTATTTCAATAATTGTAATATATGGTACCTGGAAAAATAGAATTAATCTAAATTTAAAAGATTATTTAAAAGCGGGGAATAGGGCTAACTGGTGGACTATAGGTCTGTCTGTTATGGCAACCCAGGCTAGTGCAATCACTTTTTTATCTACTCCTGGACAGGCTTATAGCGAAGGTATGGGTTTCATTCAATTTTATTTTGGTCTTCCATTTGCTGTTATAATTATTTGTATTTTTTTTATACCTGTTTATACTAAACTAAAAGTTTTTACTGCATACCAATTTCTCGAAAATAGGTTTGATAGAAAAACCAGAATTTTGACAGCTTCATTATTTTTGATTCAAAGGGGTCTCGCTGCCGGAATAACAATTTATGCACCTGCAATAATATTAAGTGTTGTTTTAAATTGGAATTTAAAGTTTTTAATAATTCTTATTGGATTCAGTGTAATACTCTACACTNCCATTGGAGGTACTCGAGCATTAAATTCAACTCATAAAATTCAAATGTTCATTATGATTTCTGGAATGTTCATAGCATTATTTTATATAATTGGTTCACTCCCAGAGAATATAAATACTGAAAAAGCTTTGAAAATTGCTGGGTTAAACGGAAAATTGAATTTACTTGATTTTAGTTTTGATATTAATAACAGATATACTTTTTGGAGTGGAATTACTGGAGGTTTTTTTTTAGCTCTATCATATTTTGGAACAGATCAGAGTCAGGTTCAACGATATTTATCAGGTAAAAGTTTAAGAGAAAGTCAGATGGGATTATTAATGAATGCAATTTTAAAAATACCAATGCAATTTTTAATTTTACTTGTTGGCGTTTTTGTCTTTATTTTTTATCAGTTTCAAATTGCACCAATTCATTTTAATCCTAAAGCTATTTCTGAAATAAAATCTTCTAATAAAAGTTCTATTTTTAATAAAATTGAATATGACAACTATAAAACTCAAAATGAGAAAATTAAAATTTTAANACATAATGATTTTTTGNAATCTAAAGAAATGCAAANCGAATTTTTAAAATTAGAAAAAGAGGAAAAGAATCAAAGAGAAAAGGTTAAAAATATTATTGATCAGAATTTGACTNATGTTGAATCTAATGATAAGGACTATGTATTTATTTCTTTTATCTTGAATTATCTACCCATTGGATTGGTTGGTCTTTTACTCGCTGTTATTCTTTCTGCGGCAATGAGTTCGACTTCATCAGAATTAAACGCTTTAACCTCAACTACTNTTATTGATCTTTACAAACCCACATATCCTAATAAAAGTGAGTCTCATTATTTAAAAATGTCAAAAATTTTTACATTTATGTGGGGTATAATAGCAATAATTTTTGCAAACATCAGTAGTTTATTTGAGAACTTAATTCAACTAATAAACATAATAGGATCTATTTTTTATGGTACTATTTTAGGTGTTTTTTTAGTTGCAATTTTCATAAAGAAAATAAAATCTAATTCAATTTTCTATGCTGCTATAATTTCTGAAGTTATAATCATCATACTTTTTGTAAGTGATTTATTTGGTTATTTATGGCTTAACCTATTTGGTGCAATTTTTACAATTATTTTGTCATTATTTTTTAGTTTATTTAATAGTAAAAATCAATAATTTAAAACATATTAAACTAAGTTAATAAGTTTTGTTTAATTATTTTTTAAAATAGTTAAACAATTTATTATATTTACAGTAATGAAAGTTTTTAAATTAATTACAAATCAAAAATTACCTATCTCTTTAGAAAAGGCTTGGACTTTTTTATCAGACCCAAGGAATCTTTCAGTAATAACTCCTGATTATATGAATTTTAAAATAATTGATGGTGATATTAAAAAGATGTATGCAGGCCAGATTATAAACTATACAGTAACTCCATTGTTTGGTTTTAAAATTTCATGGACAACTGAAATAACTCACATGAAGAAATTAGAGTTTTTTGTTGATGAGCAAAGATTTGGACCTTATTCTTTTTGGCATCACAAGCATTTTTTAAAAGANATCGATGGNGGAGTTGAAATGACAGACATTATTGACTATGCTTTNCCTTTTTCTTTTTTAGGAAGAATTGCTCATCCACTNATAGTTANGCCTAAGCTTGATGAAATATTTAATTANAGATANAANAAATTAATTACAATTTTCGGAGATTTTAAAANTTAACATTTATGAGAAAGAATATTCTTATTATTGGGGGATCAAAGGGTATAGGTAATTCNTTNGTNAANTTACTTGNAAANGACCACAATCTGATTGTTGCTAACAGATCTAATGAAGGTTTAGAAAGTTCAAATATTAAATATATTAAATTTGATGCTCTTGAAGGAAGTATACCTAAAGAAGAGTTACCAGAANATATTGATGGTTTTGTTTATTGTCCAGGGTCAATAAANTTAAGGCCATTTAAAGGTTTAAGGCCTCAAAATTTTTCAGATGATTTTAACATAAATGTNTTAGGCGCAATAACTTNTCTTCAATCAGTTCTTGATTTGCTACTCAAAAGCGAAAAAGCTAGTGTTGTTTTTTACAGTACTGTAGCTGTTCAAACTGGTATGCCTTTTCACTCATCAGTTGCCTCATCAAAAGGTGCTATAGAAGGGTTAACCAGATCACTTGCGGCAGAATTTGCACCAAAAATAAGATTTAATACAATAGCTCCATCAATAACAGATACTCCATTATCCAATAAGTTTTTAAACAGTGAAATTAAAATTGATAAAGCTAAAGAAAGGCATCCTTTAAAAGAAATTGGAAGTTCAACTGATATTGCAGAGTTAACCCATTTTTTATTGAGTGATAAAAGTAAATGGATGACTGGGCAGATAATTCATTTAGACGGTGGAATTGGAGATTTAAAAGTTAACTAATGGATAATGATAAAGTTGTTATTTTTTGGTTTAGAAGAGATTTAAGACTATTCGATAATAAGGGTCTTTATATAGCACTTAAAAGTGGTTATAAAGTTTTACCCGTTTTTATATTTGATGAAAAAATAATAAAGACACTAGATAACGACGATGCAAGAATATCAATGATTCACTCGGCCTTAGGTTCAATTAATGATGCTATGGAGAAGAACAGATGTAATGTAGGAATGTATCTGGGAAATCCTAAGGCCGTTTTTTTAGAAATTTTAAAAAAACACAGTGTTTACAAGGTGTTTGTGAATAGAGATTATGAGCCATACGCAACCCAAAGAGATCAAGAAATTAGAAAATTACTTAATAGTAAAGGAATTGAATTTGAAACTCATAAGGATCAAGTTATCTATGAAAAGTCTGAAATAGTCAAGGATGACGGCTCCCCTTATGTAGTTTATACACCATATTTTAAAAAATGGTTTTTAAAATTCCAATCAGAAGGCATTTCAAATTATCCATCCGAAAATTATCTACATAATTTAATTAAGCTNTCATTACCTATTCTTAAGTTAAGTGATTTAGGATTTAAAGAATCAAATTTATCTTGGCCTAAAATTAATTTAAGCCAAGAGGTAATAAAAAAATATGAAGAAACAAGAAATTTTCCTTTTACAGACATGACTTCCAAAATTGGTCCTCACTTAAGGTTTGGAACAAGAAGTATAAGAGCAATAGTTCTTGAGGCTTCCAATAATAAAAATAATACATTTTTAAAAGAGTTAGTTTGGAGAGAATTTTTCATGCAGATCTTATGGCATTTCCCTCATACCCAAAAAAAATGCTTCAAAAGTAAATATGAAAAAATACAATGGTTAAATGACCCCAGCGACTTCATCAAGTGGAGTGAAGGCAAAACTGGTTTCCCTTTAGTTGATGCTGGAATGAGACAACTAAATAAAACTGGATTTATGCATAATAGGGTAAGAATGTTAGTAGGAAGTTTTTTATGTAAGCATTTACTTATTGATTGGAGAAAAGGGGAAGCTTATTTTGCAAAAAAGTTATTGGATTATGAAATGTCAAGTAATGTTGGAAATTGGCAATGGGTTGCAGGTTGTGGTGTTGATGCGGCTCCATATTTTAGGATTTTTAATCCACATGAGCAATTAAAGAAATTTGACAATGAGAAAAACTATATAAAGAAATGGATTAGTGATTATAATTCCGTTTCCTATCCCTCACCAATAGTTGATCATAAGTATGCTAGAGAAAGGTGCCTTAATACATATAAACAGGCATTAAATTCTTGATTATTTTGCATAAAAAAAATCTTCAATCTAAAATATGTCTAATATGTAACAGAAGTTTTGATTGGAGAAAAAAATGGGAAAGAGATTGGAAAAACGTTAAGTATTGTTCAAAAAAATGCAGGAAAAAAAAGGAAAGGCCCTAATTTGGTTAAGAAATGACCTTAGAATCGAGGATCAAGCTTCTTTTTACTTCGCTTCTAATAAATATAATAATGTTATTGCCTATTACAGTTTTGATCCACAATTTTTTTCAAAAAATCACTGGGGGTACAATAGAACTGAATCATTTAGAGCACAATTTTTAATTGATACTATATCTTCTCTTAAATATCAACTTGAAAAATTAAATATTACTCTAATTATTGAAAAGCGAAATCCAATTAAAGGATTAGATTATTGGATAAGGAAACTTAAAATTGACTCACTTTTCTTTCAAAAAGAATGGACAAGGGATGAGTATGAAACTGAAAAAAATTTAATTAATGTTATCCCTTCAAATGTTAGTATAAAAACTCATTTTGATCAATTTTTATTTCATCCTAATGATGTTAAAATGGAAATAAAACAAATACCTGAGGTTTTTACTGTTTTTAGAAAAATATGCGAAAAAAAGATTAACGTAAGAAGCCTATTTCCTGACATCGTTCCTTTAAAAGAAAATAAATTAAGACTTAAAGCTTTTAGTTTACCTTCTCTTAGTGATCTAGGTTTAAAAATCAAAGAAAATCATTCTAAAACTGCTTTCCCTTTCAAAGGCGGGTGTGATGAAGCTTTAGAAAGATTAAATAATTATTTATGGAAAACAAAAAAACTATCATTTTATAAAAAAACTAGAAATGGACTTTTAGGAGTTGATTATAGCTCAAAATTTTCTCCTTGGTTAGCTAATGGTTCATTATCTCCAAGAAAAATATATTGGGAGATAAAAAGATATGAAAAGTCTATCCAAAAAAATCAGTCTACCTATTGGTTGATTTTTGAGCTAATTTGGAGAGATTTTTTTAAATATATATCAATGAAGCATAGAGATAAGATATTCAAATTAGAAGGTATTTTGGATAGGAATTATGAGTGGAACAGATCAAAAAAATTATTTAAAACTTGGGTTGAAGGTAAAACTAAGTATCCATTTGTTAATTCCAATATGTTGGAATTGAAAAAAACTGGATGGATGAGCAATAGAGGTCGGCAAAATGTTTCAAGTTTTTTGGCTAAAGAATTAAAAATAGATTGGAGAATGGGCGCAGCTTATTTTGAATCCATGCTGTTAGATTATGACGTTCATAGTAACTATGGAAATTGGATTTATGTTTCTGGAATTGGTAATGATCCAAGAGACAGAAAATTTGATATTAAATGGCAGTCAGAAAAGTATGATCCAAATATGAAACATCAAAATTTATGGTTAAATGAGAACTAGTTTGAATATAATTTTACCTAATCAGCTTTTTGAGGAATCTTCACTATTAAAAAATAATGATGATTTTTTATTAATTGAAGAAAATCTTTTTTTTAATCAATATAAATTTCATAAGCAAAAAATTCTTTTTCATAGGTTGTCAATGAAGTTTTATCAAATCTATTTGGAATCTTTAGGTAAAAAAGTAAAGTATTTAGAGTCTACAGATCCTTACTCGGATATTATTATTTTTTTAGAAAAGAATATTGCTCTTTATTCTAAAATTGAAATAATTGATCCAGATGATAATTATATTGAGAAGCGTATAAAAAGATTTACCGAAAAAAATAAAATTGACCTAGTAATTCACGAAAACCCTACCTTTTTAACAAAAAAATATGATTTAAATCAATTTTTTAGAAGAGATAAAAAAAAATTTTTTCAAACTTCATTTTACAAATCTCAAAGAAAAAAATTAAATATTTTACTGAATAATGATGGGAGTCCTGATGGGGGAGAGTGGACATATGATACAATGAATAGAGAAAGATATCCAAAGGATAAAACTCCTCCTCAAATTATTCCAACTAATATAAATCAAGAGGTTTACAATGAATCATTAAAATATGTTGAAAAAGAATATTCTAAAAATCCTGGACAAATCCATAGTAAATTTTTATATCCAGTAAATTTTAGGGATGCAAAAAAGTGGTTTTCAAATTTTCTTGAAACCAGGTTTAATGATTTCGGTCCATATGAAGATTCCATTGTTAAAAATGAGAGTTTTCTAAACCATAGTTTACTTTCTCCTCTTTTAAATTCTGGTTTATTAACTCCTGATTTTGTAGTTAAACAATCACTAGAATTTTATTATAAAAAAGATATTAAAATTAATTCATGTGAGGGATTTATTCGCCAAATAATAGGATGGAGAGAATTTATTAGAGGAATATACTACTGTAAAGGATCTGAGGAAAGAACCAAAAATTTTTGGGGATTTAAAAGAAAAATACCAAAAAGTTTTTACGATGGAACAACTGGTATTGAACCATTAGATGATTCCATAAAAAAAATATTAAAAACTGCCTATGCTCATCATATAGAAAGATTAATGATAATAGGCAACTTTATGTTGTTATGTGAATTTGATCCTGATGAAGTTTATAAGTGGTTTATGGAGCTTTTTATTGATTCATATGACTGGGTAATGGTACCAAATGTTTATGGCATGAGTCAATTTGCTGACGGAGGAATAATGTCAACTAAGCCCTATATTAGTGGTAGNAACTATATACTAAAAATGAGTGATTATAAAAAAGGTAATTGGTCTGAAATATGGGATTCATTGTTTTGGAATTTCATTGATAAAAACAGAGTTTTTTTTAATAAAAATCCAAGAATGAGATTACTTGTGATAAGTTTTGATAAAATGAATTATGAAAAAAAAGATAAATTNCTTAGTGTTGCCAATAAATATCTTAATAAACTTGATATTTCAAACAACTCATAACTTACTGATTATGAAAATATTTATTTGTAAATCGTTTAAAAAATTAGTCAAATGAAAAAAAATATTGACCTTAAGGATTATGAAATTGATAGGGTTATTGAAATGGCATGGGAAGATAGGACTACTTTTGATGCTATAAAAGCTCAGTTTAACCTAAATGAAAATGATGTCATTAGATTAATGAGAAATAATTTAAAACTAAGTAGTTTCAAACTATGGAGAAAAAGAGTGCAGGGAAGATCAACTAAACATTTAAATAAAAGAGGAGTCGAATTAAGTAGGTTTAAGTGTTCAAGACAAACATCAATTAGTAACAATAAGATTTCTAAGAGGTAATTTTAAAATGAAAAATCAGATTATAAAATATATTTCATCTAATAAATTGATGACAATTCTTTTTATAATTTTCCCTACTGCAATGGGAATAGGGACTTTTATTGAAAGTTGGTATTCAACAACTGTATCAAAAATATGGGTTTATAATGCTTGGTGGTTTGAACTCATTATGTTTTTATTTATCATTGCTTTTATAGGTAATATNTTTAAATATAGATTACTAAGAAAAGAAAAATGGGCAGTTCTATGTATGCATTTGTCTTTTATTTTAATTTTATTTGGTGCTTTTGTTACAAGATATATTGGTTATGAGGGAATGATGCCAATAAGAGAAGGTGATTCATCTAATACATTTCTTTCCGAAAAAACATATTTAACTGTTTTAGTTGATGGTGAATTTGAAGGTCAACCAATCCGAAAAAAAATCCAAAAAGAAGTTTTATTCTCAGAAGAAGTAAATAATNTTTTTAGTATTGAGGATGATTTTAAAGGTCAGCCTTTCGAAATAAATTATTTGGATTATTTGAATAACGTAACCTCAGGATTAGTTTTAGATCCTGATGGAGAACGTTATCTTAAAATTGTTGAGGCTAATGATGGGTCAAGACATGAACATTATATTAAAGAGGGAGATATCAGTAATATTCACAACCTNTTATTTACGCTAAATAATCCAATTGATGGAGCAATTAATATTTCTGTTCGTGAGGGCCAATATTATATTTCCTCACCATTTGAAGGATCTTTTCTTATAATGGCAGACCAATCAAATGGTAATATTTATAAAAATATTGAACAAGAATTGAAATTAAGGTCCCTATATACTTTTAATAATTTTCAATTTGTAATTCCAGAACCGGTTCTACGTGGATCCTTTGATATTGTTAAAGCTGATCAGGAAGATGGGCAACAGCAAGATGCTATTAAACTTGAAATTAAAACAAATGGTACATCAAAAATCATAAATTTATTAGGAGGTAAAGGTTGGTCAAATCCTCCAGAAAAACTATCTATATCTGGTTTAGATTTTAATATCCAGTATGGCTCTTTAAAACTAGAACTTCCTTTTTCGATCAAACTAAATGACTTTATTGCAGAAAAATATCCTGGGACGGAAAAAAGTTATTCTTCATTCATGAGTAAAATTGAAGTTGAAGATTCTGAATCTTTTAATTATGATATCTACATGAATCATGTTTTAGATCACAAAGGGTATAGATTTTTTCAAGCATCATTTGATGCTGATGAAAAGGGAACTATTTTGTCTGTGAATCATGACTTTTGGGGTACGTGGATTACCTATGTAGGTTATTTTTTATTGTATTTAAGTATGATTGGAATTTTTTTCATTGGGAAAACAAGATTTAAAGATTTGGCCAAAAAACTTGATAAAATTAAATTAATGAAATCAAAACTAACTGTTATTTTATTTTTGATAAGTTCTTCAATTTTTTCTCAATTTAATGATATTGCACCTATCAAAAATTCTATAAATTTTGATTCAATAGTAATTCAAGATAAATTTTCAACTAAACATGCTCAAAAATTCGGTTCGCTTTTAATTCAAGACCTAGGTGGGCGAATAAAACCTGCAAATACTTTTTCTTCGGAACTATTAAGAAAAGTCAGTAAAAGCGACACTTACAAAGGATTATCTTCAGATCAAGTATTATTATCAATAATTAACTCACCAGCTATTTGGTATAATGTTCCAATAATATATCTCAAAAGGGGAAATGATTCAATTAGGGAAATTTTAAAATTACCTAAAAAAACTAAATATGCACCTCTAGTATCTTTCTTTGATGCAACTGGTACATACAGATTAGGTCAATATTTAGAATCAGCTTATAGATCTTCAATTCCAAATCAGTTTGACAAGGATTTTATTGAGGTTGACAAAAGAGTTAATCTTTTATATTCTGCATTAGAGGGAAAGGTGCTAAAAATTTTCCCTGTACCTGGAGATGATAATAATAAATGGGTCTCATATCCCGAATTAAGTGAGTATCAATTTAAGGATATGGATTCATTATATGTAAGAAATGTTTTACCCCTTTATTTCCAAGCCTTGAGAATGAGTTTAAAAGATAATGACTATAAAAATTCGGACAANTTATTAGAGAGTATAAAAGGTTTTCAAAAAAAATTTGGTTCTAATGTGTTAATTTCAGAAAATAGAGTAAATGCTGAAATTTTATATAATAAATATGATATTTTTAAAAAATTATTTAGCTGGTATTTATATGCAGGTTTATTATTATTTCTNTTTTTAATTATCCAAATATTTATTAATAAAAGGTGGGTCAATTATATTTCTAATACTTTTAAAATAGTTATTGTATTTTTATTTGGTCTNCATACNCTNGGTCTTATTGGNCGTTGGTTTATTTCAGGACATGCTCCATGGAGCGATGCATATGAGTCCATGATTTATGTAGCATGGGCAACAATGTTTTTTGGTTTAATATTTGGAAGAAAATCATCCCTTACAATTGCAACAACTGCATTTGTATCTAGTATGGTTCTTATGATAGCACACTGGAATTGGATGGATCCTGCCATTGCAAATCTTCAACCCGTATTAAATAGTTACTGGTTAATGATTCATGTAGCTGTTATTGTGGGAAGTTATGGCCCTTTTGCCCTTTCTACTATAACTGGCGTAGTTTGCTTATTTCTAATAATTCTAACAACGAATAAAAACAAGAAAAAAATTGATTTAAATATTAAAGAACTTACAATCATTAATGAATTGTCAATTACAGTGGGTCTGGTGATGTTAACGATTGGTAACTTCTTGGGAGGTATGTGGGCAAATGAAAGCTGGGGTAGATATTGGGGTTGGGATCCCAAAGAGACTTGGGCTTTAATTAGTATTATGATTTATGCTTTTGTTCTTCATATGAGACTAATTCCTGCTTTAAGAGGTAGGTGGTTTTTTAACTTGATGACTATAGTCGCTTTTTCAAGTATTATGATGACTTATTTTGGAGTAAACTTTTATCTTACTGGTCTTCATTCATATGCTAGTGGTGATAAAATTATCACTCCTAATTTTGTTTACTATTCTATTTTATTTGTTTTTATATTAGGTGTGATTTCTTATTTCAGGAATAAAAAACACTACGCATGAGTAATAAAAANAAATGGTTGTTTTTATCTATTGGTGGTCTTTTATTAATTGGTTTTGGATTAAGTCTTCTTGGAGAATCGATAATAAAAAAATACGAGAACCATCCAAATTGGTTTTATTGGGGNACTTTGGCTCTCGTAGTTTTTAATTCTGGAATTTGTATTGTGATTAAAGCTTCATCTATAAAGTCAAAAAGTTAATTTTTCAATTTACCGGAATATACCATAAGTCTTTTTTTANGTCAATTCCTCCACCAAGTTCATTTTGAATAACTCTATCTGTAATAAACACTCCAATATTAGCCATATTAGTAAAATTATCTATAGCGTTAGGAAAATTTTGTCTTGTTCTGTGAATGTTATATTCCTCTGAAAAAGTTCTATCAAATGCTTTTTCAACTCCATCTGCACCAATCATAAATCCAATTAATCCTCCCCAAGTTGCCGTTGGATTGTCAGAATCCCATCCAGAGAGAGAACCAATTTTGATAGTTTCTTTGAGATCGCCTTCACCAGCAAATAAACTTATAATACTAGCTGCAAAATTAATTCCTGCTGCAGCACAAGCATTACATCTCATATTTCTTGAAGTTAAATCATAACCATCTTTTTGTTCAACTTGATATCTTTGATAGACATTATCTCTTATAGTTTCCCATGGTATATCTTCATAGTATTGTTTTTTTACAAAATCATACATTTTTGCTGAATATGAGTCATCTGGTAATAAAGCTCTAGACTTCTCAGCAAAATTTATTAAGTTTTCTTTAGTTGTTTGATTTGGATCAGCGTTTGCGGCCATTGAATACATTGAAACATAGAATTTAGATATCCATTCAGCATTAAATCTAGCAGTAGTTTGAATTGGTAATTCCGCCATTTCAACAGCAAAATCAGGTCTTGCTGGTGAAAAGAAACCAAATATTTCAGTTGTAAGTTGAGCATCTATCATGTCAAAATCAGGGTTTTTTTCGGGATTACTAGTCTCTGGTGGGACAGTTCCTGAAATCATTAAATCAAGTGCTCTTTGGTTAGATACCCATAAAAAATTTTCTTCNTCATTTTTTATATGTTTTAACCAGCCCTCTCTAATCTGTTCACCTGTTAATTTAGAGGTTTTGTTAGTATGTAATAAATGTTGATATATATATTCTATATCTGTATCATCATCTGCTCCCCATTTTCCATCTTCTCCTTCAAATACAAAATCAATAGTTCTTGAAAAGTCTTTTGTTCCTCCCCAATAGGCAGGTTGATCTTCTTTACCCCAGTCATCTCTTGTGTAGAAAGGGCCTGTTTTTATTTCACCAATATTTCCAATCTTATCCATTTCGGTGACAAGTCCAGTCCAATTTGCTATACATTGTGCAAGCCAAAACCCTTTAAGCTTATTAGTATATGCAGATCTTGAAATAATAATTTCATCTCCTGAAGGGGTATATTCTTCATAGGAAAGATTTGGATCTTTTATTGATTTGAATTCTGTTTTTGTAGTTTGAGTACAATTAGAAAATAAAATAATAGTAAATATTAGAATTGTGGAATTTAGAATAGTTTTCATCAGATTGTGTTTTTTTTCCAAATTTAATAATTTATTAATATGATAATTTATTTTTTTTGTAAATTTATTTTAAAATAAACTTACTAGTATGTCTGTATACAATTTAAATATTAATGGGAAGTCTAGAGTTGTTGATGTTTCTCCTGAAACTCCTCTTCTATGGGTTTTAAGAGATGAGATAGGTCTGGTTGGAACTAAATTTGGTTGTGGTATTGGATCTTGTGGGGCTTGTACCGTTCATCTAGATGGTCAAGCAACCAGAAGTTGTCTACTTCAGGTAAGCCAATTAGAGGGGGCTAAGATAACTACAATCGAAGGATTATCAGCAGACGGAGATCATCCCGTCCAAAAAGCATGGGAAGATAACGATGTAGCTCAATGTGGATATTGTCAATCAGGTCAAGTTATGACTGCCGCTGCTTTATTGAAAAATAATCCTAACCCTACAAAGTCTGATATTAGAAATTCTATGCACATCAATTTATGTAGATGTGCAACATATAATCGTATTGAAAAAGCAGTTTCAGATGCCTCAAAAAAAAATAATTCTTAATCAAAACTTTTTAAATGAAAATCATTAATTCAAACAAAATTAACAGACGAANTTTTATAAAAAGATCAGGTNTAGCAGGAGGAGGACTAGTCATAACATTCAATCTGTTAAATTCTTTTAACTCTTTAACTCCCTTATCTGACAATATTGATAATATTAAATACAACGATTTCACATCATATATTAAAATATCCGATTCAGGCAAAGTGTCTATTTTTGCTGCCAATCCTGAAATCGGTCAAGGTATAAAAACTTCACTTCCAATGATTGTTGCCGAAGAGTTAGACGTTCCATGGGAAGATGTCAATGTAGTTCAAGCTGGATTAGATACAAAAAAATATAAAAATCAGTGGGCCGGTGGAAGTTTAGGTATTAAAATGAACTGGGACATTTTAAGAAAATCCGGCGCAGTAGCAAAACAAATGTTAATTAATGCAGCTGCCATTAAGTGGGGTGTCGACCAATCTGAATGTTTCGCTGAATCAGGTTATGTATACAATAAAAACAATCAAAAACATAGTTATGGAGAATTAGTAAGTGAGGCTGCTAAACTTGATATACCTGAAAATGTTAAACTAAAGAATCCTGATCAATATAAGATAATTGGTAAAAACGTAACTAATGTTGATATCAAAAAGATAGTTACAGGAGAACCTTTGTTTGGAATTGATTATNCAGAAAAAGGTATGGTTTATGCTTCTGTATTGCGACCNCCAGCTTTTGGTCAAAAACTAGAATCATTTGAATCAGATAATGCTAAAAAAATAAAGGGTGTTATTGAAATAGTGAAATTTGGTGACAAAGTTGCTGTAATTGCCAACAGTACATGGAATGCAATGAAAGGTAAAAAAGCTTTAAAAGCAAATTGGAAAAATCCTGAAATTCTAGAGGACTCAGAATTTCATAAAAACAAATTAAATGAGTTGTTGGATTCAAATCAGTTCAAATCATTGAGAAAAGATGGTGATGTAGAAAAGGCCTTTTCAGAAGCAGATAAAGTAATCGAAAAAAATTACGAATCTCCTTTTCTACCTCACAATTGTTTGGAACCTATGAATTTTTTCGCTGATGTAACTGATAAAAAAATTAATCTTGTAGGTCCTATTCAAACTCCAGAAAGAGCTGCAAACGAGGTTGCTAAATTATTAAACAGAGATATTAAAGAAATTAATGTTAAAATGACAAGAATTGGTGGAGGTTTTGGTAGAAGGTTAATACCTGATTTTGTTGTAGAAGCTGCAGATATTTCTAATCGTATTAAAAAGCCAGTAAAACTTGTCTATTCTCGTGAAGATGATATGGCAGTTGGAATGTATAGACCGGCTATTCATTATAGGATAGCTGCCTCTATAAAAAATAATAAGATTACTGGCTATTGGTTAAAAGAATCATCAATTAATAGTAACATGTATGGATTAATTCCAAATTTTTTACCTGCTGGGGCGTTAAAAAATTATCAAGTTGATGCAGTTAACTATAAAAGTAATATTACAACTGCACCATGGAGAGCNCCATATACTAATTTTCTTGCTTTTGCTGAACAAAGNTTCTTTGATGAAATTGCTGAGGAATTGAAAGTAGATAGAGTGCAGTTCCATCTTGATTTACTCGAAAATGTTAAAGGAACAACGGATAAAAGGATACAATACAATCCTGAAAGATTTCAAAAGGTTATAAAGACTGTAGCTAATAAAGCTAAGTGGGGTGAAAAATCTAAAGGAGTATTTAAAGGTTTTTCTGCCTATTATTGTCATAATACACATGTTGCTCAAGTAGCTGAGGTTGAGTTAGAAGACGGNTATCCAATTGTAAAAAAAGTTATTTGTGCCGTTGATTGTGGTATTTTAGTAAATCCAATAGGTGGTAANAATCAAGCTGTAGGTGGTATAATAGACGGGATTGGACATGCAATGTATGGAGACTTTGAATTTAAAAAGGGTGTACCCAATTCAAAAAACTTTGACAAATTTGAATTGATTCGAATGAATCAAACTCCTAAAGTTGAAGTTCACTTTGTTAAAAATGATTTTTCGCCTACCGGATTGGGGGAGCCAACATTACCTCCAGTTGGTGCAGCAATTTCTAATGCTATATACAAAGCTATGGGTGTAAGGTTATACAAACAGCCTTTTTCAAAAGAACTTAAATTAAAAAATATAATAGGTTAAGCCACACTAGATTTATTAAATTAGTTTTTGATTATTAATTATTATAAATGATTTCTTATACTAAAGCAATTGAAATTATTGAAAATCAAAAACTTAAAGGCAATAAATGTTTTTTAAATCTTAAAGATTGTTTAGATAAAATAACTTCTGAAAATATTTTTTCTCCTATTGATTCCCCACCTTTTTCACAGTCAGCAATGGATGGATATGCTATAAAGTTTGGGAAATCAGACAAGTATAAAATAGTTGGTGAATCAAAGGCTGGTGTAGCCCATGATTTGAAAATAATGGAAGGTGAGGCAATAAGGATCTTTACTGGAGCTTTTATTTCAGATGAAGCGGATTGTGTTATAATGCAAGAATATGTTAAGAAAAAAGGAAACGAAATTCAAATTTTAAAAAAGCCTTTNATAAATCAAAATATAAGGTTNAANGGTGAGCAAGTAAAGAAAGGAGAATTAGTCCTTCAAAAAGGAATTAAAGTTAATCCGGCAATTATAGGTTATTTAGGTAGTTTAGGATTAAAAAAAATATCGGTTTTTAATAATCCTAAAATAAGTATTATAATCACNGGTGATGAATTAGTNAATAACTCATCAGATCTTAAAAAAGGGCAAATATNTGAGTCAAATTCACAGATGCTTGTAGCTGCATTATCTAAAGAAGGAATCACTAATGTTGATGTATTTAAAATAAATGATGACCTAGTGGCAATAACTAATAGTATTAAAAATATAATACTAAGCTCAGATTTAATTATTTTATCAGGCGGCATATCAGTAGGAGATTATGATTTTGTTAATGAGGCTTTGAAATTAAATAATGTTAATGAACTTTTTTACAAAGTAAATCAAAAGCCTGGTAAGCCTTTATGGTTTGGTAAAAAAGGAAATAAATTTGTATTAGCACTTCCTGGTAATCCTGGATCAAGTTTAACATGTTTTTATATTTATTTTTTACCAATTCTCAGNAAATTTNTGAATAAAAATAATATTCATTTAAAGAAAACTGACGCTATTCTTGATTCTGAAATTATAAATAATTCTGGAAAGACACTTTTTTTAAAAGGAATTTTAAAAAACAATAAAGTTTCTTTATTATCAGGTCAGTCTTCTGCAAAATTAGTTGGTTATTCTAAAAGTAATGTCCTTATTTATGTTCCTGAAAAAACTAAAAAAATTTCTGTAAATAATAAGGTTGAATGTTTTATAATTCCAAATTAAATATGTCTTTGGAGATATCTATATTTTTTTTTTTAATTATAAGTTTAGTTGCTTTTTTATATTCTTCGGTGGGTCACGGAGGAGCAAGTGGTTATATTGCATTAATGACATTATTTTCTTTGCCCATAATTTATATNAAGCCAATTGCATTAGTTTTAAATATTTTCGTAGCTGGTGTTTCATTTTTTTTTTATCAAAAAAAACTATTTTTTAAATGGGAATTATTTTTTCCATTTGCAATTTCATCGATTCCCGCATCTTTTATTGGAGGATATATTTCTATCGACTCCGATATCTATAAAATAATATTAGGATTATTTTTAATTATTGCAGTTTTAAGAATTTTATTAATTAAAACAGAAGAAAATCTTTCCTTAAGAAAAAATAATAAAAAATTATCATTTATAATTGGCTTTATAATTGGCTTTGTATCAGGGCTAATTGGAATTGGTGGAGGAATAATTCTTAGCCCAATTATAGTTTTATTAAAGTGGGGAACCTTAAAACAAACTGCTGCAGTTTCAGCTTTATTTATCTTTGTTAATTCAATTTCTGGATTTATGGGATATCTAATTAATGGTAATATTTTACCNTCAAAATATCTAATTCTTATTCCAATAGTTTTATTTGGAGGAATTTTAGGGTCATTATACGGAAGTTTTTTTAGTTCCAATAGAATTTTATCTTATTTACTTGCTTTTGTATTAATAATTGCATCATCTAAATTATTATTTCTTTAATTTTAAATTATGGAAAATAAACAATTAACAAATCAAAAAGAATTTGTAATAGTTAAATACTTTGGAATTATTTCTGAAAAAACCGGAAAGAATGAAGAAAAAATAGAATTAACAGTTAATGATATTTCTAATTTTTTAAAAAAGATCTTTTTGCAATATAATTTGGAAAAATTTTCTGTTAATATTTCTTTAAATCATGAAATTATAAATTTAAATCAACCATATAATATTAAAAATGGTGATGAAATAGCTATTTTACCACCTTTTGCTGGAGGTTAAAAAATGGAGAGATACAAAAGACAAATTAAACTCAAGGAAGTAGGTGAAAACGGGCAAAAACTAATTAATGATTCAAAAGTATTAGTAGTNGGNGTTGGAGGCTTGGGTTGTGCAATTTTACCCTATCTGATTNCTGCTGGAATTGGAAAAATTGGAATTGCTGACGGAGATCTTGTTGAAATAACAAATCTCAGTAGGCAGGTAATTTTTAATGAATCCTCAGTTGGCCTTCATAAAGTTGATGAAGCTTTAAATTCATTAAAAAACTTAAATAGTGAATGTGAAATAGTTAAATACCAAAACTATATTACCAATAAAAACATTTTAAAAATTTTTAATTTATATGATATAATAATTGATGCTACCGATAGTTTAGAATTAAGATATTTGATAAATGATGCTTGTGTAGTTTTAGACAAACCTTTTATATATGGGTCAGTACACAAATATCAGGGTCAAGTTTCAACTTTTAACTATAAAAATGGACCTACATATAGATGTTTGTATCCTAACCAAAATGCAGTTATTGAAAATTGTGATGAAGCAGGTGTGATGGGAACCACAGTTGGTCTTATTGGAATGATTCAAGCGAATGAACTTATGAAATTGATATTAAAAAAAGGAGATAACTTATCTGGTAAGTTACTCCTTTATGATAGTTTAAACTACAAGCAAGAAATTTATAATTTTTCAAAAAATAAAAATATATTAGTTAATAAATCTCAGTTTTCTATTCATTTAAATAATAAAATAAATAATATTAATTTTAAGGAAGCCTTAAATTATAGAAATTCAATTTTTTTAGATGTAAGGGAGTCAAATGAAATTCCTAAAATAGTTAAGAATGATTTTGTTAATATTCCTCTAAGTGAATTAAAAGAAAAAATTAATCTATTAAATAGTAAAACTTGGATAATGATCTTTTGTCAAACGGGAAAGAGAAGTATATTAGCAAAAAGAATTTTAGATGATAATGATTTTTTAAAATTAAAATTAATTAATGAAGGTGCGAAAGAAATTAGTCAGTTAATTGAAAAAAATAAGAAATGAAAAAAATATTTATAGACGGTCCGATATCTCCGGAATTTATATCTGACTCGATAAGTAAACATCAGTCAAAACATAATATTGGAGCTCACAACATTTTCCTTGGTCAGGTAAGAGCTGATATTATTTCAGATCAAAACGTAAAGTCAATTGAATATTCTGCATATGAAGATATGGCAAATAAAAAAGTCAATGAAATAAGAGAGGATGCTTTTAAAAAATTTGATTTAACGTGTCTCCATACCTATCATAGTCTTGGAAATATTAAAGTTGGTGAAATTAGTTTTTTTGTTTTTGTTTCATCTGTAAGACGAAGTGAAGTATATGAAGCGACTCAGTATCTAGTTGATAGAATAAAAAATGAAGTTCCTATTTTTGGTAAAGAAATTTTTGAAAATGAAAAATTTCAATGGAAAGAAAATATTAATTGATTATTTATTATGATTGATATTACTGAAAAATCTACCACACTAAGAATTGCTCATGCTAAAGCAGAGGTAGTTGTAAGTAATAAAGAAACAATTAAGGCTATAAAAGATAACAAAGTCCCCAAAGGGGATGTATTTGAAATGGCTAAAACTGCAGGTTTATTTGCTGCTAAAAACACTCATAACTCAATTCCTGATTGCCATCCACTACCTATTGAGTCCACAGCGATTAAATACGAAATAAAGGGACTCAAAATAATTATAAATGTCGAAGTTAAAACTATTTATAAAACTGGTGTAGAAGTTGAAGCTATGCATGCCTCTACGATTGTTGCGCTAACAATTTATGATATGTTAAAGCCAATTGATGATAAAATAGAGATTCAGTCTGTAAGGTTAATAAGTAAGATAGGAGGTAAAAGTAGTTATAAAGAATTCAACCTTTCATCTTCTCACAATGCAAGTGTAGTTGTTTGTTCTGATTCTATATCCCAAGGTAAAAAAGAAGATAGGGCTGGAAAAAAAATTATTGAAAAATTAAAAAAGCACAATGTTCAAATTTTAAATTATAAAATTATTCCTGACGATAAGCAAAAAATACAAGACACCGCCCTAAAATATTCTTTGAAAAGCGATTTGGTTATTTTTACTGGAGGAACCGGTATGTCAATAAGAGATAATACACCTGAAGCTTTGAGTCCTATATTAGAAAGAAGAATACCTGGAGTAGAGGAGGAAATTAGAAGATATGGGCAAGAAAGAATGCCCTATGCAATGCTATCGAGAAGTTTAGTTGGGACTATTGGCAAATCAATTGTAATCGCTTTACCAGGTTCAACAAAGGGTGCTGAGGAATCTATGAATTCCATTTTCCCATTTATTCTTCATGTTTTTAAAATTTTTAAAGGATCAAGGCATGATTAATAATAACAACAAAATTTTAACAGATTCTTATGGAAGATTCCATTCTTATCTTAGAATTTCATTAATAGAAAAATGTAATCTTCGATGTAATTATTGTATGCCAATTAATGGTGTTCCTTTGAAGCCAAAAAAAGATTTAATGACTTCTGAAGAAATTTTTGAAATATCTAAAATATTTGTCAAATATGGTGTTGATAAGATAAGACTTACTGGAGGTGAACCTCTAGTAAGAAAAGATTTTGAAGAAATTATTAAAAAAATATCTACTTTAAAAACAAAAATTTCATTAACAACTAATGCGGTTTTAGTTGATAGGCACATAAGCTATTTAAAAAAAATTAAAAATTTATCAATAAATATTAGTCTTGATACGCTTAACTCTGAAAAATTTAAAAAAATCACCTTTAGAGATCATTTTACAAAAACATATCAAAATTTAATAATGTTGGTTGATAATAATTTTAAAGTAAAACTAAATGTAGTTTTAATGAAAGGAATAAATGATGATGAAATATTAGATTTCATCCAATTATCAATTAAACTTGGTATTCAAATTCGATTTATAGAGTTTATGCCTTTTGATGGTAATAGTTGGAAGAAAGATAAATTAGTTTCACAAAATGAAATATTATCAGTAGTTAAGGCACATTATGCAAATCATTTTATTGAAGAGTCAACAGATACAAAAAATTTCATTGCTAGAGATTTTAAAATCAGAAAATTAAATGCTTCTTTTGGAATTATAAGTACTGTAACAAATCCCTTTTGTGATACCTGTAATAGAATTCGACTTACTGCTGATGGTAAATTGAAAAATTGTTTATTTTCTAATAATGAAGTTGATTTATTAAAATCTTTTCGATCTGGAAAATTAATAGAACCAATAATATCTGGAATTATTGATAAAAAAATGTCAGTTAGGGCTGGAATGGATACTTTTGAAAAATTTAAAAATCCTGAAATTCATTCTAAAAATCGAAGTATGATTACTATAGGAGGTTAAAATCCATTTAAATAAAATTATTATAATCTTCAGGTGTATCAATATCAACTAAAGTATTTGGATCTGGTTTGAGTATTATTAAACTTTCTTTATTTTGATTTATGATTTTTTTTGCTCCAAAATCCTCATTTAGCTCTAAAAGCTCATTAAAAAATAATTTAGAAAAAATAGCAGGTATTCCATTTTTTTCACCGTATTTAGTTACAACTATTTTATTTTTTTTAAATTCATTAATCATCTTTTCAAGATATTTTTTTGAAACAAAGGGCTGATCTATGAGAATAAAAAGTACTCCATCAATTTTATGATCATCATTTAAAATATTTTTAATTGCTATTGAAATTGAACTTCCAATTCCANTTTTCCATTTTTTATTATTTATAATCCTAATATTATATTTAGACACAGTCTTAAATATTTTATTGAATTTTGATCCTAAAACAATCATATTCTTTCCTCTATTAATTGATTCAGAAGTTATTATGGAGTTCTCAATTAATGTCTTTTCTTTCCATTTTAATAGCTGTTTAGGTTTATTCATTCTTGTTGATCCTCCAGCCGCAAGAATTACTGTAACTAGATTTTTATCCATAATTTTTAACTATTAGATTTAAAAATCTCAAATTATTTTTTTTTGTATAATTTATTTTTTGAAATTAATATTATTTCTGAAATAATTGATATTGCTATTTCGTGGGGGGTTATAGATTTAATGTTTAGTCC
>NHJR02000013.1 GCA_002169155.2 Flavobacteriaceae bacterium TMED220
GAATTTATGAAAATAAAGAAGATGATTTTGTTGCCTATGCATCACCTGAAAATAACTTTCAATTTAGTGGTGATTTAATTAAAAGTGAAAGATTAAGTGAATTACTAAAACCAGCACAGGAATTAAAATCGCCTGATGATATAAAAAAAGAGCTAAAATCCATAGCTAAGAGTATTTTGGAAACACCAGGTTATATAGAATCAAAAGGAAGCATGAACATAATTGAAAGTTTATATAAAAAGTCAGTTATTTATAATTTTTTAGATGAAAAAAACAAGAAAAATGTTCAAGACGTTAAAGAGTTAAATAAAATTGAAAAAAATACAAATTTGGATATGAACTTTAAAAAAATACCAAAGTTTATAAAAAAAACGACTATCGAAGAAAAAGTTACAAAATCTAAAAAAACAATTAATGACCTTTTTTCAAAAGATTTAAATATTGACCTTAATGATAGATTAGCNTTTATAAAAAACTTATTTGATTCAAATGAGGATGACTATCAAAGAGTAATTTCTCAGCTTAGTACTTTTCAAAATTGGGATGAAGCTAAATCATTTATTAATGAATTTATTAAACCNGACTATAAATATTGGAAGGGGAAAGATGTTTTTGAAAAAAGATTCCTTTCATTAGTTAAAAATAATTTTTTATAAGTAATACATTAACTTAATGGATAATTNTCTCTCAAANATACTCTATGTGATTCCTACTCCCATTGGTAATTTAAAAGATATAACTNTAAGGGCATTAGAAGTCCTTAAATCAGTTGATTTAATAATTGCAGAGGACACAAGNAGCAGTAAAAAATTATTGAATTATTACGAAATTAATACTCCAATAAACAGCTATCATATGCATAATGAGCATATTAAACTTAATTTTTTTATTGATAAATTATTAAATGGTAAAAAAATTGGCTTAATATCTGATGCAGGAACCCCTTCTATTTCGGATCCAGGATTTTTACTCATAAGAGAGGCAATTAAAAATAAAATAAAAGTCGAGTGTTTACCTGGAGCAACGGCTCTAATTCCAGCAATTGTATCAAGTGGATTGTCAAGTGACAGATTTATATTTGAAGGATTTCTTCCTTCAAAGAAAGGTAGGAAATCAAGAATTCAAAATTTACTTACTGAAAAAAGAACTATTATTTTTTATGAATCACCTCATAAGATTATTAAAACATTAAATGAATTTAAAAAGTATTTTGGGAATGATAGAAAGATTTCTATATCAAGAGAGATGACTAAAATATTTGAGGAAACCTTCAGGGGCACTATTGAAAATTCAATTAAATATTTTGAAAATAAAAAAATTAAAGGCGAGTTTGTTATTTGCTTGTCAGGAATCCCTCGGAAAGAAAATGGACTGGACTAGCACTTTAAAAAAAAATCCAACAATAGTAAATTTAATTGAGAAAGAATTAAATGTTTCAAAAGTAATTGCTCAATTATTAGTTAATAGAGATATTAATGATTTTAATAAAGCTAAAGAATTTTTCAGACCATCTCTCAATGATCTTCATGATCCTTATTTAATGAAAGACATGCATGAGTCAGTTTTAAGAATAGAAAAAGCGAAAGAAAAACAAGAAAAAATAATGATATATGGAGATTATGATGTTGATGGAACAACTTCAGTTACTTTATTACATAGTTTTTTTTCAAAATATTTCAAGGAAATAATTCCTTATATGCCTGACAGGAAAAGCGAAGGTTACGGAATTTCATTAAAAGGTATTAAAAAGGCGAAAGAGAATAATGTTAGTTTGATAATTGCTATAGATTGTGGAATTAATGCTTTAGGAGAAGTAGATTTTGCTAAAAAAAATGGAATTGATTTTATAATATGCGATCATCATTTGCCTTCAAAAGAACTTCCTAATGCAATTGGAGTTCTTAACCCCAAAAGAATAGATTGTGAATATCCGTTTAAAGAATTATGCGGCTGCGGCATTGGTTTTAAGTTAATTCAAGCATTTTATTTAAAATGGAAATTAGATTTTAATAAGATTATTGAGTACACAGATTTAGTAGCAATTGCAATAATTTCTGATATAGTGCCCATTATTGATGAAAATAGAACAATTAGTTATTTTGGAATTAAACAACTAGAAAAAAACAATAGAATAGGTTTAAAACCTTTACTTGATATTATAGTTAAACCAATTAAAGCTTCTGATATTGCATTTAAAATAGCTCCCGTCATAAATGCTGCGGGAAGGTTAANTCATGCTAAAGAGGCATTTGAAATGATGTCATCTACAAATATTGATTATGCTGAAAAAAAATATTTTTTTTTAGATGATTTAAATAAAAAAAGAAGATCAATTGAAGAATTAATCACTAAAGAGGCTTTGGATCAAATTGAATTATTAGGAGATATTGAAAATAGTTCTTCAGTTGTTTACAAGAACGATTGGAATAAAGGAGTCATAGGTATTGTTGCATCNAGATTAATAGAAAAATACTACAGGCCCACAATTGTTTTTACAGCTGACGGTAAAAATCTNGTTGGTTCAGTCAGATCAGTTAAAAATTTTGACATATATAAAATCTTAGAAAAATGTAGTACTAATATTATTGAATTTGGAGGGCATAAATATGCTGCAGGTGTAACTATTAAAAAAAATAATTTTAATTCTTTTAAAAAATCTTTTGAAGATGCTGTTAAAAATAATATACAAGAGTTTAATAAACTTCAAATTTTATTATACGATACAGAAATTTTTTTTGATGAGATTAATTTTAAAACATACAGAATAATTTCTCAAATGGGTCCTTTTGGGATTTCAAATTTAAAACCTGTTTTTATTTCTAAAAAATGTCAAGAAAAAACTAAGACAACTCTTGTTGGTAAAAACAAAGAACATTTGAAACTATTAATAAAAGATAAAAAAGGTAAAGTAATGCCTGGAATTGCTTTTAATAAATCATCATATATAGATAAAATAGGGGGGAATGTGTTATTTGATATTTTATACACTNTAGATGAAAATAGTTGGAATGGAAAAAGATTTTTACAGCTTATAATAAAAGATTTTAAAATAAACACCCCCCCTTTCTAATAAGCCTTAAAAAAAAGGGGGGGGGAATAAATCAAATTTAAATCTAAGCAAACGTAATTAAAATCTATATTTAGCAGAAATGGCCCAAGTTCTTGGAAGACCAGGATCAACTTCTTGACTAGTATCAAGTCCATTCCATGTATCTGTAGTCCCATCTGCATGATTCATATCATCAGTTATTTTTTCTATATGGAAAACATCAAATAAGTTATAAATGGAAAATCTAAGGTCGATATCATTATAATTAGAAATAGGTAATTTGAAATTAAATGATGCATCAATTAAACTAAATGCAGGAATTTTAACAGAACCTCTATTATTATCTGATGAAAATTCAGAGTTTCCAAAATCGACACCAGCATAAAGATTATCATAATGATTTCCAGTTATAGAAATATTAAAGTCATTATTGAACTTATAATTATAGTCAAAGCCGTATGAGGTTTGAGCAGCATTACCAACCTTAACTCCATCAATATAAACTTTATTTCCAGTACTAAGGACAGCACCTAAATTATCTTTTTCATCATAAGTGGTTGTTTCAATATTTCCTTTATATTTCCAGTCTCCAATTGAAGCATAAGCGTAAAGACTCGAGTTATTATTAGGTCTATAATTTAATTGAATTTCAACACCTTGATGTATTTGCCCAAATGGAGTTGATCTATCACTAGATACTGCTTCGTTGTTTGAATTAAAGTTTGTGGTTGATTGAATTCTATCAGACCACTCAGTTGAATATAAGTCAATTATAGCTTGAAAATTTTCAACTTCATAAATATATCCAACTTCAAATCCAGTTATAGTTTGATTTTCAACTCTAGTATTTATTGTATTAGAATACCTTATGTTNTTGTACAGGTCATCATGAAAGGGTTGTCTTGAATATGTTCCAAAATTGGCATAAATTTTAGAATTAGATCCTGAGTTTATTGCAGCCCCGATTTTAAAATTATAGCCATCATTTGTTATTTCATCAGCTTTCCCTAACCCAAATTTAAAATCTTCTTTGACATGATTTTGGTTTGAGTATGAGGCCTGTAAAAATGTAGAAAACGAATCTGTTGCATATTCAAGTTGACCAAAAAATCCAAAATAAGAAATCACTTCCTCATAATCATAGGAAATTGCATAAGCACTTCTATCTTTATTTGGAAAATCAAAAACGGCTTCCCAAGGATCATAGCTGATTAATTTAGTTGCTCCTTTATAAGATTTTAATCCAAGAAAATTAGTTGGAGTTCTAAAATGAATTCCGTTATAAGTTCTTCCATCAATTCCAATATTATAGTTAATATTTTCACCAATTTTAGAGGAAAAATTTGAAATTATTCCATACCAGTTATGACTATTTATGGAAGATTTAACTATACCTTCACTATTTCCTAGGGCGTTTTCAGTTATTATTTTGTCAAAATTAATTCTCCCGCCAGGAGCATCATAATAATATTTTCCTTCTCCATATGCAAAACCTCCTCTTCCTTGAGATCCATAAAGAACTGTAGAAAGTTTTGAATTAGAATTTATTTTCCAATCCCAACTCAAGTTAAATAAGGGTTTATGATAAAAATTTCTGCCACCAGGATAAATTTTTTCATTTAAAATACCCATCCAAGTTCCTGGTCTAACTTGACTGTTATCTTTTTCTAAATAAACTGAAAGTTTGCCTTCACCACCAACTCCATGCCATTGTGGGGCGCCAGTTAATAAAAGATTTAAAATGTGATTATCATTCGGTTTATATCCTAAAGAAAAGAAGTAAGTTTGACCTTGTCCAATAGAACTTTCGTGATACCCATCCCCTTGCCAATGGCCAAAAAGGAATGAAGCGGCAAACCCATTATCCATTAATCCAGTAGAAAGGTAAGCGGAAGTTTTGAGGTAGTTATTGTAACCAGAGACAGTTTTAACAAATCCCCCAGCTTTTTGATCGACAGCTTTAGTTACTATATTTACTGTTCCTCCTACTGATGAAATTGCCAAGTTAGACGAACCTAAACCCCTTTGAATTTCAATTTCTTCAGCGACATCAATCATACCTGACCAGTTAGACCAATACATTTTTCCGTCTTCAACACCGTTAATGGGTTGACCATTAATAAGGAAAGCTGTGTTTGTATGATCAAAACCTCTTAAATACATGTTTCCATCACCAAAACCACCTCCTCGATTAACTTGAATTCCCGGAGAGGTCCTCATCACTTCAATTAAATCAAAAAATCCTCCTTTAGATTCAATTTGTTGTGCAGTTATATTTGATACTGCTATAGGAGTTTCTCTATCTTTAGATAAGTTAAGAACCCCTCCCATAACTTCCACTTCTTCAAGACTAACTTTAAGAATTGAATCTTTAGCTTTTTGATTATTAGAGTCTCCTTGTGCAAATATGTAAAACGGGAGCGCTAATAATANAATAATTAAATGTATTATTAAAAATTTTTTCATTTTATAGATTTTATATTATTAGTTGATAAAAGTATTTATTAATTATATATTATAATATGTTTAAATTAAAATACAATTTTGAAATTATGGAATTTTTAAAAAACTATAATTTATATTATATTATTAATTTAATTTTGTAAAATTAGGGAGCGATTGTTAATTAAAACTATACTAGATATTAGCAAACCATAAAATTATTGGAAAGAAAATGTATTTATAATATTAGGTTAATATTATTATTTTTTAAAAAATTTAATTAAATTTTCAGTTGAAGGATCGTGTTTATTTTTTTTATTATTTTTTATCTCATCTAAAATTTTTTTAGCAAGATCTTTTCCTAATTCAACACCCCATTGGTCATAAGAAAAAATATTCCATATATATCCTTGCACAAAAATTTTATGTTCATACATTGAGATTAAACTTCCTAAAGAATGAGGAGTTAATGAATCAATCAAAATTGATGTGGAAGGCCTATCGCCATTAAAAGTCTTAAAAGGAATAAGTTTTTCAATTTTACTTAAGGACATTTTTTTTGAATTTAATTCTTCTTTTACTTCTAATTTATTTTTCCCTTTCATTAATGCCTCAGTTTGAGCGAAAAAATTTGACATTAATTTTTCATGATGTTCAGTATTTTTATGTAATGAGTTTTTAAAGCCAATAAAATCTATAGGGATTAATTTAGTCCCTTGATGTAATAATTGAAAAAATGCATGTTGAGAATTAGTCCCTGATGCNCCCCAAATAATCCCTCCAGTTTGATATGAAATAGGATCTCCAGATCTGTCTGTACTTTTGCCATTGCTCTCCATTACGGCTTGTTGAAGATATGATGGAAATTTATTTAAGTATTCAGTGTATGGAATTATAGCTTCGGTTTCAGCATTATAGAAGTTGTTATACCAAATGCTAATTAAAGCAAGAGTTACAGGGATATTTNTTTTGAAATCAGAACTTTTGAAATGTTCATCCATNTCCTTAGCTCCATTAAGTAATTTCTCAAAATTTGAGGGCCCTATTGAAAGAGCTATTGAAAGACCAACTGAGCTCCAAAGAGAGAATCTCCCACCAACCCAGTCTTTCATTGGGAAAATATTTTTTGGATCTATACCAAAATCTATTACTGCATTTATATTAGAGGAAACTGCAACAAAATGTTTTGGAATCTCTATTTTGGATGAATAACTTAAAAACCATTTTTTAAAAGTATTAGCGTTAGTAATTGTTTCTTGAGTTGTGAATGTTTTGGAAACAATTATGAATAATGTTGTTTCAGGATTTAGTTTTTTTAAAATTTCATTGATATGATCTCCATCTATATTTGAAGCAAAATGGACTTTAAGGTGATTGGAGTAATAAGCCAATGCATCAGTCAACATTGAAGGCCCAAGATCTGAACCACCTATTCCAATATTCACTATATCTTTTATCTCTTTCCCAGTAAATCCTTTGTGATTACCGTTAATTACATTTTCACAGAATGAATATAGTTTTTCTTTATTTTCATGTATTTCAGGGATTATATTTTCACCATCAACCATTATTTCCTCTGATTTTTCTGATCTTAGGGCAGTATGAAGGACAGATCGATTTTCAGTTTCATTGATTTTAGATCCTTTAAAATGATTATTAATTGCTTCTTTTAGTCCAAGTTCATTAGATAAATTTATTAACAAATCAATTGTTTTTGTTGTTATTTTATTTTTTGAAAAATCTATTAAAAAATTTCCCCATTCAATTTTTAAATCTTTAAATCTGTNAGGATTTTTATTAAAAAGTTCATAAATCTTTTCANTTGAAATTTTTTCAAAATGGATCTTTAGATCTTTCCAAGATTTTGATAATGTAGGATTGATTTTTTTTAGGGACATAAAGTTTGTAATAAGTGATTTTTTCTAATTATAGACTATGCAATTTAACTGATTTTTGATAGGTTTCACATAAGTTAAAAATTTATTTTTTAAAGATTTTGAGATTGGCTTGGCTTCTGGGAGCTTTTGTTTAAACGGATCTACTTGACGTCCATTTTTCCAAAATCGATAGCATACATGTGGGCCAGAGGTATACCCTGTCATCCCCACCCAACCAATTACNTCACCTTGTTTAACGTATTGACCTACTTTTACTTTTCTTTTTCTCATGTGAAGATATTGAGTGCTATATTTGTTATTGTGTTTTATGGTAACATAATTACCATTTCCTTTTGAATAACTCGATTTTACAACAGTTCCATTAGCAGTGGTCATTATTGGAGTACCAACTGCTGCTGCAAAATCCGTTCCCTTATGNGGTTTAACTCTTCCATAAAAAGAAATTCTTCTTTTTAAATTATATCTAGATGAAACTCTACCAAATGAAACAGGGGCNTTTANAAAAGCTCTCCTNAAATTTTTAGCANACTGATCGAAATAATCAATTATTCCTTTAGTGCTATCAGTTTGGAATTCATATGCTTCTATGATTTGTCCTTTATGTTCAAAAGAAGCGGCTTTAATTTTTTTAATCCCTATTGAAATAGTGTCATCAACAAATTTTTCAGTATAAATTATTTTAAAACGATCACCTTTTTGTAGCCTAAAAAAATCTATGGTCCAGGCATAGATATCGGAAAGATAATAAGTCAAAGCTTCATTGTATCCATTATCAAGCATAGTTTGGTAGAGAGAACTTTCTATTGTACCCGAGGCTTCCATTTGAACTGTTCTAACAGGCTTATTTTTTTTTAATCCATAAATACTGTCTCTTAATTGAACAATTGTATAGCCTTGAATATCTTTTTGATAAATAAAAATCTTAGGAGCTTTTATACTATCTTTTGAAAATAGTAGAGTATAAGGTTTACCAATTTGAAGTTTTTTTACAGAAACTTGTGTTTTAATTTTTTGCAATATTTTGTGTACTTCAGGGTAATCTATAAAGTTTTCTTCTAAAATAGATCCAAAAGTATCACCGCGTTTGATTTTCTTTTTTTTAACAATAAAATCATTTAAATTAAATCCATATTTCATATTTGGAGGTAAATCAATAATTTTATCTTTAATGACTTTATTTTCGAGTTTATCAGATTTCTTACAAGAGGATATAGATTGAGAAAGAACTGTTAAAATTAAAAATGTAATTAAAAATTTAAAATTATTCATCCCTTAATTGTATATTAAATGGATTATTAAGGTTTTTAAAATTTTCAAGATCACATTTTATTGATCCAACTGCTAAGTCAGCTTGAAGTCTTACAGGCAGCTTATTTTTATCATTGGATATCCATAGANTAACACTTTCTTGTTCTTTAAATACTCTTCCGCTTTGGACGTAAGGTCTAAATTTAAGACACTCAACATCTCCAAATTTAGTTTCTAAAATTTCTTTACCTAAAAATTTAAGTTTAAATAAATAATTTTCATTGTCAAAGAACATATTCAAACCAATAGTTTGATTAATTTTTATTTTAGATGTATCATAAAAACTCCTTAAATAATAATACGCGGAAATTAAGTCTTGTACATTTTTTTTAATGGGATAATCATTTTTAGTATTATTTTTTTTATCATGTACTCTTGCTATNCTTTTTTCATGATTGAAATAAATCTCATTGTTTTTAGTATATCCTCCTTCATTTATATTTCTTATAAACCGGTANGGGAGTCCATTTTTTTGATCAAAAAAACTTTCATAATAGTCTTCAACTTTAAAAAATAACCTTGCTAGACCCACTGTTTTCCCATACCCTTGAGCATGGAATACAGGTCTAGAGTTTATAGTGTCTGCGTCTATCTTCAAAGAAATATAACTNGTATTAAAAACACCATAATAAACTCTAAATTCAAACCATTCTCCATTTTTGAAAGCGTTTAAACTTATTNGGTTTTCAGGAATAGAATCAGAAATAATTTTTTGACTGAAAAGGTCAGAAAAGCTTAAAACAAAGCATAATAACAATATTAGATATTTAAAACGCATAAGCTTCAATACAAAGATAAAAGAATTTTACATTTTTTTAATTAAATATATGTTATAAAACTATTAATGATTTAGTCAATATTTTTTAATGTGTCAAAAAGTTTATTTCCTCTTTTTGGGCCCAGAATAATTGAGATTTCACTTAGTGAGGCAGCTTTAATTCGCTTAAAAGATCTGAAATGATTTAGTAATAAGATCTTATTCTTAGGGCCAATACCTTTAATATTNTCAAGTTTTGAATTTAAAGCGTTTTTACTCCTTTTATTTTTATGAAATGCNAGGCTAAACCTATGTGCTTCATTCCTTAAATGTTGAATTATTTTTAGTGATTCAGATCTTTTATCAAGATATATAGGGGTAGGATCACCTGGGAAAAAGATTTCTTCTAAACGTTTTGCAATCCCAATTACAGAAATTTTATTTTTCAATTTAAGTTTTTCTAGGCTCTTCATGGTAGATGAAATTTGTCCTTTTCCACCATCAATTATTATTAATTGCGGTAATTCACAATTTTCATCAACAAGTCTTTTATATCTTCTAAAAACGACTTCCTCCATAGAAGCAAAATCATCAGGCCCTTTTACATTTTTGATATTATAATGCCTATAATCTTTTTTACTTGGNTTACCATTTTTAAACACNACACAAGCAGCTACTGGATTTGANCCTTGTAAATTAGAGTTATCAAAACATTCAATTAATCNTGGTTCTTGGACTAATTTAAGATCAGTTTTTATCTGATTCATTATTCTTGAGGTGTGTCTTTCGGGATCTATAATTTGGATTTGTTTAAATTTTTCCATCCTAAAATACTTTGCATTTCTTTCAGAAAGGTTTAAAAGGTTTTTTTTATCACCTGATTTTGGAACAGTTACTTTTATGTTTAAACCTAGATTAATTTTAAAAGGTANNTAAATTTCTTTTGAGTTAGAATTAAATAATTGTCTTAATTCAACTATTGCAAGCGATAGTAATTCTTTATCTGTTTCATCTAATCTTTTTTTGATTTCAATTGTACGTGACCTAATTATTGAACCAAAGGNTACTTGAAAAAAATTAATATATCCATAGTTTTCGTCAGTTATTATAGAAAACACATCAACATTTGTGATTTTAGAACTAACTACTGTAGATTTTGATTGATAATTTTTTAAGGAATCNAATTTCTCTTTTATTTTTTGGGCTTCTTCAAATTCCATTTTCATAGAATGANNTTTCATTNGATTNTTAAGTTTTTCAATNGAGGGTTTAAAGTTCCCATTAATAAGATTCTTNATAGAAATTTTATTTTCCTCGTAAATTTGTTTCAACTTAGANTAATCATTNATTTTCATTAGGTGGTTTAGTTCNTGATTTANAAATGGNTATATTTCTTTTATAAGNTCTAAAAGNGTNTAAACAGTTTTAACATTTGGATATGGGCCAAAATATATAGATCCATCTTTAATAACTTTTCNTGTNGGGAAAACCTTTGGGAAAGGATTTTTTTTTANACAAATCCATGGGAAAGTTTTATCATCTTTGAGTAATACATTATACCTTGGTTTATATTTTTTTATTAAACTGTTTTCTAATAATAAAGCATCCATTTCTGAATTGACTACTATATATTCAATTTTAAAAATATTTTTTACTAAAATTCTGGTTTTATTGTTGGTGTGGTTTTTATTGAAATATGATGAAACTCTTTTTTTAAGATTTTTAGCTTTCCCCACATAAATTATTTCTTTTTTATTATTATAAAATTGATAAACCCCTGGTGAGATTGTTAAAGATTTTAAAAAGACTTTGAAGTCATTCATTTTTTATTAATTCAAACTTNCAATTAATTTTCCTTGAACGAAAATAATTATTTTCTTTGTTACATCAATTCTGAAAAATGAACAAATTAGTTNTAAGAAAAAAATATCAAAAGNTAAGGAGAAATTTTTCTGAAAATTTTATACAAGAAAAAAGTATATCAATTGCCAATAAATGTTTAGAATTACCAATTTGGGGCAAAAAATATTTTCACCTGTTTATTTCATCAAAAAAATTAAATGAGGTTGAAACTAAATATCTATTATCAATTCTTTATGGGAAAGACAAACTTGTTATAATTCCAAAAATTAAAAAAGGAGGAGATAGTTTAGAGAGTTTTCTTTTGACTGATGAAACAAAATTAAAAATTAGTAAACTTGGAATACCTGAACCAATAGATGGAATTATTTTTAATCCAAAAAAAATCGATATTGTTTTTGTCCCATTACTAGCCTTTGACCTTGAGGGGAACAGAGTTGGATATGGGAAAGGCTATTATGATAGGTTTTTAAAAAACTGCACTTCTGAATGTATCAAGATTGGAGTGTCATTTTTTCCACCAGAAAAAAAAATTAATAACGACACATTAGATGTAAATTTAAACTATTGTGTTACTCCAGATAAAATTTATTCTTTTAGTTAAAAAGTTTCTTATTGAAAAAAAGAAGAATTCCTACTCCNGTGCTTATAGAAGTGTCGGCTATATTAAATACATANTTAAAGAAAGTGAAATTATTTCCTCCTATGTAAGGAATCCAATTAGGCCATTCCCAACTAACAAGGGGAAATTGAAGCATATCAACAACATGGCCAAAAAGGAAAGGAGCATACCCTTTTTCAGGAAAAATTTCTGCAATTTGTCCATAGCTATGAGTAAATATAACNCCATAAAATATAGAATCAATTATATTACCAATTGCNCCNGCTAGAATTAATGATAAAGCNAAAACTTTAAGGCTTGAAGAGTTTGATTTTATTGTTTTAATAAGCCAATTACTGATGAAGAAAATAGCAACAACTCTTAAAAGAGTTAAAAATAATTTACCATTTTCTTCNGATATAAATGGAATGAAATCATTAAACTTAGTTCCCCATGCCATTCCTTTGTTTTCGATAAATAAAAGTTTAAAAAATCCCCAATCAATAATTGGATCTGAACCATATATTGATAAAGGAAAGTTCATTTTNATGTATATTTTAGAACATTGATCAAAAAACAGAATAAAAAGTATGATTATGAAAACTTTCCAGCCTGATAACTTACTATTAACTGATCTCATTNTTTATTAAATCAATTTTACAAATTTAATTTATTATTAATAATCATAAAATATCTTACCGGTTTTAGTTTCAAAATTAATATTTGAAGAATCTTTAGCCATCTTATTAATTANATANAGATCGGCTTTATCTGTAGTAATTTTAGTAAANTTTGATTTAGTTTTTAAAAAAATTTTACCTTTTTTCTGGAGGATAGAAATAAATTTNTACGTCCCAATTAAATCTAANTCAGCGTTTTCAATTTCAAAAAAAATTTCTACAAATTTGGGAATTTTAACTTTAATATTTGATGAATGGACTTTATGAACACTTAGCTTATCATTTGGTAGAGAAATTGCTGGACTTAATATCTCTTGTATATAGAGATTTTTTTCTTCAATTTTTGAGCTTAATATAAAATGAGACGAATATTCACCCGAGAGATTCATGAAAATCTCAATGAAATTATTATCACCATTAATCAAGCTTATGCTATTTGAAAAAGGGGCCTTTAAAATTAATTTATCAACTAATTTACNNTCCCATTTCTTGTTAATAATNTTCTGACCTGTTGAAAAATTAAAAAAAATAATAGAAATAAAGAGAGAGAAAATTATTTTTGAATATTTTTTGCCTCTATACTTAATGTTGCATGCGGGACTAGCATTAAGCGTTCTTTTTGAATGAGTTTTCCAGTTACTCGACATATTCCATATGTATTATTTTCAATTCTTACTAGTGCACTTTTTAGATCACGAATAAATTTTTCTTGACGAATTGCTAATTGAGTATTAGCTTCTTTTGACATAGTTTCAGAGCCTTCTTCAAAGGCTTTAAATGTTGGAGAGGTATCGTCTGTTCCATTATTNCCATCATTTTTGTATGAGCTCTTTAAAAGGGAGAGATCTTTTTNAGCAATAGAGATTTTATCTTCTATTAATTTTTTAAATTCAGACAGTTCTTTTGAANTGTAATTATTTTTNACCATATCAAACTTTTTTAATTAAAATTCTAGTATTTATATCATCAAATTCAACAAGNGAGCCTTCAGATAAATCTTCTTTCAAATGAATATCAATTGATAATGTTTCAGCTTTAATATAATCTAGATGTTCATCTAAAACAGGCTTTAATTTTTTATTATTTTTCAAATATATAATAATTTTATCTGTAACCTCAAGTTCAGCATCTTTTCTAAAATTTTGAATTCGATTAATTAATTCTCTGGAAACACCTTCATTAATTAAGTTTTGATTGATTTTTATATCAAGAGCCACAGTAAATCCTGAGTTTTTTGCAACTGTCCACCCATCAATATCTTTTGAAATAATATTTACATCAGATAGTTTTATAGGGATGTATTCATTATCAATTTTAATTTTTAAAATTTCATTTTTCTCTAGTTCATGAATTTTTTCAGGTGTGAAATTTTCTATGATTGAACTAACCTTTTGAAGTTTTTTCCCAAACTTAGGGCCTAGTAATTTGTAATTTGGTTTAATTTCTTTTTGCAATAAGTTATTGGTGTTATCAATAAATTCAATTTCTTTAACATTGATTTCAGATAAAATTAATTTTTTAACTTTTAAAATTGATTTTTTTTCTGATTCAGATAAAATTGTAACAAGAATTTTATTTAACGGCTGCCTTACCTTGATTCTTTCTTTTTTTCTTAAGGATAAAGCAAGGGAAGAAATAATTCTTGCATTTTTCATGCTTTTTTCTAAATTTAAATTTCTCAATTTTGTTTTTGGTTTAGGAAAATCACTCAAATGAACAGATTCAAATTTTTCAAAACCAGTATTTGAGCACAAATCTCTATAAAGATTATCTGAGTAAAATGGAGCAATTGGTGAACAAAGTTTACTAATTGTTAAAAGGCATTCAAATAGCGTTTGGTAACCCGAAATTTTATCTTTTTCGTAATCACCTTTCCAAAACCTTCTTCTAGATAGTCTCACATACCAATTCGATAGAAGTTCTTGAACAAATTCTGAAATTGATCTGCATGCCTTTGTTGGGTCATAATCATTAAATGCATTATCTACATTTTCTATTAAAAGATTTAACTCGGAAAGAATCCATTGATCTATTTCAGTTTTTTCTTTATGTGG
>NHJR02000014.1 GCA_002169155.2 Flavobacteriaceae bacterium TMED220
ATTTTATCTTTCCATGAAATGATTAGAGGGACATGAGTTCCATTGTCTGTAGTTTGCCCTTTCCCCCACAAAACTTTGCCTTCAGAGTTNAATGAAACTATTGGAGCATCATTNCCATTGTCAGAAGTAAAAATAATTAATGTNTTTTCAAGTAAATTTTGTTTTTTAAGATTGTCAAANATTNTNCCTACCATTTTATCCATATAACTNACCATNTCNCCAAAATACTTTGNATTACCCNTNTATATTTTACTTCCATTATCTTCTGGGTNAAAATCANNNGANTCAGGAGTAGGNACNAATGGACAATGAGTTAATAGCATTGGNTAATAGACAAGAAATTTTTCATCTTTATTTTTATTNACAAAATNATTTATATAATCAACTATTACATCTNGACCCGAAAGACCCATTTTTNAATTTCTTATTCTCTCCATTNACNTCAAGGACNGGATTAGGATATCTAGTNTCATGTCCAAGTGAATCTGTNCTACTTAGCTTATGTTGCCACAAAATATGTTCATCAAAACCAAAATATTGAGGNAAATCTTNCTCTTTCCCCAATTGCCATTTCCCTGCAATTAGTGTTTTATATTCGTTTTTTTTTAATAGTTGACTGAAAACAATTTCTTGTTTATCTAAAACACCAAAATCTAAATAATTTTTTTTACCAGTTTTACCTGTCATTATTCTAACTCGTGAGGGAGTGCAAATTGGTTCAGAATGACAATTTGTGAATCTAATACCACTTGAAGCAAGTTTATCAATATTAGGAGTACTATATGATTCCCCTCCATTAACTGAAATAGATTCATAACTTAAATCATCAGCCATAATCAAAATTATATTGGGTTTGTCCTGAGCGAAGCTAAAACTTATAGATAATGCTAAAAATAATATTCTTATCATAATGTGATTAAATTTAGTGTTTTTTTATAAAAAAAAATCCTGCTTCAAAAAGCAGGATTTTTTTAATTCATAAAATATTAAAATTAATTAGCATTCCATAATTTAACTTGAGTCCAACCCACTGAATTAGTAATATTTGATATAGGTCTTACCTTAGTAGCAAATGTTTGAAATGCTTTTGAAGAAAATATTTTTTCTTTCCCCTTAAACCAATCTCCCATTGACTTAGCGCTAGCATTCATATAATGTGTATCGCCAGAATTTTGACCTGCTATAGCCTCATGAAGTTGAATATCTCCATCAAACATTTTTGATACAGCCTTATGAAATTCCATAAAAGCTTCCCCATACGCGATTGGATCCTCCACATCAATTGCGTATGAAACAGTAAAATTTAAATCCACCTTACTTACATCAAAAACAAGACTGTTCCCAAGAATGCTTTGTTCCATTTTAACATTTTCTTTTGCAAACATTTGTAATAATGCAGCTTCCGCATTATTAAATTTTGAAAGGACTTGAAGGTCATCTGGATTTGGTGAAAAAAAACATAATTGATGAGTAGCATCGTTAATCGTATTATTAAATTGAATTTGAGAAAGCCCCACTCCAGGTAAGGACTTACCAGACTCTGTAGCCATAAAAGCATCAAAAGCTTTTACAAATCCTTCAGGATCCTCAACTTTCATTGCATAACATGACCAATAAACATTCTGTGCATTAGCGGTTAAAAAAGTTGNTGCTAATGCTATGGTAAAAAATAATTTTTTCATTTTGTNAATTTTAANTTNTTAAAAAAGCTAAAATTCAAAAAATGAATTGACTCCTCATTANACTTATGAAACTTTATATTTAAATATTNAAGTNAAAGCTTAAACTTTTTAAATTATTTAGGTCAATTTCGATTCAACTCCAAACTAGATGGATTTTTCCCATTTAATTTTTTTATATGATTTTAATCCTTTTTTGAGTTCATTATAATTTTCCTTCTGAATACTATTAAGTTTATCAATACTTAGTGGTTTTTGTTCATAAAAATCCTTTTTTACATTAAAAAAATTTCCATTACCATACAATTTGAAATTTTCATTTCTAGTCCATTCAATTGGTTTATTATCTTTTCCTTCTTTGTANGGCCTTGGAAAATACCAAGTATAAATAAATTTCTTTTTTGATTTTTTTGATCCAAGAATTTGAGGCAAAAAACTTATCCCATCAATATTACTATTCTCAGGAATCTNAGTACCAGTAAATTCACATATAGTTGGTAAAAAATCACTGAAGTCAACAAGTCTTTTGCTCACAGATCCCTCTTTTACTTTCCCCTTTAGTGAAACAATTAAGGGAGCATGGGTACCATTATCGGTTGTTTTCCCTTTTCCCCAAGGCATTTCACCATTTATGGTATTTGATATAATTGGAGAATCATTACCATTATCAGAGGTGAAAATAATCAAAGTCTCTTCCCTAAGTTTTAGATCATCTATTTGCTTTACTATTCTGCCAATAGAGTAATCCATGTAGGANACCATATCTGAAAAATATTTTGCATCTCCCTTGTAAGTTTCAGAACCCATATCAGTTGGATCCCAATCATTTGAATGGGGTGTTATATCGAAAGGGCAATGAGTTAAAATCATAGGATAGTAAACCAAAAAAGGTTGTTCTTTATTTCTAATCATGAAGTCATTTATATAGTCAACAATTAAATCAGTAGAATAAGCACCTTCATTTTTCTCATATTTTCTACCATTTATTTCAAGCTCTGGATTTACATACCTTTTATCTCTTCCTGTTGAGTCTCTCCCTCTAGTTTTTACTTGCCATAAAATATATTCATCAAATCCAAAGTGNTTGGGGATATCAGGTGATTTGTCTAATTGTAATTGCCATTTACCTGCAATCAGTGTCTTGTAACCATTTTCCTTAAGTAGTTGACTAAAGACTGTTTCTTTCTTATCCANAACACCAAAGTTTAAATAATTTTTCTTGTTAGTTTTGCCTGTCATGATTCTTACTCTTGATGGGGTACAAATTGGTTGAGAATGGCAATTTTCGAATCGAATTCCATTTAAAGCAAGCTTGTTAAGATTAGGCGTCTTATAATCACCACCATTAATATTTATACATTCATATGCTAAATCATCAACCATAATTAAAACTACATTNGGTTTTGAATTTTCTTGAGAAAAAATATAATTTGAAGCAAAAAATAGAAATATCAATATTGAAATTTTTTTCATGATTAATGATTTGAAATAATTAAGAATTAGTGATTTTTCAAAGTAAAAAATAAAAATCTGATTAAATAACTNATTTAAAAAACCTTTTTCAANAATGTTTATTTTAATATAANTTAAATTAATCTGGTCTAGGTAAAGCTCCCGTTTTTTTTGCCCATGAGTCCCACATCAAGGCCATTTTTTTTACTTTTTCAGGATATTCTTCAGATAAATTGTTAAGTTCTGTCCTATCTTTTTCCATGTCAAATAATTCCCATTGATCAGTCTCTAAATTATCTACTTTATCCCAAGCAGCCCAATTATTTTTAATTGCTTTTGAAACTAACTTCCATTTACCCATCCTAACGGCTCTATTCCCTTCGTGCTCCCAATATAATGCTTCCCTTTTTAAACTCTTGTTTTCAAATACTGGAGTTAAACTTAACCCTTCAAGAGGAATTATTTGATTACCATTAAATATTTTTGGATATCTGGCTCCAGAAACTTCAATACAAGTTGCCATAATATCAATTAAATGAGAGGGTTCATGCCTAAAATCCCCTTTACCCTTTATACTATTTGGCCAATGAACAACCAAAGGAGAAGCTATTCCTCCTTCATGAACAAAATGCTTGTATTCCCTAAATGGTGTATTNCTTGCATTTGCCCAGGACGGNCCATAAGCTGAATAACTTTCAGGACCTCCTGCCAATGATTTTTTCATCACTTTTACAGGAATTCCTTCTCTTGTTTTCAATGGAATCATTTGAGTTTGAATTTCCAACGGATCCATTGGACTCTGAACTCCTTCTAATTCTTTTCTTTCGGAAATCCAGTCCAATTCTTCTGAACAAGCACCATTATCTTGTAAGTAAAAAATNAATGTATTTTCATAAAANCCCCCCTCTTTTAGCTTATTAATTATTTGTCCAATCCCATAATCCATTCTATCAATCATTGCGGCATAAACTTCCATATTTCTTATTTCCCATTCTCTATCCTCAATTTCAGATTCCCAATCTTTTACATTTGAATCTCTAGGAGAGAGCTGCCACTCTTTTTTTATTAATCCCATTNCCCTCATTCTATCAATTCTTTCTTTTCTAACTCTATCCCACCCTTTATCATATTTACCTTTATATTTAATAATATCATCAGGCAAAGCATGAAGAGGCCAATGAGGTGCTGTNTATGAGACATACATAAAAAATGGATCTTCTTTAGAGTTTTGATTAATAAATTTGACAGCATTTTCTGAAACATTATCTGTAAAATAGAAGTCCTCTGAGGGAGGAATGTATTCATTATCAATTGCCAAAGATCTTGGATCAAAAAAACTACCTGCACCAGAAATCATTCCAAAAAATTTATCAAATCCTCTTTGTATTGGCCAATTTGTTTTATCTGGATTTTCAATACCCGATGGGGAATCATCATATGGCGTTATGTGCCATTTACCTGACAAATAAGTTGAGTATCCTACCATTTTTAATACCTCTGCTATAGTTACAGCATTTTTACTTAAATCGCCTTTAAAAGCTGGAGTACCTCTATCGCTCACCATTTGTCCAATTCCTGCTTGGTGAGAATAAAGTCCTGTCAATAATGAAGCCCTTGTAGGACAACACCTAGCTGTATTATAAAATTGAGTAAATCGAAGCCCATTCATTGCTAAATTATCAATGTTAGGAGTTGGTATCTCCCCCCCGTAGCAAGATAAATCAGAGAAGCCCATATCATCTGACATAATGATAACTATATTGGGTTTTTGAATTGAATTACTATTAGTTTTACATTGAGTTATAAAAAATAAAAATACAAGTGAAAAGAAAGTGAATTTTATAAATTTCATTTTTTAGTTCTAAAGCGGTGGATATATTTCTAGTTCAGTTATACTTGTAAAGTACGAATTTTTACTCAATTCATGCCAATGGTCCCCCCCACCAGCAAAACCAGTTATTCTAATTCCTTTAGTGTTAATTGGACTAAAGTTAATCAAATAATCCACAAAATGTGATTTATTTAATGCTGAATTTGAATAATCAAATTCAGGACTTATACTAAACCCATCATTTAATTTAATCCAATCCCCTTTGTTATTTATATATTCGATCTCAATATTTTTAAACCATCCTCCATTTTCTTCCACACTACCAGTTCTAAAAACTATATTNCCNATTAATTTTGNATTTTNCCATTCATATCCNTAATAATCTACAAAAGATTTATTGGAGTCATTGATACTGTAAAAAACGGAATTATCTCCTTTATGTATTCCATCATTAATTATTGAAACATCATTTGAAAAAATTTTCTTTCCAACAGTAATCCACATCTTATCTCTTAAAACAGTATCTGTTTTTCGTACATATGCAATAATTTTATCAGCCTCCAGTGCAATATTTTTTTCAAAAACAGTTAAATTTATTTCTTTAAAAACTTCTTGCTCACCCCGCCTTAAATTAACACCAATTTTAAAACTCCCTGTAACCTCTGGGGTACCAAAAAAAGTACCGTCTTTAAATTTTATCCCATTAGGAAGTGTCTGACTATATATTTCCCATTCAACATCATTATTATCATAAGATGTATAAAGTTTATATTTAAATGGAACCCCTAGCTGGAAAATTGGATTTGGTTCAACTGAAATTTCTAGTTTAGGACTAAAATTAGAATTTCTATTTATTTTGTAAAAAACTTCTCCGTCCTCTTCATAAATTTCACCCCCNTTAGATATTATAATCTTTTCTGCTTGTTCAACAGTTTTTTTTGTCATTTCTGAAATTTTTATATCAGGTAAATCATANCGAGAAACATTTTTATAAAAATCATTAAAAGGTTTGTCCCACATTTTATCTTTAAANGGGAAAAGGAATTTTTCAGGTAGCCCATCTANACCNTAAATAATACCCAATAATCCAGACATTGTTGCTGTTTGGTTATCAGCATCAAAACCCAANCCCGCAGCTATATCAAGTGTTTTTATGAAATCTCCGTCGCCATATAAAAGAGCTAAAATACCACAAGCGCCGTTTAAATTAGCATTCCACATTGTTTTNGTCATTTCTGGTTCATTAATATAAAATCTGTCAGATAATTCTTTTCTGGCTTTTTTCCAATCCCTAATCTCAGGATATTTATTATAAATATTAATTACCTCTTTTACTGTATTGTAAAAAACTCCATTTTCAGGTATATGATCAAGCCCTATCGAAATTAATTTTTTTATGTCTTTTTCAAAAAAAGCAGATGAATACATAGCTGCATAATGAATTGTAGGTTCAATTCCCCAATCATCATTGGTGATTTTTGCAGCCCAAGCAGACTTTTCACATGCGTAATCAATCATACCAGGTGATGTTAAGGCCCATATCTCGTTTACTAATTGAGGGTCGATTTGAAACCAATGGGGATTTCTATTCTTTGCCCCAGTTAATGGNGGAGTNAAGCCAATTTTCATTGCCCCTATGGCNGCCCTATTTGCGAGCCAAACTCTTTCNCTTACATGATATTGCCATGCCTCTGCCAACTGATAATAAGATGGCTCAATTCCATGTTTTTCCATTTGAAGCAAATACATATACTCAATATCAGTGTCATCATCTGAAAAAGATCCATTTACCTCTTTCATAAGCTGTAANTGATTTTNTTCATAAGACATTTTNCCAAAATTTTCAGGTCTTGGCTCATCCACATATTGACATTCATGTGGAAGGCCATATATATTACCAATAATNTGTCCTAACCAAGAAGCATAAACTTTATTATAATATTCTGATTTTGAAATAATATANTACTTATTAAAATNTGAGTTTTTGAAAAATTGGGAAATTGAAAAGATTGAAAAAATCAAAATAATAATAGNGGATGTAAAAAATACTTTTTTCACTTGAAATTAAATTATTAACTAATATAATAAATTAATAATTTTAGATATTATATAGTTAAATTTGAAAATTGTATCAATTTAGTTTTAAAATATTTTGTTTAAAAAAAATTTATATATATTATTTTTTTGTTCACTTTTCTCTTTTCAATTAAACTCTCAATGGGAATGGGAATCAATTCAAGTGAAAGGTAAACCAACTGCTAGATCTGAAGCAGGGGTTTTTGCTTATAAAAATAAAATTTACCTAATAGGCGGAAGAAGAATAAATCCTACAGATGAGTTTGATATTAATACAAAAACATGGACACAAAAATCTAANCCTCCTATTGAAATTCANCACTTNCANCCATTAGTAATTNNTGACGCNGTNTATATNATTGGAGCATTGACTGGTCCTTTTCCAAATGAAAAAGCAGTTGATAGAATTTTAATTTATTACCCTGATAAAGATATTTATGTATTTGGAGATTCTATACCTAAAAATAGAAAAAGGGGGGCTGCAGGATTAACTTTTCATAAAAATAAGATTTACATGCTAGGAGGACTAACTAATGGCCATATGGACGGGTTTCAGTCTTGGTTTGATTCTTATGATATATCAACTGGTAAATGGGAAAAACTTGAGGATGCCCCAGATAAAAGAGATCATTTCCAAGCTTTAACTTTAAATAGTAAATTATATGCTTTTGCTGGAAGAAATACATGTTTTAGGCATAATAAATCATTAGACTTGACAAATAATTATGGTAATATTTATGATTTCGAAACTAAAAAATGGTTGCCTTTTTCTCCAAATTATGAAATCCCAACAAAAAGAGCTGGAAATGGAGGATTTGTATGGAAGAATGAAATTATTTTGGGAGGAGGTGAAAGTATAACTCAAGTAAAAGCTCACAATGAAGTTGAAGCTTTTCATTATAGTAAACTAGAATGGAGAAATTGGCCATTTATGATTGAAGGAAGGCACGGTACCGGTTTTTGTATTATTGAAAACTTTGTTTACACAGTTTCAGGAAGTGGAAATAGAGGCGGAGGCCCAGAGCTATATTCAATTGAAAGGCTAAAACTACCCTAAGAATATTTATTTTTTTGATTCAATCCAAAGCCATTGCCATTTTACTGGATCCTTTTTTGATTCTAAAGATAGGGTTACCTCATATATACCCGTTTTATTTATCTTAAAAGATCCTAATTTATTAGACTTGTAATTATCAATAANCCAGTCCTGAAGAGGCTCACCAACTGTTTTCCCCGTAGATTTAAATTTTTGCTTTAATTTAGTATCGTTAATTTCAAACTTAGTATTTCCTCCGTCTTTATCATCTTGAAAACTATATGAGCTATCAACTGAATATTCACCTGGTTCACTTATAAAAATTTTCCATTTCAATATTTGTTTTTTTTGGACTAAAATATTTTTTGGTATTGTTCCGTATTTTTTTGCTTCATTGATTTTACCATCTCCATTTATATAATTATAATTTTCAAGATTTAATGAATATCCGCCTTCGCTGCTTTCAGCCACTAACCCCTTATATGCAACAGGTTTTTTGTCATATTCCAAAACAATAACAGATATATATTTGTCAAATGGATTCTTTGGAAGGTTTATTTCTGTCAATACACTTTTATGTTTAAAATTTAAAGATTTATTTTCTGTATCAGATAATGAAAATATTTTCTTTGGTTTAGATCTTATTCCTGTTAATTTAAGTAATCTTTTTAATGGCCAATTAAATACATGTAAAAAAATATAATGTTTATTAGGATTAATTTCTTTGTAGGTTAAAGTCCCCCAATCATGAAGATTTGTTCTTAAATCAAACGCTTCACTTCCGTAAATTGAATTCCCATTTTTTTTGAGCCAATCACCCAAGTCATTCAGTCGAGATAAAGCCTCATATGGTAGACTACCATCNGCTCTTGGTCCAATGTTAAGCATTAAATTACCNTTAAGGCTAACATTTCCAATCAGCGATTTTAAGATAGTTGAAGTGGATTTCCATTTATCCTGTCTTGAATTGTATCCCCAAGAATGAGCAATGGTGGCTGGGGTTTGCCATGGATATTCATATTTTTCTTTTCCTAATTGATTATCACCAAGAGTTCTAAAATCAACATCCTTATCTTCTTCTATAGAAAGACCTAATCTGGAATTAATTAAACAATTTGGTTGAAGTTTTCTTATTAAATTTTTAAGCTGGAATAATTGTTGTTTACTGACTATAGTTCTTGAATGATGAATCCACATATCAAACCAAATGATTGAAATTTCACCATAATTAGTTAATAATTCTGTCATTTGAGGAATCACTTTTTCTTGCCAATATCTATCATAATTTTTATAATCTATTCCATATACTTCTTTAGTATGATCCCATGATCTNTCATCCTCCCAATCTATCCAATGAGAATAATACAATCCGATTTTTAATCCATGCTTTTTACAAGCATCCGCTAATTCTTTTACAATATCTCTGTCTTTATTTGATTTATTGTAAATATTATAATCACTTGATTGGCTTTCCCAAAGAGCAAAACCGTCATGATGTTTAGCAGTTAGAGTTATATATTTCATTCCCGATTCCTTTGCAAGAATTACCCATTTCTCAGGATCTATTGATTCCCAATCAAATCGATCTAAGAGAGTTAAATATTCAGACTTGGAAATTCTATTCCTATACTGTATCCATTCAGCATATTGATTATTATTTCTTAGCTCTTCACCCTTCCATACACCCTCAGCAGAGCTATATACACCCCAATGAATAAACATTCCCAATCTATCATTTACGAACCATTTTGCCCTTTCTCCTGTATTTTTCTGAGCAGAAATAAATGGAGCAAAAGAAAGTATTATGATAATTATTTTAAATTTTAACATATATTATTTTATGTTTTATTTAAAAAAAAAAGCTCAGTTATTTTTTTTGCAACTTAATATTTTTTTAAATTTCAATTCTAAATATAAATTATAATGAACGGCAAAAAAAGAAATCGAACAGAATATTCTTCCAGAAGAAACTTTATTAAAAAAAGTATTGCTGCCTCCTCAATTTTTATAGTCCCCAGAAATGTCCTTGGAGGTAAAGGATATTTAGCCCCNAGTGACCAGTTAAATCTAGCTGCAATTGGATCCGGTGGAAAAGGTAACAGTGACATAATTAATGCTTCTGTTAATGGAAGGGAACGAGTAGTCGCATTATGTGATGTTGATTTCTCTGGAACAGCATCAAAAACAGTAAAAAAGTTCCCAAAAGCAAAACTTTATGAGGATTTTAGAAGAATGTTGGATAAAGAAAAAGATATTGATGCCGTTACAATATCTACTCCAGACCATGTGCACGCACCTGCAGCAGTTTATGCAATGAATCTCAATAAACATGTTTATGTTCAAAAACCTATTACCCACAACATTAGAGAAGCCAGATTATTGACTGAATTAGCTAGAGAAAAAAAGGTGGTCACTCAAATGGGAAATCAGGGAGGTTCAAATCCTCTTCTAAATATGGTACAAAAGTGGGTTGATTCTAAAGTAGTTGGTAAAATTACCAAAGTACAGGTTTGGACTAACCGCCCAGTTTGGCCTCAAGGAATACAAATGCCAAAACCCAACGAATCTATGAAACCAGAGGCTCTAAATTGGGACCTATGGTTAGGCCCTGCAAAAGAAAAACCATTTACTCCAAACATGCATCCGTTTAATTGGAGAGGTTGGTGGGACTATGGTACTGGAGCTTTAGGGGATGTTGGGTGTCATTTAATTGATATTCCTTTTAGAACTTTAGGTTTGAAATATCCTAAAGACGCTGAATGTAGTGTTGGAAGTGTTTTTACCAAAATGTGGACTCCTGAATATATTCCAGAGGGGTGTCCTCCTTCATCACTAATTACTTTGCATTTTGATGCAACGGAGAAAAACCCATCACCCATTGAAATGACATGGACAGATGGAGGTATTCGCCCTCCCCATCCAAGTATAATTCCAGCAAACTCTGATATTGGTGGGCCTGGAAGTGGAAATGGCGTTTTAATGATTGGCGAAAAGGGTATAATTTCAACAAATATTAATGATAGTTCACCTCTCACACCAAAGTTATATCTTAATGATGGGACTACAGAATTTGGTCCTGAAATTGAAAAAAACTCTGAACCTGAGTATGGTCATCAAAGAAAATGGGTAGATGCATGTAAAGCAGGTTTTAAAAGTAAAGAACATCTGGAATTAACATCTTCATTTGATTATGCTGGTCCAATGACAGAAACTGTTCTTATGGGTAATCTTGCTATTAGAAGTTATATGCTAAGAAAACAAAATTCAAAAGGAAGATTTGATTTCTTTGCTAGAAAAAAATTAATTTGGGATGGAAAGAATATTAAAATAACTAACTTAGAAGAGGCAAATCAATTTGTTGGAAGGGAATATAGAAAAGGCTGGGAAATCTAAAAACTTTAATTTATGAACAGAAGAAACTTTATCAATAAATCAAGCCTAGGGTTGGTTACTTTACCTTTTTTTAATTCTGATTTATTTAGAAGTATAAAATTAACAGACCCAATTTTTTTTAAACTCTCTCTTGCTCAATTTTCATTATTTAGACCAATACTAAACGGTGAAATCGATGTTTACGATTTTGCAAAAGTGTCTAGAGAAGAAGGTTTTGATGGTCTTGAATATATGACAACTTTATATAAACCTGGTGGATGGGGTCAAAAAAAATCTACTTTTGGACTAAAAGAAGCCAAAGATTTTGCTAATAAATCAAATAAAAAGGCTGACGAATTTGGACAGGAAAATGTTTTACTTATGATTGATGGTGAAGGTGATTTATCAAGACCCGGTAAAAAAGAAAGCACTGAATCTATTGAAAATCATTACAAATGGATTGATGCAGCAGCTGAAATGAATTGCCACTCTGTAAGAGTTAATTTATATGGAAGTACTGATAAAGATGAATGGAAAAAAAGTTCAATAGAAAACTTAAGTAAATTATGTGAATATGCTAAAGACTATAATATTAATGTAATTGTTGAAAATCATAATAATTTATCATCTGATGCTGACCTGCTGGTTGAAGTAATTAAAGGGGTTGACCATGAAAATTTTGGAACACTNCCTGATTTCGGTGGATGGTGTTTAGAATTTGATACAGAAATTAGAAATACATTATATGGAAGAGCTAGAGGTAAAGATGCTAAAAATAAAAATGATAAACCATTAACAATTGCTGATGCATGCAAAACTTTATATGATCGTTATGATGGCATGAAAAAAATTCTTCCTTTCGCAAAAGCTGTTAGTGCCAAATCTCATGTTTTTGATGAAAAAGGGGAAAACATGACTTTTAGTTATAAAAAAATGATGAAATTAGTTAAAGACTCTGGCTACAAAGGATTTATTGGAGTTGAATACAGTGGGATGGGTGGAAACATTAGCGCTCTTGAAGGAATTAGATTAACTAAAAATTTAATCATTAAATACGCTAAAGAAATATAAATACCTCAAATAGTATTCATAATAAAAATTAGTTTTGACTAAAAAAAAATTTGAAATCATTTCAAAAGCACCCGCGCGAGTGTGTCTTTTTGGTGATCATCAAGATTATTTAAATCTTCCTGTTATAGCATGTGCTATCGACANGTTTATTGAAATTAAGGCTAATAAAAATAATTCTNACTTTTTNAAGATTTATAAAACAGATTTAAATGAAATTGAAAAAATTAATATAAATGACCCTCTAGAAAATATTGAAAATGAAGATTATCTNAAACTTGCNCTTAAAGTTTTAAAGAGATATAACTGNNAGNTAACNCATGGTTATGATNTTTATATTTCTGGNAATATNCCAATAAATGCTGGNCTATCNAGTTCATCAGCTTTAACAGTCGCNTGGATTCAATTTCTTATATTNGCTTATAAAATTAATATTCCNNTTTCAAAATTAATTTTATCCAAATTNGCATATGAAACTGAAGTAATTGAACAAGGATCCTCTGGAGGTAAAATGGATCAATACACAATAAGCCATGGTAAAACTATTTTCTTGAATACATTAAATGATAAAATAAAANTTTTTTCTNAACCAATTAATTATTTAATAATTGGAGTATCNGGTGANTCAAAAGATACTCTTGGTATGTTNTCNTCCTTAAAAAGTAAAACTTGGGAGGCAATTAATAAAGTGAAATCAAAANTTTTAGATTTTGATCCAAAAAATATTGACNTNAAAAAAATTAATTTATATCTAAAAATTTTAGATGNAAAATTACAACCTTNTTTAGAGGCTGCAATTATTAATTATAAAATTACTNNNAAAGCAAAAAAAGAATTTCTAAAAAAAAACTTTAAAAATCAAATTATTGGTGAGCTTATGAATCATCANCACAAATTATTAAAGGAAAATTTNAAGATNACAACACCAAAAATAGATTTAATGATTGATGCTAGCTTAANATCTGGAGCATTTGGTGCTAANATAATTGGNTCTGGNGGAGGCGGGTGTATAGCTGTNTTGTCAAATAAAANAAATNTTAATCAAATTATCNCNANCTTAAAAAAAGCGGGNGCTATTGATGCNTTTGAAGTNAATGTNTCAAATGGTCCTGAATTATATGTAAATTAAAATGANAAAAAAAAAATTGACTTTAATTATACTTGCTGCTGGGATNGGNAGTAGATATGGNGGACTTAAACANCTCGATTCAGTTACTAAAAANNNTGAAACNATTCTTGATTTTTCAATTTATGACGCTATAAAAGCTGGGTTTAATAAAATTATTTTTATNATAAGAAAAAATATTGAAAAAGAATTTATAAATATTTTTAATAAAAAACTTTCTGGATTAATTAAGGTAGAATATGTTTATCAAGAAATAGACTATATNCCTAATAAATATAAAACAANAAAAAGGACAAAACCNTGGGGNACAGGNCACGCCATCTTAATGGCTAAACACTTAATTAAAGAGAATTTTGCAGTAATTAATGCAGATGATTTTTACGGGTATNANGCATTCGAATTAATGGCTGGATCTTTANAAAAAATTCAACCTGANAGCTTAAATTTTAATATGATTGGATATAAACTTCAAAATACAATTTCAGAAAATGGATTTGTTTCAAGAGGAGAATGCGAAGCAAACGATAACGGTGATTTAATAAGTATAATTGAACGTACTCATATTGAAAAAAGAGGAAAGAAAATTATAAGAAGGGAATCTAACGGGGCAGATTTTGAAATGAATAAAAACACTATTGTATCCATGAACTTCTTTGGATTTACACCAATTTTTTTCAAATATTGTGAAAAATTATTTGAAGTTTTTTTAGCATCAAATCATTTAAATCCTAAATCTGAATTTTATATCCCTACAGTTGTCGATTATTTAATAAAAAACACCAATTCAAAAATAAAAATACTTATGTCAACCTCTAAATGGTATGGTGTGACATATAAAGAGGACAAAAAAAATGTTGAAACTGCTATTGAAAATTTTAAAAAAAATAATATATATCCAAAAAAACTTTGGTAAATTATTGTAAATTCTCAATTTATGAAATCAAACAATAAAAAAAGACATGGCTACAATTTTTCTTTAACTAAAAAAGAAATCAGTCAATTTAATACTCAAGGATATTTAGTATTAAAAAATGTTTTAACCGAAAAAGAAATGTTAAATATTGATCCTGTCTTTGATCATTTTATTTCTGGCAAAGAACAAAAAAGAATGAAGAAAGATTTTTGTGATATGTCGCAGCCCTATGGTACTCCTTTTGAAAAATTTCAATTAGTTAATGCTATGTTACCAGGAAAATACATGCCATCATTTAAAGAAAATATATTTTTTAAAGTAGCTCAAAATATTTCAAAACAACTCTATCCNTCTGGAATTCCNGATATGGACTATGANCAATTTTTNGCAAAAAAACCTACAAAAAAAGAGGCAGAATTTTCAATGCANCAAGATCTAGGTTATTGGCCAAAAACAAAAAATACTTGGACTGCAACTTTCTCTTTAGCNCTTTCTGATGCNGATATNGTAAANGGATGTTTACATGTTATTCCTGGATCAAANAATGAAAAAAATTTAAGAGAACATAAGCCTAAATCTTACTCTGAAAGTGAAAAAAAATCAAACGAAAAACGTGACGACTCTCATACCCTTGTTATCGAATCAAATCCAAATGATAAATTAGTTTATTTACCTGTTAAAAGAGGTGATATAACTATCCATGATGAAAGAATAGTTCATGGCTCAGGCGGAAATAATTCTGATAAATGGCGTAAAACTTATATAATTGCATTTAGAGATTCCGAAACTATAAAAAAGGAGAGATCTATTGGATTTACTCACTCTCACAACGACAAAGTAGATTGGGAGAAAATAATTTCAATATAAACTGGTTTTTAAATTAGTTCAATTTGACCTTTTTTTATTTCAATAATTTTTCTTTTGTATAAAAACCCTAAAGCTTTTTTAAAAGCTTTTTTACTCATTCCAAGCTGAGATTTTATCTCCTCAGGGGAACTATTATCTGACAATAATAAAATACTTTTAATTTTTAATTTTTCAATAATTCTATCACAATCATCCTCTATTGAATATCTATATCCCTGTGGTCTCAAAGTAACATCTATTTTACCATCCACTCTGATATTTTTTATAAATCCTTTTAATTCTTGATTTTTATATAAAACTTGATGGATTTCATTATTAAATAAAAGCCCCTCATGGTTTTGATCAATTTTGACAACAAAGCCAAGGTCGGTTTGTCTCAATATTAATAAATTTACTTGATCACCTAAAGAATAATTCATTTATAACTAAATTAATTTTTTTAATTCTAGAACTCGAGGCAAATCAGAAATCGAATTAATACAATAGTCAGGATTAATATTTGATTTTTCAAAAATATTTTTTCTGAACTTTCCAGTTCTAACCAAAAATGTTTTATATCCCATTTTTAACCCTCCTAAAATATCATTATTTAGATCATCTCCAACCATTCCAATTTCATTTGATTTCAAATTAAATTTTTCTGAAGCGAGTTTAAAAAAAGTGGCTTCTGGTTTTCCAACTACAATAGCATTTGTTTGGGTTGCATATTCAAGTCCAGATACAAAAGGTCCACTATCAATTGTTAATCCAAGACCCTTTTGAAAATATCGCCCTTTNTGAAGTGCNATTAATTTTGAACCATTTAAAATCTGGTTCATTAACTCATTCATCAGATTGTAATTCCACAAATCTCCAATATCACCAATAATAATTGCTTCTGGTTTATCTTTTTCTATTTTAAAAATTTTATAATCCTCTTTCGCTTTTTCTGACAAAACTAGTCTACAACTCTTTATATTTAATTTTTTAAGTAATAATACCCCAGCATAATTAGCGCTTATTATTTCATCCTCATTAATTTTAAGTCCTATTAAATTTAATTTAATACCTAAATCCTTTCGAGACAGAGTAGTATTATTTGTTAAGAATCTGAATATTATTTTCTTATCTCTAAACCAATTAATTACATCATTAGCACCTTTAATTAAACTATTATCAATGTAAAAAACTCCNTCTAAATCAAATAAAAAGCCTTTAATCATTATACAAATCCATTTAGATTCAAAATTAATACATATTTTTATCAAAAGAATCAAATAATTGCTATGAAAGTTAAAATATACCTTAATAAATTGCTGCCCGGTTTATTTTTTTTGTTTTTATACACAAGTGTTGTGTCTCAAAAAATAATTCAAAAGAATGAATATTCAAATTACTTTGAAGATGTTTATCCGGAATCCGTTGGAGTAGAATCGGAATCAATTTTAAACTTTATTAACTCAATTGAAGAGAAAATAAATGAACTTCATAGTTTAATAATTTTAAAAGATGGAAAAAAAATAGCTAGTGGATGGTGGGCCCCATATTCTAGTGAGTTTCCTCATATTTTGCATTCATTGAGTAAAAGTTTTACATCTACTGCGATAGGTTTAGCAATTGAAGAAGGAAAATTAAACTTAAATGATCGAGTAATTTCTTTTTTCCCAGAATATGAAACTGAAAATATTGATCCAAAATTTAAGGAAATGAGAGTTAGAGATCTGTTGACTATGACAACTGGAGAAAAGAAGGAGATTTCTCCATTTATAACTAAAGATAAAGATTGGGCTAAATTATTTATAAATGCAAAACTCGATTTTTTGCCTGGGACCTATTATAAGTATAATAGTTATGCAACTTATATGTTGTCATGCATAATTAAAAAAATAACCAATCAAAATTTGGAGGATTATTTAAATCCTAGACTATTTATTCCTCTTGGCATTGAAAAGCCCTCATGGGAAAAATGTCCCAGAGGAATAAGTTATGGTGGATGGGGATTAAAACTTAAAACCCAAGACATAGCAAAGTTTGGTCAACTTTTATTACAAAATGGCAAATGGAATGGGAATCAAATTATCTCTGAAGATTGGATAAAGATGGCTACCTCAAAACAAGTGGAAAACAAATACAATCAATATAACATTGACTGGAAACAAGGCTACGGATTTCAATTTTGGAAAAATAGGTATAATAGCTATAGAGGAGATGGCGGATTTGGTCAGTATTGTATTGTAATTCCTGATCACAAAATGGTTATAGCTATAACTGGAAGTGTTCAAAATATGCAAAGAGTACTTGATGTTTTTTGGGAAGAAATTTATTCTAATCTAAATTCTAATGAAGTTAAAATTGATAATGGTAACTTTCAAGAAAAATTAAATGAAAAGCTTATTTCTTTAAAAATTAAGCCACATAATACTAAAGAAAATAAATTCAAATCTAAAATTATATTAGATGGGAATTACTTTATGAATCAGAATGAACTTGAAATTAAATCTGTAAAGTTTGAAAAAGTTGATCACAATTACAGACTAATTATATATTCAAATTCTGGAAAAGAAGAAATAATTATAAGCGATAATAAGTACTACAGGAATTCTCTTTCAAATTTCAATTTCATTGATAATTATTCTAGTGANGGCTTAAGCTATTTTAAAAATGAAAAAATTAATCCAACTCCAGTAGCTATAAATGGATACTGGAAGGATAAGGAAACTTTTTCAATAAAAATTCTTTATCTTGAAAATACAGCTAAAGCTAATTTAGATTTGCAATTTAATTCTAATGAAATCGAAATGGACATCACTTTAAAAGGTGTTTTTGCTTTAAAAACAAAATTTAAACTGTCTGGCTCAAAATAATATTTAATCGAGAGAGTGCCAATAAGCTATAGCTATAAAAACCAATTGAAATGGAGCTCTAACTATTGCCATATTCCTTGAAATATCTAATGCAATTTGAGCTTCTTGACTTGAAATTAAATATATATTAGCAGGAAAGACAAATATCAAAAGTAAAATTATTCCTCTAGCTGCATATTTTCTTAATTTTGTCAATAATCCAAACCCAAAAACAATTTCAAATGCTCCAGAAAGATATACTAATTCAAGATGCCAACTTAAATATGGGGGCATTATATTAAGAAAAAAATCTGGATTTGTAAAATGTCTTACACCAATCCATACGTAAGCAAAAGACATAATATAAATCGTAATCTTTTTAATCATCTGAATCAGATAGTGGAACAAACCTAGCAGAGAGATCTGGAGTTTCCATATCTATATCTTTTGGATACATTGGCCTTTTTATTCTTTTATAATCTAATCTTTCTAAATTTTGATCAACCCCACCCGGCGTTAAAGCCATAATCCAATCGGCTCTTATATTATATAGTTCAGGGACTAAATACCCTATTTTTACTACAACAATGTCTGATTCCCTGGGATTTAAGTTAAGATCCGTAAAGTCTTTTTCATAATGATAAGGTTTTCTTTTTTTGGTAACAATTACATTAACACTTCCTGATTGAACTACTACTTCAGTTTTAGCATGAATGTCTCCATACTTAATTGATTTAACTATTCCAGACAAGAGGATTGGGGGGGAATACCTTGAATCAACCTCTGCTCCAACATAACCCTCAACTCTTGAGCCAACTCCGGATTTAATGGCTTTTTCAATTAATTTAGGGCCAGGAATAGAGGCATAAATTAAAGATGGGCCGTTTACATTTTTGAATTCTTTTTTATTTAAAATTTTATTTAAGGTCCATGTAACATCTCCAGCTCCTCCAGCTGTAGGGTTATCTCCCATATCACTTATAATATAAGGTTTTACCTTACTTTTTAAAGCTAAGCTTAAACTCTTTTCCAAAGTAGCAGTAGGAGCTACAAAAACAAACTCGTCTCTGACATCCCAAAAACTTTTAGCTAAATACTCCGCACTTGATTTAACAGCTTCTTTTTGGTCACCAGTTACCATTACAACCCCATGATTTCTTGGTTCATCAGCCCATGGATATCCTACCCAAATAGCTGCATCAATTACCCCTTCATCTAATGTGANAGGATTAACCTTAGCATATAAACTTTTACCTGGCTCAATTCTAGTGCTAGTTTTCTCTCCGGGCAACAAAATTGGTACTGGAATCCAGGCTTTATATTTTGGTTTCCCTTTTCCAGATTCTAATCTATCTAATAGATTATCTATTGCCCTTTTATCAGATTCTTTTGCATCTTCATGCGGAGCCATTCTATAGCATGTAATTAAGTCTGAATTTTTGGCTAATCTCCAAGAAACATTCCCGTGAAGATCCATAGTAGTTGAAATAATTGGTTCTTTACCAATAATTTCTCTAACCTTTTCAATATAATCTCCCTCAGGGTCATCGATCCCTTCTACACTCATAGCTCCGTGAATATCAAATAAAATTCCATCGTAAGGCAGGTTTTCTTTTAATAAAGAAAGAGATTTATCAACTAATGAATTGTACGTCTCTTTAGTGACAATNCCTCCAGGCAGTGCATATCCAACCAAAGTTGGGATCCAATTAGCCCTTTGCCTATTAATTGAATCAATAGAAATTTGATACCAAGAAAAAAGGTCATCGCCAGTTTTTACAATAAAATCATCTTCAACTGTTTTAGCAGGTGAAAAAGTACTAGATTCAATACCCAATCCTATAATTGCAATTTTTGGAATGTTTTGTGTATCAAAATTTTTACATGAAAAAATTAATAATAAAACTAAAAGGAGTTTTTTCATCTGACATAAATTTTATAACAATATAATTATAAAAAAGGTTAATCATAAATTTTACTATTTAAAATTAGTGCTTAAAAAAAATTAGATTTAATACCTTTAAAATAAAATCATTTTAATTATGAAAAAAAGATCTTTCTTAAAAAAATTAAGTTCAATTAGCCTTTTAGGATTTATTCCAAATAAAATTTTTAATAATCCCCTTGAGGAGTCAGATGTTNAAAAATCCTCTTCGGAAGATGAATTTTGGAAAAGAATTAGATCTCACTATGACCTTAACGATGAATTTATTAATCTTGAAAGTGGATATTACAATATAATNCCTAGACCTACTATGATTAAATATAAAAAACTAATNAGTAAAATTAATTATGAAGGATCATTCTACATGAGAAATAAATTAGAAATTGATGAGTCTAGAATCACNCAAAATCTTTCAGAATTAGTAGACTGTAATCCGGAAGAATTAATTATNACNAGAAATACTACAGAATCATTAGATTTAATAATTTCAGGATATCCATGGAAAAAAAACGATGAAGCTATTTTTGCAGATCATGATTATGGATCAATGAAAGAAATGTTCATTCAAGTTTCAAAAAGATATGGAATAAAAAATAAAATTATTTCTATTCCAATCCACCCAAAATCTGATGACCAAATTGTAGAATTATATGAAAAACAGATAAATTCCAAAACAAAGCTAATAATGGTTTGTCATATGATAAATATAACGGGTCAAATTTTACCTATAAAAAAAATATGTGAAATGGCTGCAAATTACGGTGTTGAAGTAATGGTAGATGGAGCTCACGCAATAGGTCAATTTAATTTATCTATTAGAGATTTGAATTGTGATTATTATGGATCAAGCCTTCATAAGTGGTTAGCTGCTCCTTTAGGAACTGGATTATTATATGTTAAGAAAAAAAACATTCCAAAAATATGGCCATTGTTTGCACATGGAACAAAACAATTAGACAATATAAAAAAACTCAACCATAAAGGAACTCACCCCGTTCATTCGAAATTAGCTATTATAAGTGCGATCGAATACCAAAATTGGATAGGTATTAAAAAGAAAGAAAAAAGATTAAGATTTTTAAAAAATTATTGGATTAACAAAGTTAAGAAATTTAAAAATGTAATAATTAATACACCTTTTGATAAAGAAAGATCATGTGGAATTGGAAATTTTGGGGTAAAGAAAATTAAACCTTCAAAACTTGCAGATATATTATTAAAAGAATATAAAATATATACTGTGGCTATCAACGAAAATGGAGTGAATGGATGCAGAGTAACTCCAAATTTATTTACAAGTACCTTAGAATTAGATAAATTAATTTATGCCATTAAAAAAATAGCAAATGCATAAATAATTATACGGTACCTAATAAATATCCAATTGCTAATCCTAAAATAAACATTATAATGACTTTACCACTGAAAAGCCATTTAAAGTTTTTTTCCCAACTATCAGGAATATAATTTTGATTTTCATCCTCTGTAATACCTTTAGAAGTAGCATAAACTGCATACATATAAACTCCCGCAAGTAAAACAGCTGTGAAAATTAATGTGTATAAAATTTCTTTCATTTTAACTTTAAGTTTAGAGCTTATAATGGTTTTGATTTACCTTAAAATCTATTATATTTTATATAAAACCAATATAAGAAATATCAAATTACAAAAAAAAATCTATTTCTATACAAAAAAAATAATTTATGATAATTGGTAAAAGATTAATAATTATAACACAATATGAAAATAAGAATTGCTTTTTGTTGAATTAAACTGAATGAACATGCTTAATAAATCTCCCTTTTCTGTCTCTATACCTCGACCTTTTCTGAGCAACAATAAATTCTTCCCTTGAATAATGCCTTCCATTAATATAAATAGATTTAATTCCCTCAGGAAATTCAATATTGTGAATACTTCTAAACATTATAAAAAATTGGAAAAACTAATTTAATAAAAAAACCTTAATTAAAAACATAAACAATTAAATATCAATACTATTATAGTACTGCATATAATATTTTAAATTTAAATAGAATCTTTTTTTAAAATCTATTTGT
>NHJR02000015.1 GCA_002169155.2 Flavobacteriaceae bacterium TMED220
TTTTAATGTAATAATGTGTATTAAAATAATAAATTTGTTTTATAATTAACTCTAAATGTTAAAAAAACAAAAAAAAAGATCGGATGCATTAATTTTAGAAATACTTTCTGGAATTGAAGATGTNAAGGGTGAAAAAATAAATCTTTTNGATTTACGAGNAATTGATAATTCATTTTGTGAATATTTCATAATTTGTAANGGAACTTCAAATACTCATGTGACAGCAATTGTNAATTCAATAAATNGAATGGTNAGTAAATCTANAAAAGAAAAACCCTACCATACAGAAGGCCTTAACAATTCTGAATGGGTATTAATCGATTTTGTTAATGTAGTTGTTCATGTTTTTCAAGAGCAATACAGAGAATTTTATAAATTAGAAGAACTNTGGGGAGATGCTAAACAAACAAAAATTGCTTGAAATAATAAAAAATAAATGNAAGANAAAAATAATTTAAAAAAACCAAAATTTAATTCATACTGGATGTATGGAATAATTGTTACTATTTTACTTGGGCTAAGTATGTTCACCGAAGATTCAAATTCAGGATTAAGAAAAACTAATATTTCTGAATTTGAACGTTTTTTAAATAATGGAGACATAAAGGAAGTATCTGTTATAAATAAAAATCTTGCACAGGTATCATTAAATCAAAATTCTTTAGAAAAACCTGAACACAAAGGATTAAAATCCAAAAATTTTTTAGGTCAAGAGAACATAAAAGGTCCNCATTACGAATTCGAAGTTGGTGATCTAGAATTNTTTCAAAGAAGACTTGAGAAAGCTGAAAAAAATGGTATTGAATTTAAATATCAATTCAAAACAATTGAAAACAAGTGGATGGACGTATTAATTGGNTTTTTACCTATTATAGTNATAATTGGTATNTGGATTTTTATTATGAGAAGAATGTCTGGNGGAGCAGGTGGAGGTCCTGGAGGCCAAATATTTAATATAGGTAAATCTAAAGCAAAATTGTTTGANCAAAAATCTGATGTTAAAATCACATTTAAAGATGTTGCTGGNCTTGAAGGTGCAAAAGANGAAGTTCAAGAAATNGTTGATTTTCTAAAAAATCCNAAAAAATATACAGTTCTTGGAGGTAAAATACCNAANGGNGCGTTATTAGTTGGTTTACCTGGNACAGGTAAAACATTGTTNGCGAAAGCNGTCGCTGGAGAAGCAAANGTACCTTTCTTTTCATTGTCTGGATCTGATTTTGTTGAAATGTTTGTNGGTGTNGGGGCTTCTAGNGTAAGAGATCTTTTTAAACAAGCTAAAGACAAAGCCCCCTCAATTATTTTTATAGATGAAATTGATGCGATTGGTAGAGCAAGAGGTAAAAGCAATTTTACTGGATCTAATGACGAAAGAGAGAATACATTAAATCAACTTTTAACTGAAATGGATGGTTTTGGTACAAATACTAATGTAATTGTAATTGCTGCTACTAATAGAGCCGATGTTCTAGATAAAGCATTAATGAGAGCAGGAAGATTTGACAGACAAATTTATGTAGATTTACCTGATATTAGAGAAAGAAAAGAAATTTTTAAAGTTCATCTAAAACCTCTTAAGGTCACTAAAACATTAGATATAGATTTTTTATCTAAACAAACTCCTGGATTTTCAGGAGCAGATATTGCAAATGTTTGTAATGAATCAGCATTAATTGCAGCACGAAGTAATAAAAAAGCTGTTGGTAAACAAGATTTTCTTGATGCAGTTGATAGAATAGTTGGTGGATTAGAAAAGAAAAACAAAATTATAACTGAAGAAGAAAAAAATACAATAGCGTTTCATGAAGCTGGACATGCAATGGTAAGTTGGATGCTTGAATTTGCAGCACCTTTAGTTAAAGTAACAATAGTCCCAAGAGGGAAATCTTTAGGAGCAGCGTGGTATCTNCCAGAAGAAAGAATGATTGTTAGAACTGAGCAAATGCTAGACGAAATGTGTGCTACCCTTGGCGGAAGAGCAGCAGAGAAGATTATGTTCAACAAAATTTCAACAGGTGCTTTAAGTGACCTAGAGAAAGTTACTCGACAAGCAAAAGCAATGGTCACAGTTTATGGTCTTAACAAAGAAATTGGAAACATTACGTTTTATGATTCAAGTGGAGAGTCAGATTATAATTTNTCTAAGCCTTACTCTGAAGAAACTGCAAAAAAAATTGATAAAGAAATATCTTATATAATTGAAAAACAATACAACAGAGCTTGTAAATTACTTGAAAAACAAAAAGTAAAGCTTACTGAATTAGCAAANAGACTTTTAGAAAAAGAAGTTATTTTCAAAGACGACCTAATAAATATTTTAGGTGAAAGACCATTTAAAACAGTTCAAAAAATTCCTGTTACAAGTAAAAAAATACAACCAAAAAAATAGTTTACTTGTGAAATTTTTAAACTATNTATTTGGNAAAAAAAATGATAAAGATCAAAAAAATGATCANAGNCCATTNCTTCCAAAAGAGAANGACTCNACAGANTTNATTTTTGCAAAAAACTTTACTAAAAAAGGNGGCAAGTTTATTTATTGTGAAAATAAAGATGAAGTTCTAGATTACTTTGAAAAAATTTTAAAAGANAACNGATGGGATAGAGAAGATATTTTATGTGATGATAAATCATTATCNGACTTTTTTAAANTAAATAAACCNATTGAAAAAAANNTTTTTAATGTTCAACTACTGACTTGNGAGTTTTTAATAGCAAATAAAGGATCAATCNTAATTTGNAGTAATCAAATTTTTGATAAAAAACTAAACAAAATTCCAGAAAATTTAATTTTTTTTTCTAATTCAAATCAATTTGTACCTGATGTTAGTGAAGCCATGTCAAATATAAATATTAAATACAATAATGACTTACCTACAAATATTACTACTATAAATTCTTTTAATACATTATCAGACAAAGATTTTTTATCATATGGCAGTGCATCAAAAAATCTATATTTGCTCATACAAGACTAAANATNAAAAATGAAACAATTANTAATTAGATCTGTTTCTGGAATAGTTTATTCATCAATCATAATTTTTTCAATTTTTTATTCTCCATTAAGTTTTATTTTTTTAATCTTTATTTTCTCTTCCCTCGCGATAATTGAATTTATGCGTTTAATTAATTTTACTAATCCATTACCAATATTATTACTTGGACTTTTAATTTTTATTTCATACTACTTTGAAACTAAAGTTTTGAATTTTTACAATTCAACAAAAAGTATAATTGATATAATTTTATTTATTAGTTTAATAACTAATTCTATTCTTTTTTTNCTTCTNATAAACAATANAAAAATTAATAAATTAAAAATAAATAAGTTTATAATCACATNTTTTTATATGGTTTTTTCTTGTTTTTTNATTATTCAAATACCNTTTACAAATGATATTTATAAACCTGAACTAATTTGNATATTTTATNTTATAATATGGTCAAATAANACNTTTGCTTATTTATTTGGTAAAAGTTTTGGAAAAAATAAATTACTACCTAATTTATCACCCAAAAAATCTTGGGAAGGATTAATTTTTGGAATTATAATGACATTAATTTTAACATATTTTTTAAATTCGTATATAATCGATATTAATNTTNATATGGNTTTAGTAATTGTAATATGTATATCTGCAACTTTTGGAGACCTCATTCAATCTTATTTTAAGAGAATTGCTAAAGTTAAAGACAGTGGGTCTTTAATTCCAGGTCATGGAGGATTCTATGACAGAATGGATAGCGTAATTTTTACTGCTCCTTTTTACCTAANTATCTCTAGATTTATATAAAAAACNCATGTTTCACAAAGAAGGACATTTAATAATTTTATANACATTTTTATTAATTGCATTAATTACTGTTTTANTGGATTTTTTTATTGAAAATCAAATATTAAAATATATTCTACAAANTTTTTGCCTTCTAACGTTAATCTTAATNCTTCAGTTTTTNAGAAATCCAAAAAGAAAATTCAATTTAAATCCTGAAAAAGTTTTATCTCCAGTGGATGGAAAAATTGTTGCAATTGAAGAAGTTNTTGAAAATGAATATTTTAATGATAAACGTTTACAGGTATCAATTTTTATGTCACCCATTAATGTTCATGTAACGAGATATCCGATTGGCGGTAAAGTATTATATAGTAAATATCATCCTGGAAAATATCTTGTAGCTTGGCATCCAAAATCATCAGAAAAAAATGAAAGAACAACAATTGTAATAAGCAATAAAAATATTGGTAAAATTTTATATCGTCAAATAGCAGGATTATTAGCTAGAAGGATTATTAATTACGCTAAAGTTGAAGAAAATGTTTTTCAAGGTAATGATGCAGGATTTATTAAATTTGGATCTAGAGTTGATCTATTTTTACCATTAAATGCCAAAATTAATGTTAAGATAAATCAAAATGTAAAAGGTGGTATAGATTTTATAACAAAAAATTAAATATATTTTTAAGATAAGTCATTNATGCTTTTCTTTAAAGAGTCAATTTTAAGTTTTGTATCANAAAGTTTTTTCTTCTCAAAATNAATTATTTTTTCAGGAGCATTTTTTAAAAAATTTTTATTATTTAATTTTTTAAGAATTGAATCGAAAAATCCTTGAGCATATTTAAGTTCTTCTTCTAATTTTAATTTATCTTTTTCAATATCTATTAAGTTAGTTAAGGGGATTATAAAGTCAGTTTTTTTAATTCTAAATGCTNCACCATTAGNTTTAGNTTTANTTTTTTGAATTTNAATTGAATCAACTAAGCCTAATTTTCTTATAATACTNGAATATCCAACAAAATTATTTTCNGAAATAACTATCAATTTCANCATGTTTTTNAAAGCTATTCCNTTNTCNTTTCTNATTTTTCTNATNGCTGATATTATTGAAATTGAAAACTCAAAATTATNTATAATTAATTTATTATACTTTTTATTTTTTGGCCATGATGAAATTATNANTGGATCCTTAAATGAATCATCTTTAATCTTTTCCCATAATTCCTCNGTCAAAAAAGGCATAAAAGGGTGTAAAACTTTCAAATTATTCTGAAAAATTTTTAAAATTTTTGACAAGGTCGAAGAATTTATTGGAGAATTAAATTCTGGTTTAACAACCTCTAAAAAAATTGAACAGAAATCATCCCAAATTAACTTATAAATACTAAGCATTGCATCCTTTATTCTGTATAACTTAAAATGATTTTCTATTACTTCAAGAATAAAGTTATATTTATTTTCATACCATGATATTGCATCTTTTTCAGCTTGTCTTTCTTCAGTATTATTTGACGATGTCCAGCTATTTATAAGTCTATATGCATTCCATATTTTATTTGTGAAATTTTTACCCTGAATACATAACTTTTCATCAAATAATAAATCATTACCAGCAGAAGAGCAAAGCATCAGTCCAACTCTTACTGAATCAGCACCATACTCTCTAATTAATTTTAAAGGGTCAGGAGAATTACCTAATTGTTTTGACATTTTTCTTCCTTTNTTATCCCTAACTAATCCAGTAAAATATACATTTTTAAATGGAATTTGGTTTCTAAACTCAAAACCTGAAATAATCATTCTGGAGACCCAGAAAAACAAAATATCTGGTCCAGTTACTAAATCATTAGTTGGATAATAGTATTTTATTTCCTTATTATTTGGGAATCTAATTCCATCAAAAACAGATATAGGCCATATCCAAGAGGAAAACCATGTATCTAGTACATCTGAGTCTTGGATTAATTCATCAACTTTAAGATTATTATTACCAGATTTAATTTTAGCAAGTTTTAATGCTTTTTCTTTATTTTCACTAACTACAAAATCAGACTTGGATTTACCAAAATAATAAACAGGTATTTGCTGACCCCACCATAATTGACGAGAAATATTCCAATCTCTAATATTATTCATCCAATGGCTAAATGTACTTTTAAATTTTTCAGGAAATAAAACTATTTCATTTGATTCCATTACAGCTTTAATTGCTGGTTTTGATATTTCTTTCATGGATAAAAACCATTGATCAGAAAGTCTTGGTTCAATTATTGCTCTTGTTCGCTCTGACAAAGCAATATTGGTTTTATAAGTTTCTTTTTTAACAAATAAACCTATATTATCAAGCTCTTCAATAATTTCCTTTCTCACTGTAAATCTATCCTTACCTTCATAATGAATACCATGATGATTAATAGTTCCATTAGAATTAAAAATATTAATTATTTCAAGATTGTGTTTTTCTCCTAAATCTTTATCATTTTGATCATGAGCAGGAGTAACTTTTAAACAACCAGTTCCAAAATTTTTGTCAACATATTCATCTTCTATAATAGGTATTTTTCTATTTACAATTGGCACAATAACATTCTTTCCAACTAATTTATTATATCTTCNATCTAATGGATTTACACATACTGCAGTATCTCCAATCAATGTTTCAGGTCTAGTGGTAGCAATAATAATTTTTTTGGAGGAATTTTCAATTTTATATGCTATGTAATATAAAAAACTTGATCTTTCTTCGTAAATAACCTCTTCATCAGATAATGTTGTTTGAGCCTCTGGGTCCCAATTAACCATTCTATGCCCCTTATAAATAAGTCCTTTATTATATAAATCAATGAAAACTTTTGTTACCGATTCATTCATAGAATCATCTAGAGTAAACTTAGTTCTATCCCAATCACATGAACATCCAATCTTTTGGAGTTGTTTCAAAATCACCCCTCCATAATTTTCTTTCCATTCCCATGCATGGCTTAAAAATTCTTTTCTAGATAAATCATTTTTATTTATTCCTTTTTTTTTTAAGTGATCCACCACCTTAGCTTCAGTAGCAATCGAAGCATGATCAGTTCCTGGTACCCAACATGCATTATAACCTTGCATTCTAGCCCTTCTAATTAAAATATCTTGAATTGTATTATTCAACATGTGACCCATGTGAAGTGATCCTGTAACATTTGGAGGAGGAATTACAATTGAATAAGGTTTTCGGTTATCAGGCTTTGAAGAAAAAAATTTATTTTTTAACCAATATTTATACCACTTATCCTCAACTTTTTTTGGATCAAATTTAGAACTAATTGACATAACGGAGAATAAATTAAGTAACAAAAGTATATTTCCTTTTCTTATTTTAAAAGTAATATTTTACATTTTTGTTTAAAGTTTCTAACTTATGTATATTTAAAATAAACTTATAAAATAATATGGCAAATAAAATATTCTTTTTAAGTATCTACTTTCTATCTTTAAACTTTATTTTATCTCAAAATCAAGAAGCGGAAATAAAGTTTTATGATAAAATTATTAATTATGGAGAAATCAAAAAAGGAAGTAATGGAATCCGGACTTTTAAATTCAAGAATATTGGAAAATCCAATTTAACTATCATAAAAGTTTATTCCTCATGTGGTTGTACTATTCCAAAAAAACCACAAAATCCTATTCTACCTGGAAATGAAGGTGAAATTCAAGTTAAATATGATACAAATAGAATTGGCCCTATTAGAAAGACTATTACAGTTAAATCAAACTCGAACATAACTCCAACTGTTTTATTAAAAATTGAGGGATCTGTTATTAATTGATTTTTTCAGGTTAACATATTTTATTTCAATTTATACTTAACCATTTTTTTTTCTGATATTTGCATTTTTAAAACATTAAAATGCCCAAAATATCTGTAAAAGGAAAGGAACTTCCTGACTCCCCAATTAGAAAATTAATGCCTTATGCAAATTTTGCTTTAAAAAAAGGTCTCAAAATTCTTCATTTAAATATTGGCCAACCAGATATTCATTCTCCAATTGAATCAACTGAAGTAATAAAAAATAGTAATTTAAATAATTTACAATATGGATCTTCAGAAGGATCAATTAGCTTCAGAAAATCTCTATGCGAATATTATTTAAAAAATAACATAAGTGTGAACCCTGAGGATATTATAGTAACAACNGGTGCAAGCGAAGCACTTACATTTACTTTAAACTGTATATGTGATGCAGGGGATGAGATAATTATACCAGAACCTTTTTATGCAAATTATAATGGATTTGCNTCTGCNTCAAGTGTAAAAGTAGTTCCAGTAATTTCTCAATTTGAAAATAATTTTAAATTACCACCCATTAATGATTTATATAANAAAATAACAAAGAAAACAAAAGCAATTTTAATATGTAATCCAAGTAACCCTACTGGATATTTATATAGTAAAAAAGAGCTGGATTCATTAGGTAAAATTGCTATTGAAAAAGATATATATATTATAGTTGACGAAGTTTATAGAGAATTTATTCATATAAAAAACAGAAAACATACTTCTATTCTAGAATTTAAAAAATTACATCAAAATTCTATTATGATTGATTCTGTTTCTAAAAGATATAGTCTTTGTGGGGCAAGAGTGGGATGCATGATTTCAAAAAACAAAAAATTAATTTCCACAGCTATTAAATTTGCACATTTAAGATTGTCNCCNCCNACATACGGGCTCATGGCGAGTGAAGCAGCTATTAACAGTTCGNAAAACTATCTTGNAGAAGCAAGAAATGAATANTCAAAAAGAAGGAGTGTTNTAATAAAAGAAATAAANAAAATTAAAGGGGTTAAAATTTCTTATCCAATGGGAGCATTCTATTGTATTGCAGAATTACCAGTTAAAAATGCAGAAAATTTTTCAAAATGGNTATTAACTGATTTTTCANATAAAAATGAAACGGTTATGTTTGCTCCAGGTTCAGGNTTTTATTCAAGTCCAGGATTTGGTCTTAATCAAATTAGAATTGGATTCGTACTNAAATCAAAAAAAATTAAAAGAGCNATTANAATTCTTGAAAAAGCACTGANTGTTTATAAAAATTGACTCTAGTTTTTTATATTGTATTAAATNTTTTTTNTTAATGGAAATAAATAAATCTNTAAGATCNTACAATACCTTTNGAATTAATTCTTTTTCTGATTATTTTCTAAATATTTCATCTACTGAAAATTTAAAAAAAGCTCTTCTTATTGACTCTTTTGAAAATAAATTTATTTTAGGGGGAGGGAGTAATTTATTGCTGACAAAAAATATTAAAGACCTCTGCCTTCATATAAATATTAAAGGAAAAAAAATAATTAAAGAAACATCTAAATCAATTTATCTTGAGGTTAATGCAGGAGAAAATTGGCATGAACTTGTTTTGTGGTGTGTAGAGAATAATTATGGAGGAATTGAAAATCTAGCTTATATCCCCGGTAATATTGGTGCGGCTCCAATTCAGAATATAGGTGCATATGGAACAGAACTTCAAGATGTATTTTCAAGTTGTATGGTAATGGAAAAAAAAACAGGTGAAATTGAAAAATTTTTTTCAAATGATTGTGAATTTGATTATCGAGATTCTATTTTTAAAAATAAATATCAAAATAAATTTGTGATTACAAGTTTATGTTTAAAACTTTCAAAGAAAGCCCACGAATTTAAACTTGAATATGAGGGAATACTTGATGAAATTGGCAATAAAGACATTAATCTTAAAAATATATTTAATGCTGTTGTTAAAATAAGAAAGAGTAAATTACCTGATCCAAAAAAAATTGGTAATTCTGGTAGTTTTTTTAAAAACCCAGTCATCACCTTAAATCATTTTAATTTAATTAAGAAAAAATTTGTCAATATTCCTTGCTATAAAGTTTCAAATAAACTTGTTAAAATTCCTGCTGCTTGGTTAATAGAAAAAGTTGGATTAAAAGGTATAAAAAAAAATGAAGTTGGAGTTCATGTTTCTCAGCCTTTAGTTTTAGTTAATTACGGAAATGCAACTGGTAAAGAAATTTTAGAATTAGCGTATTTTGTTAAAAATAAAATAAAAAAAGAATTCAAAATAGAATTAGAATTTGAAGTTAATATAATTTAAATTATTCTTTTTTTTTAGAATCAATATATATATTTACTGGGCCATCGTTAACTGACCTGACTTCCATATTGGCACCAAAAACTCCCGTCTTNANATTAAAATTTATTTTTTCTTCTANTTTCATTACTAAACTTTCATATAATGGGATTGCCACTCTNCGATTTGCAGACTTTATATAAGAGGGTCTATTTCCCTTTTTAGTTGAAGCCATTAATGTAAATTGACTGATCAATAAAATCTCTCCATTAACATCTCTAACTGAGTGATTCATCAAACCTAAATCGTCATTAAAAATCCTCAAATTCAAAACTTTTTTAGCAATCCAGTCTAAATCATCCAGATTGTCATTAATGTCAATTCCAACATAAATCAAGATACCATTATTAATTGACCCAACTATCTTTTTTTTGACTTGAACCTCTGCTTTTTTTACTCTTTGAATCAAAACTCTCATAAATATTTTTTAATTTCTAAGTTTAGAATTATTAACTATCAAAGAAATATAGTTTTTGTATCTAGAAAGTGAAATTTTTTTATTTTCAACAGCTTCTTTAATTTGACATCCTGGCTCTTCATTATGCAAACAATTTTGAAATTTACATTTACCACTATATCTTTCAAATTCTGAAAAATATTTTCTTATTTCGTGNGTTTCNAAGTCTACAATTCCAAATCCTTTTATGCCNGGAGTATCNATAACTTTAATATTATTTCCAANNTCATACATCTGCGCAAAAGTAGTTGTATGCTGACCTTTATTATAATGCCCTGAAATAGGTGAGGTTTTAATTTTAAGTTTAGAATCAATAGAATTTAAAAGTGTCGACTTTCCTACTCCGCTGTTACCAGCAATCATATTTACTTTTTTTTTCATTAAATTTTTTAAAAAAGCTACATCAACGGAATTAAATGATGAAATTTTGTAACACTCATAACCAACTTTTTCATACATATTTAAGATTTTATTCAAGGTAATAATATCATCTTTTAAATACATATCAATTTTACTAAAGATGATTATAACCTTAATATGATATGCTTTTGCAGATACCAAAAATCTATCAACAAATGAAAGTAAAGTTTTGGGGTTATTTAAAGTTACTAATAAAAAAACCTGATCAATATTTGCAGCAATAATATGCGTTTGCTTTGAAAGATTAACTGACTTTCTAATTATATAATTACGTCGACTAAATATCTCATGAATCAACCCAATTGATTTATCATTTTTGTCTGTTATGTCAAAATCAACTTCATCACCAACAGCTATTGGGTTAGTGCTCTTAATACCTTTTGAACGAAATTTTCCTTTTATTCTACAATTAAAATAATCTCCATTTGAATCCTTAACTAAATACCAACTTCCAGTTGAACGATAAACTATACCTTTTTTCAAATAATTAATTTAATGATTCAATAAAGATATGATTCATTTATCAAAAGGCAAATCGCATAAAGGTTATTACTATATTTGTAATAAATGAATAATAAAGTTTTACTAATGATCTTGGATGGATGGGGTATTACAAAAAACACCAAATCATCTGCATTAGATATTGCTAAAACTCCTTACATAGACGAACTATACAAAAATTATAGTAATAGTTTTTTAATAACTCATGGATTAAATGTTGGATTACCTGAAGGTCAAATGGGAAATAGTGAAGTTGGACATNTAAATTTGGGAGCTGGAAGAATAATTTATCAAGATCTTGCAAAAATTAATTTATCAATTAAAAATGACAACTTAAAAGATCAAATCAAAATTATAGATTCTATTAATTATGCAAAAAAATACAATAAAAATGTTCATTTAATTGGTTTGACTTCTGATGGAGGAGTTCATTCTCATATAAATCATCTAATTGAGCTTATAAAAATTTACGATGAAGAAAATATTCCAAATATTTTTATTCATGCCTTTACTGATGGAAGAGATGTCGATCCCCATTCAGGAATTAATTTTATAAAAAATTTAGAAAAGATCACAAAAAAAACCTCTGCGAAAATTGCAACAATTATTGGAAGATACTATGCAATGGATAGAGATAATAGATGGGATAGAACAAAAATTGCTTATGATTTAATTACTAATTCAATTGGTGAAAGAAGTAGAAATATTGTTGAAAGTATAAAGAAATCATATGATTTAGGGATAAGTGATGAATTTTTAAAGCCCATTGTAATGGAAAATGAATACAATCAACCAATTGCAAAAATAGAGGAAGAAGATGTGGTTGTTTTTTTCAATTTCCGAACTGATAGATGTAGACAGCTAACAAAAGTTATTTCTCAAAAAAGCATTAAAGAATTAAATCTAAATCCATTGAAACTTCATCTACTAACGATGACTAATTATGATAATTCTTTCTCAAATATAAATATCATTTTTGATAAGGAAAATATAAAAGAAACACTTGGTGAGATTTTGTCTCGTGAAGGAAAAATTCAAATCAGGATTGCTGAAACAGAAAAATATCCTCATGTAACCTTCTTTTTCAATGGAGGAAGAGAAAATCCTTTTAGTGGTGAGGAAAGAATTCTTTGCCCTTCCCCTAAAGTTGCAACNTATGATTTACAGCCTGAAATGAGTGCCTATGAAATCAAAGATGCTATTATACCTGAAATTCAAAAAGAAACAGCTGACTTTATTTGTTTAAATTTTGCAAACCCCGATATGGTAGGTCATACTGGAAATTTAAATGCTGCGGTTAAAGCATGTGAGGCTGTTGATGAATGCGTTAAAGATATAATTGAAGAAGCATTAAAAAAAGATTATAAAAGTATTATTATCTCTGACCATGGTAATTGTGAGAAAATGGAAAATGAAGACGGTACACCTAATACAGCTCATACAATTAATCCAGTACCAATTATACTAGTAGACAATGAAAAAAGAAAAATTGGTAATGGTATTTTAGCGAATATTGCTCCAACTATTTTAGAACTGATGGGGATTAATAAACCTTTATTAATGGATAAAGACTCATTAATTATAAAATGAAAAATATTTTAATATTATTTTTTACAATTATTTTTTTGAATTGTGAAACTAAAGGTGAAAACGAAAAAATAAATATTAAAATTTCTTCAAATGGAGAAAAAATAGTTGTAGGTAAGATCAGTTACAAAAAACTAGTAGATTTTTCAAAAAAATGGGAAAATAGTGATCAAACTAATCTTAATTTAAAAAATGATTCAAAATTAAGAAGTCTTTTTTTTAATATTAAAATTAAAATATTTATGGGGACATGGTGTGANGACAGTATTAGGGAAATCCCTTANCTGTTTAATATTCTAAATTCTATTAATTACAATATTGAATCTGTTGAAATAATATGNGTTGATGAAAATAAAAATACCCCTGAAGGATATGAAAAAGATTTTGAAATAATTAAAGTCCCCACAATTATTTTTTTTAAAAAAAATGAAGAAATTAATAGAATTGTTGAATTTCCAGTAGAAACTCTTCAAAAAGATATTATCAAAATTTTATCAAATAACAACTATAAACATGCATATTCTGAATGAGTAAAGTAATTTTGAAAAATNACGAGGAAATTGAATTAATTAGGGAAAGTGTAACTATTGTTTCTAAGACTTTAGGAATGCTTGCTTCTGAAATAGCTCCTGGTATTACTGGAATTAAACTTGATAAAATGGCTGAAAGTTTTATAAGAGATCATGGAGCATTACCTGGATTTTTAGGNCTATATGATTTCCCAAATACANTATGTATAAGCCCTAANAACCAAGTAGTACATGGAATTCCAAATAAAAANTATTTTGAAGAAGGAGATATTATNTCAATTGATTGTGGAGTTNTAAAAAATGGTTATTATGGAGATCATGCTTATACATTTTCAATAGGNAATATAAAATCTGAAACTAAAAAACTTCTCAAAATTTGTAAAGAGTCACTTTANATTGGAATAAATNAATTTAGAACAAATAAAAGAGTTGGAGATCTTGGCTATGCAATTCAAAATCACAATGAGGAAAATGGTTATGGAGTAGTAAGAGAATTAGTAGGTCATGGACTAGGAAAAAAAATGCATGAGGGCCCAGAAATTCCTAATTATGGAAGTAAAGGAGAGGGGAAAAAATTTTTAAATGGAATGGTTCTGGCTATTGAACCAATGATAAATCAAGGAACTCATAAAATTAAACAACTTAATGATGGATGGACAATTGTTACTGAAGATAATCTTCCAAGTGCTCATTTTGAGCATAATATTGTTTTAAGAAATAATGAACCAGAACTGTTATCAACTTTTAAATATATATATGAATCTCTTGGCATTAATTCTGACGAAGAAAAGCCTTTTATAAAAAAATAATATGGANTATATTTATTTAAAAATTTTAAATTTTTTNNCAAGAAAATTTTTAATTAAAGTAAGTTTTTTTCTCAGACCAATATTTAAGTTAATTTATAAAGGTGACAAATTTATTGATCCAATTGATGGGAGTAGCTATAGAAAGTTTCTTNCCTATGGATATAAAAAAATAAGAAAAAACGCCTTATGTCCAGGAACACTTTCTCTAGAGAGNCATAGATACCTTTGGCTTTATTTAACTAATGAAACAAGCATATTGACAAAACCATTAAAAGTACTTCACGTAGCTCCAGAGCAAGTCTTCNTTAAGAAATTTAAAAATAACAAGTTTTGGGAATATTTTACACTTGACTTAAATTCACCTCTAGCAGATATAAAAGCTGATTTATGTGACTTACCTTTTGATAAAAATACATTTGATTTAATTATTTGTAATCATGTACTTGAGCATATTGAAAATGATTATAAAGCAATTAAAGAAATTTACCGCGTTCTAAAAAATAATGGGATGGGGATTTTACAAGTCCCTATAGATCTTAATAAAGAAAAGACTTTTGAAGATAAAAAAATTACTGACTCAAATGATAGAACTAAATTTTTTGGTCAGTATGATCATGTACGAATTTATGGAAAAGATTATTTTAAATTATTGGCCTCTGTTGGTTTTAAAGTTGATAAAGTAAACTATTTATTAAATATTGATAAGAAACTACATTCTATTTATTGCCTGCCAGAAAATGAATTAATACCAATTGTATATAAAGTTTAATTTGATTTCCATTTTTTTGAAAAAACCTCATCTACTTCTTTACCATTTGAAATAATCCAATAAGCCTCTATAAAATCATTTTCATTTACAATTTTTTTTCCCAATTCAATAGGCATTACCATTAATGCTGTGGCAAATGCATCAGCAGTCATACAGTCTTTTGAAATTACAGAAACGCTAAGAATTGAGGATTTAGAGGGTAAGCCTTTAAGTGGATTAATTAAATGAACATACATTTGACCTGTTAAAGAATCAATTTTAAACTTCCTGTAATTCCCTGAGGTAGCAATTGCCTGATTTTTAATAGAAACAACATTAATGATTTTTCTTTCCATATTTTTTTCAGGATAGTCTATGGCAATTTTCCATTTTTTTTTTGTCATAATATTTATTCCAGTTCCTTTAATTTCACCTCCTATATCTATCAAATGGTTTTCACTTCCTAATCTTTTAAGATAATTATCAATTATATCAATCATGTATCCCTTTGCAATAGAATTAAAATCAATAAAAATATTTGGATGTTGTTTTGAAATTACTCTTTCACCAACCAAATTTAACTTTTCCCAACCAATTAATTTTTTTATACTATCTATTTGAAATTGAGAAATTTTATTAATTCCACCTGATGGACCAAATCCATATGCATTAACTATCGAACCAACAGTTGGATCAAAATATCCATTAGTAATTGAAAAAACTTGAGAAGATTTCTTGAAAACATTTAAAAAATGTTCATCTAATACAACATTTTCTTTACCATCATTAATTTTACTTATTAAAGAGTTTGGTAAATAAGTTGACATTGAAGAATTAATAACCCTAAATAAAGAATCTATTCCTGATTGAACTTTTTTATGTTCAACACCAATATTTTCCCTTTTAATGTTATAATANGTTCCAAATTGAAGNCCTGAGTGAACAACTAATTCTCTTGGANTTTCACATGAAAATATAATTGTAATAATAAAAATTAAAAAAAATTTATTCATTTACTAAAATTTCTTTTAAGCCTTTGTAATTCACTATGAATGGTGAATCATTNATCAATTTTTTTTCAATATCATTTTTATTTGCTANGCCAACTCCAGCATAAAAAGTTCGTGCCTTAAATTTATTTCCATGATTAGAAATTTTACTCATTAATTTAAAATCAAAATCCTCTGGATTTTTAGGATATATTATTGCTCTAACAATAATGAAAAATAATTTTTTATTTTTTAAACANATAAATTGAGGGTCTTTTCTCAATTTAGAATTTACTTGCAAAAATTCAAAACCTTTTTCTTTGAGAGAATTGCCAACAATATTCATTGCAAGATTATGCATCTCTTGATCAGATAGACTTTCCATGATTATACAAAAATAAACTTTTAACAATTAAGGTGTATATTTTTATTATTTTTGATAAAAAAAATATAATGGCTGTAANTAAAGAAATTTATTTTATAATTTTTTCCTTTTTAATACTATTTAGTTGTACTCCAAAAAAATTTGAAACAATTAAAGAAAATGAAAATGGTTATGAATATGAATATGTAATTGGAGATCCAACAAACACAAGAATATATACTTTAAAAAATGGATTAAAAGTATACTTAAGTAATTACATCAATGCTCCTCGAGTTCATGTTTTAACTTCTATTAAAGCTGGAGGAAAAAATGACCCATCAGATAATACTGGATTGGCTCATTATCTAGAACATATGATGTTTAAAGGAAATGCATTCTTTGGAACTCAAAATTATAAAAAAGAAAAGCCTTTACTTGATTCAATAGAAAAATATTTTAACGATTATTCAAAAATAGTAGATGAAAATAAAAGAAATAGTTTTTATAAAAAAATAGATTCAATATCTAATTTGGCCTCAAAATATGCTATTGCTGGTGAATATGATAAAATTATGTCTCAATTAGGAGAAAAAGGGTTAAATGCTGGAACACATAATGATTATACGGTTTATACTGTAGAAATACCATCNAATGAGCTTCCACGATTTTTAGAATTAGAAGGTATTAGATTTAAACAAATTGTAAATAGACTTTTTCATACTGAATTAGAAGCTGTATATGAAGAAAAAAACAGGGCTCTTGACAACGATAATAGAAAAATATATGAAGATTTATTGAAAAATTTATTTCCCACCCATCCGTATGGGACCCAATCTGTTTTAGGAACAATTGAACATTTAAAAAATCCTTCAATTACTGAAATTAAAAAATATTTTGAAACGTATTATAGACCAAATAATATGTCAATTTCAATTAGTGGTGAAATAGATTATAACGAAACAATTAAATTAATTGATAAGAACTTCGGTGAGCTTTTACCTAACGATAATCTTCCTGTCTGGGAAAAAATTGTAGAAAAACCAATTAAAAAAATTATTAGATCTGAAGTTTATGGTCCAACTGAAGAAAATCTTGAAATGGGTTTTCGTTTTGATGGTATTGGTTCAAATGATAATTTAATGATTAGTCTTATTGATATGCTTCTTAATAATGGAAAAGCAGGACTTATTGATATAAATTTAATGCAGAAACAAGATGTATTAAGTGCTGGATCCACAGTACTGGAATACAAAGATTATAGCATTCATAATTTATTTGGTAAACCAAAAAAAGATCAAAAACTTGAAGATGTTGAAAATTTACTATTAAAACAAATTGAATTNTTAAAAAAAGGAGAATTTGAAGACTGGCTTATTAAAGCTGTTGTTAATGACTATAAAACAAAAATAATGGAGTCGTATGGATCAAATAGATTCAGAACTATGCAAATGATGAAGTCTTTTATTAATGAAGTCGAATGGAGTGAATTTATTCAGAAATACGAAAAAATGGAAGTGATTACAAAAAATCAAGTAATGGATTTTGTTAAAAAAAATTATAATGAAAATTATGTAGTTTCCTATAAAAGANTTGGCAAAGANAAAAATATCGTAAAAATTGAAAAACCTAAAATAACAAAGGTTAATTTAAACAGAGAAAAAAAATCAGAACTTCACAAAAGAATTGAAAATACCCCAGTAAAGAAAATAAAGCCGTTATTTTTAGATTATAAAAAAGATATAAATCATGACAGTATTGGTCAAATTAAAATCCTATCAAAAATAAACTCNGAAAATGATTTATTTGAATTAATTTATTTATATGAATTTGGTAAAGATAGTGAACCATTAATGCCAATTATTGGTGATTATTTATCTTTAGTTGGAACAGATAGCTTGAGTGCTGANGAACTTCAAAAAGAGTTTTATAAACTTGGATGTGATTTTTCTATTGAAACCTCACTAGATAGAACTTATGTGACTTTAACTGGACTTGATAAGTCAATGGAAAAAGCCGTAAAATTATTTGAAGAAGTTTTAAAAAATCCTGTTGGAAGTCAAGAAAATGTTAAACAATTAATTAGCAGAATACTAAAAAAAAGAATTAACCAAAAAAAAGACAAAAGAACCATTTTACAAGGAGCACTCTTAAATTATGCTCGATATGGAAAAAACAATCCTTTTTCTGATGTTTTAAGTGAAGATAGATTAAATCAAATAACACCTGATGATTTAAACATTATAGTAAAAAATCTAAGTAGCTATAATCATAGAATTCTTTACTTTGGAAAAAGAGATTCAAAAGAATTAAAAAAAATTATTANATCCAATCATCCAATTANTGATAATTTNAAATCTATTCGCAAAAAAAAGGAATATNAATTAGTTCCGACTAATGAAAATAAAGTTTATTGGGCACACTTTGACATGGTTCAAACTGAATTCATGNTAGTAAACCGTTTAGACCTTCTAGANATAAAAAAATCNGGATCAATTCAATTATTTAATAATTATTTTGGTAGTGGAATGGGAAGTATTGTTTTTCAAGAAATAAGAGAGGCTCAAGGATTGGCGTATGCAGTTTATTCAGCATACATACAAGCTTCAAAACTTAATAGAAATGACGCAATGCTGGCCTACATAGGAACACAATCAGACAAGCAAAAAGAAGCTATGGAATCTATGATTAATTTAATGAATACCTTACCTGAATCAACGGAAGCATTTAATATTGCAAAAAAAGCAATCTTAAANAANATTGATAGTGAAAGAATAACAAAATCATCTGTTTTATGGAACTATCTTCAAGCTGAACAAAAAGGAATTGATTTTGATTTAAGAGANGATATTTATGATAATGTTAAAAGGATGACATTAGATGACCTAAAATATTTCCATGAAGAAAATATAAAAAATAAAAAATACACAACAATTTTAATTGGCGATAGAAATAAAATTGATTTTAATGATTTAAAAAAATATGGTTTAATTAAAGAGCTATCATTAAATGAAATTTTTGGATACTAAAGTCTAACCACCAAAATCATCAAAACGGACATTTTCAGGAGGGATACCAAAATCATCAGACATTTTTTCAACTGCTTGATTCATTAATGGAGGGCCACAAAAATAAACTTCAATATCTTCAGGTGATTCATGTACAGAAAGATAATTGTCAATAACTACTTGATGAACAAAACCTTTAAATCCGTCTCCTTTTCCTTCAAGACCGTCTTTTACCTTCCAATTATCTTCTTCAAGAGGTTCTGAAAGAGCAACATAAAATTTAAAATTTGAGTAATCTCTCTCTAGTTCTTTAAAATGATCTAAATAAAATAACTCTCTTTTTGATCTGCCTCCATACCAAAAAGTAACTTTCCTTCCGGTTTTGATTGTCTTAAATAATTCATACAAATGTGAACGCATTGGCGCCATTCCAGCACCACCACCAACATACAACATTTCAGAGTCGGACTCATTAATAAAAAATTCACCAAAAGGCCCTGAAATAGTAACTTTATCTCCAGGCTTTTTTGAAAAAATATATGAGGAAGCTATTCCTGGATTAACATCCATCCAAGAATTCTTAGATCTATCCCACGGAGGGGTTGCAATCCTTACATTTAACATGATTTCTGTTCCTTCTGCAGGATAAGATGCCATTGAATAGGCCCTCTCAACCATTTCAGGATTTTTCATAACTAGGGGCCATAAATTAAAATTATCCCATTCCATTTTAAATTTATCTAACTCATTTGGATGCTCTTCAGGATGCGCAGAAATGTCAATGTCAGAATATTTAACCTCAGATTCTGGAATTTCAATTTGAATATATCCACCTGCCTTATAATTCATTTCCTCGGGTATTTTGACTACAAACTCTTTAATAAATGAGGCAACATTCCAGTTACTTATTACTGTGGCTTCCCACTTTTTAATTCCAAAAACCTCTTCTGGGACTTGAATGACCATATCTTCTTTTACTTTCACTTGACATCCAAGCCTCCAACCATCTGATATCTCTTTTCTTGAAAAATGTGGTTTTTCTGTAGGTAATATCTCTCCTCCACCAGACATAATTTGACATTTACATTGTATACAAGTTCCACCTCCACCACATGCTGATGGTAAAAATATTTTGTTATTACCAAGTGTATTAAGTAAAGTACTTCCGGAGGAAACCTCTATTCCTTCTTCACCATTTATAGAAATAGCAACTGGGCCAGAGGGAAGTAACTTTGCTTTAACTCCAAGTAACATTCCAACTAATAAAAAAGTAATTCCTAAAAATACAATAACACTTGCTAAAATAATAGTATAATCCATATCAATTTTTTTATAATTTAATTCCCATAAAACTCATAAATCCAATAGCCATTAANCCTGTTATAATAAATGTAATACCTAACCCACGTAAGGGAGCAGGTATGTTAGAATAAGCTATTTTTTCTCTAATTGCAGCAATGGCTACAATGGCTAAGAAAAAACCAACTCCAGAACCTAGACCGTAAATACTTGACTCTAAAATACCAGAAAAATCTTTTTGTTGCATGAAAAGAGAACCTCCTAAAATAGCACAGTTAACAGCAATTAATGGAAGAAATATTCCTAATGCACCATATAATTCAGGTGAAAATTTTTCAACTATCATTTCAACTAACTGAACCATTGAAGCAATTACAGCAATAAACATAATAAAACTTAAAAAACTCAAATCAAGATTCTCATAATCTGGACTTAACCAAGACAATGCTCCGGGTTTTAGTAAATAAGAATCAAGTAAGAAATTTATTGGGACAGTGATTGATAAAACAAAAATAACTGCTCCCCCTAATCCAATTGCAGTTTTAACAGCCTTAGAAACAGCTAAATAAGAACACATACCTAAAAAATAGGCAAATACCATATTTTCAATAAAAATACTTTTTACAAATAAATTAACGTAATTTTCCATTAAATTAATTTTTCTCTATTAATTTTCTGTTTCTTGCTCTTTGAATCCAAATAAATATACCGACTGTAATTAATGCCATAGGAGAAAGTAACATTAAACCGTTATTCACATAACCTAATTCATAAATAGCTTCAGGAATAACTTGATAACCATAAAGCTTACCTGAACCTAATAGTTCTCTAAAAAATGCAACTAATATTAAAATAAAACCATAACCTGCTGCATTACCAACACCATCTAAAAAAGATTTCCAAACACCATTCCCTAATGCAAATGCCTCTAATCTTCCCATTACAATACAATTAGTTATTATTAGTCCAATAAAAATAGAAAGTTGTTTATAAACATCATATGCAAAAGCTTTTAAAACTTGATCAACAAGAGCTACTAGTGAAGCAACTACAACTAACTGCACAATAATTCTAATTCTGTTTGGAATAAGATTTCTTAAAATAGAAACTATTACATTACTAGCTCCCATGACAGCCATAACAGATAATGTCATTACAATAGCAGGTTTCAACTGCACAGTGATTGCAAGAGCNGAGCAAATACCCAGAACCTGAACAGTTATAGGATTATTATCATCTAGAGGATCGCTTAGTAGTGCTCTGTTTTTTTTTGAAAAAAGGGGTTCAGAACTTTTACTTATAAAAAATAAACTTTTTTCAGATATTTGTTTTAATTTTTTAGACATACTTTTTATTTAGTTCATAAATTTTCTTGGAACATAACCTTTATCAAATTCCCTTAAACTAACATATATTGTAGTTGANAAATAGTTATTTTTTTGATTTTCAACTTTATAACTAATTTNTTTGATATCAGATTCATTCTTTAANTTATTAAAAAAAACCATATAATGATTTAATCTTTCAAAAATCATATCTGTAACTCCATCTCCCGTAATTGTNGANCCAGATATAGCATCAACTTCGTAATCATCCTTATCTTGTCCTTTTGGATCATTATTTGTTTTTGAAACTGAGATACCCATAAGCTTACCCTGAGGATCTATTATTTTTTCTCCTTTAAAGCTATTTTGAAACCAGTCTTCAGTAATTTCTGCACCTAAACCTGCAGTTTCTCCTTTATGATCAAAAACTGCACCCTTAATTGTTTTTAAATCACTTTCAATTGCTATATAGCCCCATATNATATCCCATAAACCAGAACCAATTAAAGGAACTATATAAAACTTTGAATCATCAACATTTGCGATATAAATNGGAAAACGTTGATCATTTAAAGGTTTTTTAATTTCAGTTTTNAGAGAAATTTTAAATGCATNAACATTAGTATCNGNTGTACCATCNCTTTTTAANGAAATTTCTTCTTTAATAAATTTTTTATAGAGATTCTCAGCTTCATCTCGACTAACTGAAATACCAATAGTTGATAATATATTTTGCATTTGCTCTTTTCTAACATTTTCTTGTTGCTTTTCTTTCAAAGATGAGGAGGTAAAGGCAAGAGTGGAAGCCACAATAAGAACCATTATTCCGGCAAATAAAAAAGTATAAGAATTTGAGTCTCTATTCATATTTGCTAACTTTTAACTTGGGCAAGAACCCATCTTTTCTTTCTTTTATTAATATTGTTTTCAATTACAAAATGATCGATAGTAGGTGCAAAAACATTCATAAGTAAAATCGCTAACATTACTCCCTCTGGGTATGCAGGATTAAAAACTCTTATCATTATACAAAAAATTCCTACTAAAATTCCATAAATCCATTTTCCCTTAGAGGTTTGAGCAGCAGAAACAGGATCAGTTGCCATAAAAATGATTCCAAAGGCAAATCCCCCGGCGAGTAAATGATTTAACCAATTAAAACTCATCAGTTCATTAGCTCCCCATAAATTAAATATTATGGCCATTAATGCTCCACCAAGAAAACCTCCTACAATAATTCTCCAACTACCTACCCCAGTTAATACCAAAAGAAGCCCTCCTAAAAGTACCCATGAAGCTGAAGTCTCGGCAATAGATCCTGGAATAGATCCGAAAAACATATCGAAAGTGGAATAACTTATTTGATCACCAGCAGCTAAAGATCCTAAAATAGTTTCACCTGAAATAGAATCGACGTTACTAGCTTCCGAAACCCATACCTTATTACCAGACATNTAGGTNGGNTAAGCAAAAAAGGCAAAAGCTCTAGCTGTTAAAGCCGGATTTAGTATATTCATTCCAGTTCCACCAAAAGCCTCTTTTGCCACAAAAACAGAAAATGCAACTGATATAGCAACCATCCAAAGCGGGATATCCACTGGCATAATCATTGGAATTAATAATCCAGTAACTAAATACCCTTCATTTACCTCGTGCCCTCTATAAACAGCAAATCCAAACTCAATTGTCAATCCAACTATGTAAGAAACTGCAATCATTGGAAAAACTTTCCATGCCCCATGAATAAATGCATCCATAAAAGTAAAACTTTCTCCTAGCTGATAATAATATTGATAACCTGTATTATAAATACCATAAATTAAAGCAGGGATTAAAGCTATTATTACTGTAACCATTGTACGTTTTAAATCAACTGCATCTCTTATGTGTGAACCAGATTTCGTTGTATGGTTTGGAACAAATAAAAGAGTATCAAATGCATTTATAGCAGGTGCAAACTTTTCAAGTTTTTCTCCTTTAGCAAAAGGTTTTTTTAAATTATCTATTAATCTTCTCAAAGAATTCATTTTCATATAAATTTATTTANCCAACTTCATTAATCATTAATTCAATTCCAGACTTTATTATTTCTTGAGCTTCTATTTTTGATGTTGAAGCATAATCAATTAAACCAAAGTCTTCTGGGGCAACTTCATATATTCCTAATGCCTCCATTTTTTCAATATCTTCATTTAAACAGGCTTTAATTAACTCCATTGGATAAATATCCATTGGAAAAACTTTTTCCATTTCACCTGTAACTACAATTGCCCTTTCTTCTCCATTCATATTCGAATTTACACTATGTTTCTTTTTNGAAAACAACCAAGATAAAGATGTTCTTGATAAGCTTAAAATATGATTATCTACAAAAGGTATCCAACCCATAAATCTGTGAGAGTTACCCTCATCTAAAACTGATAAAAGNTTGTTGTAATAACCTAAATAACTATCAGGACCAGAGGTAATACCTGATAAAAGGTCTCCATTAATAATTCTGTTATTTTTATTAAAATCAAAACCTGAGAATTCTAAGATTGTAGAGATAGAGGTTCCAATTGTAGTTTTGTAATACTGTCTTTTTTTAACTGAATTACCTACCAGTGCAATTGTTCTTTTAGAAGAAAACTTTCCAGTTCTAAAAAAAACACCAAGATTCGACACATCTTCAGGATTTAGAGTCCAAACCTTATCACCGTAATTTATAGGATCAATTTTATGAATTTGAATACCAACATTTCCTGATGGATGTGGCCCATCAACTGAAATCTTTTTAACATTTTCTATATCTTTAAAAAAACCATTAAAAGCACTATCCAAACCGAGAAATATATCACCAGATGTAAGTCTTTTTAAAATATTAACTCCCAACTGAAAATCTTCTTTGTCATTTTTAAGCAGAAAATCATAATCAACAGCAAGAGGGACAGTACTAAAACACGAAATAAATATTGACTTAGGTGTATCTTCAGGAGAAGATATTATGTCATAGGGTCTTTGCTTAATAAAAGGCCAAAATCCACTTTTCAATATTAACTCTTTAATTTCGTCTAAAGTAAGTTTTTCATGACTTGCAGTTTCAAAAAAAACAGAATCATTTTTTTTATCATCAGTTACAATAATTTCTAATATTTTTCTTTTTGGACCTCTAACAATAGATGTAACTATTCCAGAAACAGGAGAAACAAAATTGATTCTTGGATTCTTTTTAGAAAAGAACAAAGGAGTCCCATTTTTTACTTTATCACCTTCTTTGACTAGAAGTTTAGGAACAATTGTGAAAAAATCATCTGGTTTAACTGCATAAGTACGTGATCTAGGAAGATCTACAATGATTTTTTCAGCCTCACCATCAATATTTAAATTTACACCCTGATGGATTTTGATTTTTTTCAACATTAGCTTAGTTTACCCAAATACAACAACAAATTTAACAATTAAATGACATTCATTAAAATACTTAAAGGAGTATTTTCATTAATTTGTTATTATTATAATTATTTAGATAAAAAATTAATAAATTTTCAATTTATTTAAATTATACTGATACAATTATTACTTAATTTTATTAAATGCAGATAAAGTTTCATTTATTGATTTTATGTTTGACTTTTATAACTCAAAAAATTATCTATTCACAGCCTATACTTGAGCTTGAACCACCAAACTACATTAAAACAGTAATCTTTAAAGGATACAAATCAAATGATCAATTTCCAATAGTTGAAATAGATGAAAAATTTTATTTATCATTTGATGATTTGAGAGGTTCAGACGAGAATTTTTATTATAAAATTTCTTTTTTTAATTATGACTGGACACCATCTAAATTATTTAAAAGTGACTTTCTGAAAGGATATGATGATCAAAGAATAACTAATTTTAGAAGTTCCTTTGGGACTAAACAAAGTTATACTAATTATAAAATTGAGTTTCCTAATGAAAAAACAAAATTTTTAAAAACTGGTAATTACTTGCTGGAGATATTTGATCAAAAAAATGATATTGTCTTTTCTAGAAAATTTTTAATTTATGAAAAAAAAACAAAAATAAATTCAATTATATCCTCTTCTAATAACTTGAGAAATTTTAATTCTCATCAAAATATTAAATTTAGCGTTAGTCCAGTTAATTTAAAATTCAAAAACCCTAAAGAGGATATTAAAATAGTAATTCTTCAAAATTACCAATGGAATTCTTTAGTAAAAGATATAAAACCTACATACATAATAAACGATGAATTACAATTTAATGATAATATAAAACTAGAATTTGAGGGTGGAAATGAATTTTATTTTTTTGATACAAAAGATGCTTTGGCAATTTCTAATAATATAACATTTGTTGAAAATAATGAGTTGTATCAAACTTATTTAAACACAAATATCGAAAGGAACAGTTATCCATATAATAATAAACAAGATATTAATGGTGATTTTAAAATAAGAACATTAAGCGGTGTTGATCATGATATAGAATCAGACTACACAAGGGTCCATTTTAGTTTAGCGAAAAATAAAATAAATAAAAATGAAGAAATTTATNTTTATGGGAAATTCAATAATTTTTCATTTTCAAATGAAAATATGATGGTTTTTAATCCAAGTCTTGAAATTTATGAAGGTAATTTTTTATTTAAACAAGGTTTTTATAATTATAAGTATGTAAGTAGACTTGATGGTGAANTTTCTGTNAATAAAATTAGTGGATCCCATTTTAATNCAGAAAATAGTTTTCAAATTCTCATTTACCATAAACCAATTGGAGAAATTTTCTATGCNTTAATTGGAGTAGATAAAATTTCTTCTTTTAATATTTCTTCATCTATTGAATATCAAAATGGTAGATAAACTATTTTTTTGTCTNTAAAAAATGATTCTGNAAAATNTGTATGAATTTTATANACTTGTGCATTATCAAATTTTTTCAATTCTTCTTTTAAATCNCCTCCTTTTAGACATAAAATACCATTTNTAATTTTATTGATATTTNTAGTTTTAAAATTATTTTCAACTAATGGAACAAATTTATNCATTGAAGTAACTGCNCTACTAACAACAAANTCAACTTTTTTATNAAATTCTANTGCATTTATATTAATAGGCTCTACGTTAGACAATTCTAATGNATNNGANATTTTATTAACNACATTTATTTTTTTTCCAATTTTATCAATTAAATAAAATTTTAGATCAGGGAACAAAATTGCAAGAGGTAATCCAGGAAAACCCCCACCTGTTCCAATATCTAAAATCTCAGTTTTGGGTGAAAACTTTATAAACCTTGAGATACTCAAGGAATGAATTAAGTGTCTAATTTGAAAATTCGCAATGTCCTTTCTTGATATTAAGTTTATTTTAGAATTCCATTTTTTAAATAATTTTTCAAATTCAATAAATTGATCAATTTGCTTTTGATTAAGCTCAGGAAAATAATGTGATAATAAGTTCAAAACAATTTTTTAAATATT
>NHJR02000016.1 GCA_002169155.2 Flavobacteriaceae bacterium TMED220
GACTTTATTAAAGGATATGATGATCAAAGAATAACTAATTTTAGAAGTTCCTTTGGAACTAAACAAAGTTATACTAATTATAAAATTGAGTTTCCTAATGAAAAAACAAAATTTTTAAAAACTGGTAATTACTTGCTAGAGATATTTGATCAAAAAAATGAAATTGTTTTTTCTAGAAAATTTTTAATTTATGAAAAAAAAACAAAAATAAATTCAATTATATCCTCTTCTAATAACTTGAAAAATTTTAATTCTCATCAAAATATTAAATTTAGTGTTAGTCCAGTTAATTTAAAATTCAAAAACCCTAAAGAGGATATTAAAATAGTAATTCTTCAAAATTACCAATGGAATTCTTTAGTAAAAGATATAAAACCTATATTCATAATAAACGATGAATTACAATTTAATGATAATATAAAACTAGAATTTGAGGGTGGAAATGAATTTTATTTTTTTGATACAAAAGATGCTTTGGCAATTTCTAATAATATAACATTCGTTGAAAATAATGAGTTGTATCAAACTTATTTAAACACAAATATCGAAAGGAACAATTATCCATATAATAACAAACAAGATATTAATGGTGATTTTAAAATAAGAACATTAAGCGGTATTGATCATGATATAGAATCAGATTACACAAGGGTCCATTTTAGTTTAGCGAAAAATAAAATAAATAAAAATGAACAAATTTATATTTATGGGAAATTCAATAATTTTTCATTTTCAAATGAAAATATGATGGTTTTTAATCCAAGTCTTGAAATTTATGAAGGTAATTTTTTATTTAAACAAGGTTTTTATAATTATAAGTATGTAAGTAGATTTGATGGTGAAGTTTCTGTAAATAAAATTAGTGGGTCCCATTTTAATACAGAAAATAGTTTTCAAATTCTTATTTACCATAAACCAATTGGAGAAATTTTCTATGCGTTAATTGGAGTAGATAAAATTTCTTCTTTTAATATTTCTTCATCTATTGAATATCAAAATGGTAGATAAACTATTTTTTTGTCTATAAAAAATGATTCTGGAAAATTTGTATGAATTTTATAGACTTGGGCTTTATCAAATTTTTTCAATTCTTCTTTTAAATCTCCTCCTTTTAGATATAAAATACCATTTCTAATTTTATTGATATTTTTAGTTTTAAAATTATTTTCAACTAATGGAACAAATTTATTCATTGAAGTAACTGCCCTACTAACAACAAAATCAACTTTTTTATTAAATTCNAGTGCATTTATATTAATAGGCTNNACGTTNGACAATTCTAATGNATCTGANATTTNATTAACAACATTTATTTTTTTTCCAATTTTATCAATTAAATAAAATTTTAGATCNGGGAACAAAATTGCNAGAGGTAATCCAGGAAAACCNCCACCTGTTCCAATATCTAAAATCTCAGTTTTNGGNGAAAACTTTATAAACCTTGAGATACTCANGGANTGAATTAAGTGTCTNATTTGAAAATTTGNAATGTCCTTTCTTGATATTAAGTTTATTTTAGAATTCCATTTTTTAAATAATTTTTCAAATTCAATAAATTGATCAATTTGCTTTTGATTAAGCTCAGGAAAATAATGTGATAATAANTTCAAAACAATTTTTTAAATATTAAACAAATTGTAGATTTGATTTTAAATAAATTTGAAGTTTTAAATTACTAATTAAANAATAATTTTTCAATCTAAAATTATTAATTAATAATAAATATTTTAANTAAGAAGATGGATATACTCTCNGAAAGAATTAAAAGGCTTCCTGCCTCTGCAACATTAACTATGGCTGCAAAAGCAAGAGAACTAAAAAATAAAGGAATTGATGTTATTGGACTTAGTCTTGGTGAACCAGATTTTAATACNCCAGAATTTATTAAGGATGCAGCAATAAAAGCTGTAAATGATAATTACAATTCTTATTCTCCAGTAGACGGGTATNTAGACCTAAAAAAATCAATTTGTNAAAAATTCAAACGTGATAATAAACTGAATTATTCACCATCTCAAATTGTTGTATCAACAGGAGCAAAACAATCAATAGCTAATTTATGTATGGTATTACTTGACCCTGGCGATGAAGTAATTTTACCNGCCCCATATTGGGTTAGTTATTCAGCTATTGTTAATTTAGCAGAGGCAAAATCAATAATTATTCCTTCAAAAATTGAAAATAATTTCAAAGTAACNCCGANCCAAATTGAATCAGCAATTAATCCAAATACAAAATTAATTATGTTCAATTCTCCAAATAATCCAAGTGGNACTGTATATACAGAAAAAGAATTTAGAGAAATTGGAGAAGTTTTAAAAAAATACCCTGATATCTATATTTTATCTGACGAAATTTATGAACATATTAATTATGGAATACCGCATTTTAGTATTGCCTCAATCCCTGAACTTTATNATAGAACTATAACTGTCAATGGAGTAGCTAAAGCATTTGCAATGACTGGCTGGAGAATTGGTTACATTGGAGCACCTGAATGGATATCAAAAGCATGCAATAAAATTCAGGGTCAAATCACAAGTGGAGCTAATTGTATTGCCCAAAGNGCAACTATAAGTGCTTTAGATGCTCAAGTCAAAGAAATTAAGTACATGATTGATGAATTTNATGGAAGAAGAAAAATAATTCTTGAATTATTAAAATCNATAAGAGGATTTAAAGTTAATAATCCTGATGGAGCTTTCTATGTTTTTCCAGATATATCATATTTTTTTGGAAAAAAAATTAAAAATAAAATTATAAAAAACTCTAATGACTTTGCATTATTCTTNCTTGAAGAGGCCCATGTTGCAACNGTTACNGGTGAAGCATTTGGNAATAATAATTGCATAAGAATTTCATATGCTGCATCAGAAAAAAATATANTTGAAGCAATAAAAAGAATTAAAAAAGCACTGTCCTAATATTNATTAATTTACAATCACGAATTAATTATTTTCTCTTGATGATTAATTGACTCCTGATGAATGGCTTTAAATATTTTCCTAGTGAANTCACTAGANAAATCCATTTCATTACCTTCGATTACCATTTTTTCTAANACCTGTTTCCATCTNTTATTTTGTAAAACCGCAACATTTTTTGATTTCTTCAATGANCCAATTTCATTAGATATTTTCATTCTTTTTGAAATTATTTCAAGAATATTTTGGTCAAAAACATCGATTTGAGATCGAAATTTGTCAAGTTTTGTTTTGTATTCCTCCTCTAAATTATTTTGTTTTCTAATTTTTAATTCTTTCATTATTTCAATTAATCTAGAAGGTGTTACNTGTTGTTTAGCATCACTCCAAGCATTATCNGGATCCCAATGAGACTCAATCATTAAACCATCAAAATTTAAATCTAGTGCTGTTTGAGATATATCAAAAATCAAATCCCTTCTACCAGAGATATGTGAAGGATCACATATTAATGGAAGGTCAGGGAATTTATTTTGAAGCTCAATTGTGATTTGCCATTCAGGAATATTTCTATACTTTGATTTTTCATAAGTTGAAAATCCCCTATGTATCAATCCCAATTTTTTAATATTAGAAGAATAAAGCCTTTCTATTCCNCCAAGCCATAAAGCTAAATCAGGGTTTACAGGATTTTTAACTAATACAATTTTTTCAGTTCCATTTAAAGCGTCAGCTATCTCTTGAACTATAAAAGGACTAACAGTAGATCTAGCTCCTATCCATAAAACATCAACATCATGTTCTAAAGCAAGTTTTACATGGGCTGCGTTTGCAACTTCTGTAGCAATTAATAAACCTGTTTCTTTCTTTACTTTTTGAAGCCACTTTAGTCCAATTGCACCAACTCCCTCAAACATCCCTGGTCTAGTCCTTGGCTTCCATATTCCAGCTCGAAAAATTGTAACATCAGAATCTTTTAATTCATGTGCAATTTTCAAAACTTGTTCTTCGGTCTCTGCACTACAAGGACCCCCAATTACCAGAGGATGAGATAATTCAAAATTATTAAGCCAGGATCTCATATTTTTATTATTTTCCATTTTAACTTGATTTTTATTGTTTATTTCTATTTAATATTTTTGTTAAATTATTTATTGCTTTCATTTGATTTTTTAAATCATCAAATTCGTTGTTTAATATCTTTTTTTTAAAATCCAATAAATTATTAATATAGTCGTCAAGAGCCTTAGTAACATTTTTTTTATTTTGGTTAAAAATAGGAGCCCACATTTCAGGTGAACTTTTTGCTAATCTTACAGTAGACTCAAATCCACTTCCTGCCAAATCAATGATATTTTTTGTTTTTTCTATTTCTAAAACAGTTTTACCAAGCATAAATGAACTTATATGGGATAAATGAGAAACATATGCCATATTCTTATCGTTTTCATTTGGTTCCATATATCTTAAATTCATTCCTATTTGATTAAATATTGATTTTGCCAAATCAAATAAATCTTTACGAGTTTTATTAGACTCACATATAATTTGAATTTTATCTTTAAATAAATAACTACTTGCATGTTGAGGACCAGAATTTTCTTTTCCTGCAATTGGATGAGTAGCTAAAAATTGATTTCTTTTTGGATGATCTGAAACTAAAGAACATAATTTACCTTTCGTAGATCCAAAATCAATTACCAAGCAATTATTATTAATTAAAGTTAGAATTTTAGGTAGTAAATCAATAGCGCTTTCAACATCAACACNAAGTATTACAATATTTGCTTTAATTATTTCATTTATTTTCCCTANTCTATCAATTATTCCATNCTTTAAAGCAAAATTTAAATTTAACTTATTTTTATCAATCCCTGTTANTTGAAAATCTCCAATACTTTTTAGATCTTTTGCTAATGATCCNCCAATTAATCCAACACCAATTATAAAAACTTTCATTTATTTAGTCTTTTAATTGCAATATTTATCTTATCTAATTCTACACATAAAGAAAACCTTATAAAACCCTCACCTTGAGATCCAAAAACATTTCCAGGACAAACAAAAATTTCATGATCATCCAAAATTCTATCAGTAAACTTTTCAGAAGAAATTGAANTATCATTTATCTTAGCCCAAACAAACATACCAACACTTTCCTTATNATAAGATGTATTCATTAGAGTTGCTAGCTTAAAAACAGCTTTCCTTCTTGAAGAATAAATTTTATTTAATTTATCAAACCATAAATTTGGAAGTTTCAAAGCTTTTTCTGCACCCTTTTGAATTCCATAATACATTCCAGAATCAATATTGCTTTTTACTTTTAAAACNTTATTTATTAATTCTTTTCTACCCAATAACATNCCAACCCTCCAACCAGCTAAATTNAANGTTTTACTTAAAGAATTTAATTCCATTGCAGTATTGATTGCCCCAGGAATTGAAAGAATACTTCTAGGGTTTTTATTTAGTATAAAGCTGTAAGGATTATCATTAACTAATAAAATATTTTTTTTATTTGCCCAATTAATAATTTTCTGTAAAACAATNTGATTGAAATCTGCTCCAGTTGGCATATTAGGATAATTGAGCCACATAATTTTAACNCCACTAACATTCATTTTAAATAACTTTTCAATATCAGGTTGCCATTTATTTTTTTCCGATAAATTATAAAAAATTGATTTTGCTTGAACCAATTNTGTTACAGAAGTATANGTTGGATANCCAGGATTAGGTATCAAAACTTTATCTCCTTTATTTAAAAAAGCCATAGAAATGTGTAAAATGCCTTCTTTTGATCCAATAAGAGGTAAAATTTGATTATCTGGATTTAGATTTACATCGTATTTACTTTTGTAGAAAAAACTAATCGCCTCTCTTAGCTCAGAAATACCCTGATATCCTTGATACATATTAGATTTTGAAAAATTCGTGCTATCCTTCAAAGATTTAATTACAGAATTGTCAGGTTTAATGTCAGGGCTACCAATTCCCATATTTATAATTTTTTTTCCAGATTTAATTAAAGAATTTACTTCTCTCAATTTTTTTGAAAAATAATATTCCTTTACTAAGGCCAATCTGTCTGAAGTTGATATTTTCATTACTTATTTTATAAAATATTTACCTAATACCTTAAATTCTGATACAATTTTTATTAAATGTTTGCTTAAATATGTGAAATTTGAATAATCCNTGAACGTAATATCAATAAAAAAAGAATATTTACCTGGTGTCTCAATTAATGGAAGAGATTGAATTTTAGTTAAATTAATTTTANANTCATTCATAATATTNAAAATTTCAGCTAAACTTCCTCTTCTGTCNTCTAANACTATCTTTAATGATGCTTTGTTAATTTGAGTTGTTATATTTTTTGATATCATTTTTCTTATTATAACAAAACGTGTTACATTATTTTTTATAGTCTGAATGGAAGAATCTAAAATATTCAAATTAAAAAGGTCAGCTGAATATGAACTTGCTATAGCTGCAATTTTAAAAATATTTTCATCTGAAATTTTTTTTGCAACTTCTGCTGTATCATTAGACTCTACTAGTTTAATATGATTATACTTTTGAAAATATTTTTTACATTGTAGTAATGCCATTGGATGTGAATGAACTTCTTTNATATCCATGTGAGTTTGATTTGGTAATGCCATNAAGCAATGGTCAATTTTTAAACTAAATTCACCAGTAANAGTTAGATCATTATTATCAATTAATGCNTAATTTGAAATAATTGATCCAGCAATAGAATTTTCAATAGCCATAACACCAATATTTTTGTTGCTTTCACAAACAACATCNATTAACTTATCAAAATTTAAACATTCAACATAATTTATTTNATCGCCAAAATATTCAATAGCAACTTGATGATGATATGATCCTTTAATTCCTTGAATAGCTATTTTATTCATTTTATTTTTNTTTCATAAAAAAAAGCCCCGAATAACAGGACTTTTATATTTCTTTTACAATTAAACAAAAGTCTGTTATGCCTCTATGAAATAGAAGTAGTAGAATTTTGAACTGTAATATATGTCTAATGACATTTTTTTAAATTTCGTACAAAATTAACATACCATCTAATAAAAACAAATTTTTAGTAATTTTTTATTAAAAAATTTCTTGAAGTATTAATTTCATTTGATCAAATTCCATTAAAAATGCATCATGTCCAAATTCAGATTTAATTACCTTATGATTAATTTTTACTCCTACAGATTCAGCTATTTTAACAGTATTTTTATCTTCGTCCAATGGAAAAAAAAGATCAGAATCAATTGATATAATATGGATTTTTGATTTAATTTTTAAAATTATACTTTCAATTTTTTCACCATATCTTTCAATATTTATAGATCCTAAAAGATGATTCATCATTTTATAAGCTTTTAATTCAAATCTATCTTCTAATTTTTGGCCATGATGAAAAAGCCAGGATTCGACATTAAAAATATTCTTTTCTTTATTAAAAGATCTATTAAATCTGATTCTAAAAGACTTTGGTGTTCTATAACACAACATAGCATGCATTCTTGCGTCCTGAATTGGATTNGAAGAATTATTAAGTATTCTGGATTGCAAACTTGAATTTGCAATCATCCAATCTGTTGCTTTCCAATCNCCTGCNACAGANATTAAATGTTTTATTAGATNAGGATATAATGCCGCTAATTCCCAACATATTGCNGCACCAATTGAACCTCCAATTGCTGCATGCAAATTTTTAATCCCTAACTTNTCAAGTGCTTTAAAGAAAATTTTNGCNATATCTCCAGTATTAAATATACTATAATTGTCATATAAAATACCATCATATCCATTACCAGGAATATTAAAAGCTAAAATTGAATATTTATTTGTATCAATTGATCCATTATTTTTAACTATTTGTTTCCACCATCCATTTTTCCCACAAACACTTGAGTTACCAGTTAGAGGATGAATGATTAAAACTAGTGGTTTTTTTGAGATTTCTTGTCCAAAAATTTCATAAGAAACCTTGATCTCATCAATAAGTATTGATGAGTCAAGATTTACGTTTTTTATTTTGAGAGTTTTTAGTCTCAACACTTAGTTAAAATTAAAAAGTAGCTTTTAAATCATTTTTAAGATCTTCAATATCCTCTAATCCGACAGATAATCGAATTAAATCATCTGAAACACCAGTAGATTCTTGTGCTTTTTTATCTAATTGAGAATGAGTTGTACTTGCAGGATGAATTATTAGAGATTTTGAATCTCCAATATTAGCAAGTAAAGAAAATATTTTAGTTTCATTAGCAACTTTTTTTGCTGCTTCAAAACCTCCCTTAAGTCCAAAAGTCAGAATTCCACTTTGACCTTTAGGAAGATATTTTTTTGACAAATTATTATATTTACTTGACTTTAATCCTGGGTAATTTACCCATTTAACTTTATCTTGAGACTCTAACCACTGAGCAAGCTCTAGAGCATTTTTTGAGTGATTTCTCATCCTTACTGATAAAGTTTCAATTCCTTGTAAAATTTGAAAGCTATTAAACGGACTTGGAGCAGCCCCTAAATCTCTTAACCCTTCAACTCTAACTCTAGCAATAAATGCGGCAGGACCCAAAGCTTCATGATAATTTAATCCATGATAATTTGGTGACGGGTCTGTAAATTCAGGAAATAATCCATTCCCGTAGTTAAAAGTACCTCCCTCTATAATTATACCGCCCATAGCAGTTCCATTTCCATTAACATATTTAGTCAATGAATGTATAACAATATTTGCTCCGTGTTCAATTGGATTCAGTAAATAAGGAGTAGCAACTGTATTATCAACAATAAAAGGAACTTTTGCTTCTTTAGCAAATTTTGAAATTCCTTGTAAATCTAAAACGTCAAGCTTAGGATTTCCTAAAGACTCAGCAAAAAAAGCTCTAGTATTATCTTTAACAGCCTTCTTAAAATTAGATGGGTCTTCTGGATCAACAAAAGTAGTTGTAATTCCAAGTCTAGGCATCATATTTGTTAACATATTAAAAGTTCCTCCATATAAGCTATTAGAAGCTACTATATGATCTCCAGCTTTCAAAAGAACTAATAAAGATGTAGCAATAGCAGAAGTCCCTGAAGCAGTAGCTACCGCTGCAATCCCGCCCTCTAACGCTGCCATTCTTTTCTCTAAAACATCATTTGTAGGATTATTCAATCTAGTGTAGATATAACCTGATTCAGATAAAGAAAATAAATTAGCAGCATGATCTGCATCATTAAAAACATATGATGTAGACTGATAAATTGGAACAGCCCTTGTTCCTTCTGATTTACTTACATCATGTCCTGAGTGTAAGGCGTTTGTATTAAATTTTTTGTTTTCCATTTTTTCTTAGTTTTTGTTTTCCATTATTTAAATTATTTTAGAGTTTGAATTATTTTATTTACATAATCGAGTTTCTCCCATGTAAATAACTCAACCTCCAATTCTATTTTTCCATTATAGGGAGACTCGAATTTTTTTAATATTTTTCTTGGTTTTCTACCCATATGACCATAAGCAGATGTTTCAAAATAAATTGGACTTCTCAACTTAAGGCGTTTTTCAATTCCATAAGGAGTTAAATCAAATATTTTTTTTACTTTTTTAGCGATAATAGAATCACTCAATTCAACTTTTGAAGTTCCAAAGGTATTTAGATATATTGATGTTGGTTCAGAAATACCAATTGCATAACTAAGCTGAACTAGTATTTCATCAGCTATACCCGCAGCTACAAGGTTTTTAGCAATGTGGCGTGCAGCATATGCAGCACTCCTATCTACTTTACTTGGATCTTTTCCGCTAAATGCTCCACCTCCATGACCTCCTTTCCCTCCATAAGTATCGACAATGATTTTTCTTCCCGTTAAACCAGAATCACCATGAGGACCACCAATAACAAATTTCCCAGTAGGATTAATAAAATATTTAATTTCATCATCAAATAAATCTTTAATTCTGGATGGAAGTTTATCAAGAAGTCTTGGAATTAAAATTGATATTATATCAGATTTAATTANTGATAACATTTTTTTTTCATCTTTATCAAAATCATCNTGNTGNGTAGAAATAACAATTGTATCAATTCTAATAGGTTTTCCATTATCGTCATACTCTATTGTTACCTGAGATTTAGCATCAGGTCTTAAATATTTAATATNTTTATTTTCTTTTCTAATGAAAGCTAGTTCTTGCAATATTTTGTGAGAAAGATCTAAGGCTAGTGGCATAAAATTATCTGTTTCAGTTGATGCATACCCAAACATAATACCTTGGTCACCTGCACCTTGCAATTCTTTACTTTCTCTCTCAACTCCTCTGTTTATATCTTGGGATTGTTCATGAATTAATGATATAACCCCACATGAATCTCCATTAAATTGATAATCAGATTTTGTATAACCAATTCTATTAATTGTATCCCTAGCAATTTGTTGCAGATCAAGATAAGTATTACTTTTTACTTCCCCAGCAAGAATAACTTGGCCAGTAGTCACAAGCGTTTCGCAAGCCACCTTACTTTTTGGATCAAAAGCGATAAAGTTGTCAACTAAATTGTCACTTATTTGATCAGCTATTTTGTCTGGATGACCTTCACTAACTGATTCAGATGTAAAAAAATATGACATTTTTNTGCTTTAAATTGAAGGATTTGAAATATTTAAAGCAACCTGCTTTAGCATTTTTTTATTGAGGTTGCAATCAGTCAAATCCTTCCTCATNNTTTGNNGCAAAAATAATATTTATTTACAAAAAACAAACATTATATAAACTTTTTTTAAATAAAATTATGATAAAATGAGATTTACTTTTATGTTTAAGAAAATACTCATATTTTAGTTTAAAGTTGAAAATTTTTTAAAATGCATATAGCAATAGCTGGAAATATTGGAGCAGGTAAAACTAGCTTAACTAAACTACTCTCAAAACATTATAAATGGCAACCTCATTATGAGGAGGTTCTGGAGAATCCTTACTTAGATGACTTTTACAATGAAATGGAAAGATGGTCATTTAATCTCCAAATATTTTTCCTCAATAGTAGGTTTAGTCAGTTAATTGAAATCCAGAAAAGTGGAAAAAATATTATACAAGACAGGAGTATCTATGAAGATGCTTTTATTTTTGCTCCAAATCTAAACTCGATGGGGCTTTTAACTCAACGAGATTTTCAAAACTATAAATCTCTATTTGAACTAATGGAAACTATGGTCACTGGGCCTAACTTGATGATTTACCTTAGAAGTAGTATTCCCAATCTGGTTAATCAAATCCATAAAAGAGGTAGGGTCTATGAGGCAAGTATTAGTATTGATTATTTAAGTAGACTTAATGAAAGATATGAAGCTTGGGTTCAAGAATATAGTAAAGGAAAACTATTAATAATTAATGTTGATGAAATCAACTTTGTTGACAATAAAGAACATTTAAACTCTATAATTAAAAAAGTTGATGCTGAAATAAACGGTCTATTATAAATCACATAAAAATTATTGTTCTTCAAATCTATATATATGAACTAAATCAGATTCTTTTTCAATTTTTAACTTAATATTTTTTTCAATTTTTTCTGTAACTGAAATTTTAATATCATCATGTTCACCTAAGATAGGAGCTATTACTAAAGCAACTAAGCAAGTTAATTTAATTAAAATATTCATAGATGGTCCTGAAGTATCTTTGAAAGGGTCACCTACTGTATCTCCGGTTACTGCAGCTTTATGAGCTTCAGACCCCTTAAATTCCATTTTACCATTTATTTCTACACCAGCTTCAAANGATTTTTTTGCATTATCCCAAGCTCCACCCGAATTATTTTGNAAAATTGCCCACATAACTCCACTTACACAAACTCCTGCCATGTAACCTCCTAAAGGTTCTGCTCCAAAAAATAATCCAACTAAAATAGGAGTTACTATTGTTAGTATTCCTGGTAAAACCATTTCTTTTAAAGCTGCCTTAGTTGAAATNTCNACACATTTGGCATATTCCGGTTTACCTTTTCCTTCAAGAATACCAGGTATTTCTCTAAACTGACGTCTAACTTCTTCAACCATTTCCATAGCAGCTTTTCCTACTGATTGCATAGCTAGAGCAGAAAAAACAACAGGAATCATACCTCCAACGAACAACATAGCTAAAACATCAGCTTTAAAAATATTTATCCCATCAATACCTGTAAATGTTACATAAGCAGCAAATAATGCTAAAGCAGTTAAAGCAGCTGAGGCAATTGCAAATCCTTTACCAACTGCAGCAGTAGTATTTCCAACAGAATCTAGAATATCTGTCCTTTCCCTGACTTCTGGTTCTAATTCACTCATTTCAGCTACACCTCCTGCATTGTCAGCTATTGGCCCAAATGCATCAATTGCAAGCTGCATTGCAGTAGTAGCCATCATTGCCGATGCTGAAATAGCAACGCCATAAAATCCAGCTAATTCATATGCTGAAAAAATTGCAGCCGAAAATAAAATGACAGATAAAAAAGTAGATTTCATTCCAACTGCTAATCCAGCAATAATATTAGTAGCTGCTCCAGTTGAACTATTTTTAACAATATCCATAACTGGCTTTTTACCGAGACTTGTATAATAAGATGTAACTATTGAAATTAAAGCCCCAACTGCTAAACCTATACAAGCAGAAAAAAATACATTTAGGTTAGAAATTGACTTATACCCTTCACCAAAAAATTTCATTTTCATAATATCTGGAAGCATCCATTTAATAAGAAAATATGTTACAAATAATGTTATCAAAATTGATATCCAGTTACCTTTATCTAATGCTGCTTGAACTTTACTTTCTTTTGCTGAATTATCATTAATCCTTACAAAAAATGTTCCGATAATAGACGAAATTATACCAACACCTGCAATAACAATTGGTAAAATAACTGGTCCCATATTATTAAATGAATCCTGAAATTGTTCCATTCCAGACATGTCTTGAATTAAATAATTTCCTAAAACCATTGCAGCAAGTACTGTTGCAACATATGAACCAAAAAGATCTGCTCCCATTCCGGCAACATCACCAACATTATCTCCAACATTATCTGCAATAGTTGCTGGATTTCTAGGATCGTCTTCAGGAATTCCTGCCTCAACTTTTCCAACTAAATCTGCACCTACATCTGCAGCCTTAGTATAAATTCCTCCTCCAACTCTTGCAAAAAGAGCTATAGACTCTGCACCTAATGAAAAGCCAGCTAAAGTCTCTAAAACAATAGTCATTTCAGTATAAAAGCTCATACCTGTGCCCATAAACTGACTAATAAAAAATAAAAAAAGTAATGATAGTCCAAACACGGCTAGCCCTGCCACTCCTAGTCCCATAACAGTTCCACCTCCAAAAGAAACATTTAAAGCTTTAGGCAAACTAGTTTTTGCTGCTTCTGCAGTTCTTGAATTTGCATCTGTAGCAATTCTCATTCCTATATTACCTGCCAATGCAGAGAAAAAAGCTCCTACTATAAAAGCTGGAACTATCATCCAACTTGTGGTATTGACCAAAAAAGAAATTATAAACAATCCAATTGAAGCTATTATTACGAAAAAAAATAGGAGTTTATATTCAGCTTTAAGAAAAGCTAATGCTCCTTCTTTTATGGATTTTGATATTTTCATCATTTTTTCGTTGCCTGCATTTTGTTTTAAAACCCATCTTGATTTTAAATACATAAATAAAAGCCCAATTAGTGAAAATATAATTGGTAAATAGATTGTGTAGGTTTCCATTTTTTTAATTTTTATACTTTGGTTTTAGTCGCCAAAAATAACTAAACACAGGAGAAATAAAAAATTTAATTAAAGAGAAAATTAACTATTGTGATAAAGGACTTTTTTAACTGATTTTATTACATCTTGACTATTTGGCAACCATTCTTTTAATAANACAGGAGAAAAGGGTGCAGGAGTATCAGCAGTATTAATCTTTTCAATAGGAGCATCCAAATAGTCAAATAATTGATTTTGAACTTGATAAGTGATTTCAGTTGAAATATTTCCAAAAGGCCAAGATTCCTCTAAAATAACTAATCTATTTGTTTTTTTTACAGAAGCAAAAATGGTTTTATTGTCTAGGGGTCTTATTGTTCTTAAATCAATTATTTCACAATCAATACCATCTTTCTCAAGAACTTCAGATGCCTTATAAACCTCTTTAATAATTTTTCCAAAAGAAACAATTGTAACATCTTTACCTGTTCTTTTAATATCTGCAACTCCAATTGGTAAAATATATTCATCCTCTGGAACTTCACCTTTATCGCCATACATTTGTTCAGATTCCATAAAAATAACTGGATCGTCATCTCTAATAGCTGACTTNAGCAAGCCTTTAGCATCAAAAGGATTTGAAGGTACTATGACTTTCAACCCNGGGCAATTAGCATACCAACTTTCAAATGCCTGAGAATGAGTTGCAGCTAATTGACCTGCTGAAGCAGTAGGCCCTCTAAAGACAATTGGACAAGGAAATTGGCCTCCTGACATTTGCCTAATCTTAGCAGCATTATTTATTATTTGATCAATTCCTACTAAAGCAAAATTAAAAGTCATATATTCTATAATAGGCCTATTACCTGTCATTGTTGACCCTACACCAATTCCAGAAAATCCTGCTTCAGAGATAGGCGTATCAATAACTCTTTTATCTCCAAACTCATCTAACATTCCCTTTGAAGCTTTGTATGCACCATTATATTCAGCTACTTCCTCCCCCATAAGATAGATACTTTTNTCTCTTCTCATCTCTTCAGACATTGCTTCACAAATTGCTTCTCTAAACTGAATAGTTCTCATTTTTTATATTAACTGATAAATTAAAATTTCAACAAATTTAATCTTTTTACTAATTATAAATTAATAATTACAATTATTTTAAACATAAAAAAAAATAGATTATTTTTATTACTTAAATGAAACTTATTGAATTAACAATTTTTGGGATTTCATTTAGTCAAACTCAAACTGGAGCTTATGCCTTAATTTTGAGTGAGATTGATGGAAACAGAAAACTGCCAATAGTTATTGGTGGATTCGAAGCTCAGTCAATTGCTATTGGATTGGAAAAAGATGTTAATCCACCCAGACCCTTGACTCATGATTTATTTAAAAATTTATTGGACTCTTATAAGATTTCAATTAAGCATGTTATTATTCATAAATTAGTTGATGGGATTTTTTTTGCAAATATAATTTGTGAAAAAGGAAAGAAACAAGAAGTCCTTGATGCAAGAACATCTGATGCAGTTGCAATTGCAATACGATCAAAAGTGCCAATATATACCTTTGAAAATGTTCTTTCTGAAGCTAGTTTCTCAGAAAATAAATATGAAAAAAATAAATCAAAGAGTGACGAAAATTGGATTGAAAACTTTGTAAAAAGCCAAACTTCAAAAAATATTATACCAAAAAATATTTCTGATCTAAGCAATAAAAACCTTTTAAATTTATTAAAGAAATTAGTTGCGTCAGAAGACTATGAAGGGGCCGTTAAAATTAGAGATGAAATATCAAAAAGAAAAAATAAATAATTTTTTTGTTAAAGTTTTTTTTAATAACTATTTGAAATATTTCCTAAATCTATAAACTAACTCTTTAAATTTGTTATAAATTTTATTATAATAAATGGATCAATATTTTTCTTTAATAAAAAAAATACAAAAAGAAGGAATTACAAAAAAAGACCGAACAGGAACCGGAACAAAAAGTATTTTTGGATACCAAATGAGATTTAATTTAAGGGATGGGTTTCCTCTACTAACAACAAAAAAAATACATTTAAAATCTGTAATCTATGAATTATTATGGTTTTTAAATGGTGATACCAATATTAATTATCTGAAAGAAAATGGCGTGAGGATATGGAATGAATGGGCAGACAAAAATGGTGATTTAGGACCTGTTTATGGGCATCAATGGAGAAACTGGAATAGTGAAAATATTGATCAAATTAAAAACGTTATAGATTCTTTAAAATTTAATCCTGATAGCAGAAGAATGATTGTCTCAGCTTGGAATCCATCGGTACTACCCGATAAAAACAAAAGTTTTTCCGAAAATGTATCAGAAAACAAAGCCGCGCTTCCTCCATGTCATGCTTTTTTTCAGTTTTATGTAATTAATGATACTCTATCATGTCAGCTATATCAAAGAAGTGCGGATGTGTTTTTAGGAGTGCCATTCAATATTGCTTCATATTCACTTTTGACTATGATGATAGCTCAAGTCTGCAATTTAAAAGTAGGCGAATTCATCCATACTTTTGGTGATGCGCATATTTATGAAAATCACAAAGATCAAATTGCAATTCAATTAACAAGAAAACCAAAAAAACTCCCCAAAATGATATTAAATTCCAAAATTAATAACATATTTAAATTNAAATATGAAGATTTCACCCTAGNTAATTATGATCCTTATCCTTTAATTAAAGCCCCAGTTGCTGTTTAAAATTATATTATTTAATTANTATTTNTNNACTNATTTTTTTAAAAATATGATGATTTATGAAAATAAAAAAAAATAAAAATATTACAATTATTGCTGCAATTGGAGAGAACAATGANTTAGGGTTAGATAATAAACTAATATGGAATATTAAAGAAGATTTAAAAAGATTTAAAAAANTAACTACAGGACATTCAATTATNATGGGANGAAAAACTTTTGAATCAATTTCAAAGGCTTTACCTGGTAGATTAAATATTGTTCTTACAAAGAATAAAAATTTTAAATTNAAANACGTCTCTANTGCNTCAAATATTCATGAAGCTATAGAATTGACCAAAGATGATGAACAACCATTTATTATTGGAGGTAGTGAAATATATTCTCTCTTTATTAATATGGCCCAAACNATNGAATTAACNAGAGTTCACNATAGTTTTAAAGCCGATACCTTCTTCCCAGATATAAATTTTGGAAAATGGAATAAAATATATGAAGAGAAATTCAATTTNGACAATTTACCTTATAGTTTTATTACATATAAAAAAAATAAATAATGAAAGCATTCTTATTTCCTGGTCAAGGTTCTCAATTNCCTGGTATGGGAAAAGTTTTTAAAGGAAATNCTACTTTAATTGAAAAANTTTTTAAAAAAGCTGATAAAATTTTAAATTTTCCTTTGTCCAAAATTATGCTCAATGGTTCAGAAGAAGATCTAAAAAAAACTAATGTGACTCAATCCGCAATTTTTTTACATTCAATTATAAGCTTTAAACTTATTGAAAAATCGATTAAACCTGACTTTGTTGCTGGACACTCTCTAGGTGAGTTTTCTGCATTAGTTGCAGCTAAATCAATTTCATTCGAAGATGGACTCAAATTAGTTCATCATAGATCAATCGCTATGCAAAAAGCTTGTAAAAATAATCCTGGGACTATGGCGGCCATTTTAGGAATAGAAGCGAAAATTATTGAAGAATTATGTCGAAATGAAGATGGTATTGTTGTTATTGCTAATTTTAATTGTCCTGGGCAAATAGTTATTTCTGGTGATGAAAAATCAGTGATAAGTGTGTGCGAAAAATTAAAGGAGAGAGGAGCAAAAAGAACGATTTTACTTAAGGTAGACGGAGCTTTTCATTCTCCTCTAATGGAAGATGCAAAAAATGATTTTGAATTAGCTTTAAATAAAACAAAAATTAATACTCCTATTTACCCAATTTATCAGAATTCATCTGCAAAAAAAGAAATAAATTCTGTTAAAATCAGAAAGAACTTGTCTGACCAATTAACTTCTCCAGTTAAGTGGGATCAAAGCATTAAAAAAATGATCGAGGATGGTACAAATGAATTCCATGAAATAGGACCTGGTAACGTTTTAAAAGGCCTAATTAGAAAAATTAATAGAGATGCAATTATTTATTAGACTTTTCATTAAAAAACTTCAATATATGATCTGTTATATATCCTATTTGATCTATTGACAATTCTGAGTGCATGGGTAATGAAATTACTTCATTAACAATTTTGTTTGTAACTCTGAAGTTGTTCTCAATATATCTTTTATTTTTATATGCTTTTTGTAAGTGAAGTGGAACAGGATAATAAATTCCACATGGTATGCTATTTTCATTTAAATATTTAACTAGATTATCCCTTAA
>NHJR02000017.1 GCA_002169155.2 Flavobacteriaceae bacterium TMED220
CTTATTATTAGCAAGATTTCTACCGTAACACATTTTACAAACTCCCTTTTTTGCCTCACAAGTTAAAGGAGATCTTACTTCAATTTTTTCAATAACTGATGAATCTATTTTTTTAGCAATCAGATCTGAGATTTCATTCCCAGCCTCTACATATATTTCAGAGTTAATAGGGTCAATTATGTCGTAAAGTGCAACTCTTCCTCTTATTCTATCCTCCAAAGACTCAACAATTTCATCATTTTTTTTCAATGCACTAACTTCTAAGCCTCTTAATGTCCCGCAGTCATCAATGTTTACAATAACATCTTGAGAAACATCAACTAATCTTCTTGTTAAATAACCGGCATCAGCAGTTTTTAATGCTGTATCCGCAAGGCCTTTTCTAGCTCCGTGAGTTGAGATAAAATATTCTAAAATAGACAACCCCTCTTTAAAGTTTGAAAGAATCGGATTTTCAATTATTTCACCTCCTCCAGCATTAGATTTTTTTGGTTTAGCCATTAAACCTCTCATACCAGTTAATTGTCTAATTTGTTCTTTAGATCCTCTAGCACCCGAATCAAGCATCATATAAACTGAATTAAACCCTTGCTGATCTTCACTGATTCTCTTCATTGACAAACTTGTAAGATGAGAATTTGTAGACGTCCAAACATCAATTATCTGATTATATCTTTCATTGTTTGTAATTAACCCCATGTTATAATTACCCAATATGCCATCAACTTTTGTATTTGCTTCATCAATTAAATTTTTCTTTTCTGGAGGAATTATAATATCTCCCAAACTAAATGATAAGCCCCCTTTAAAAGCAAAAGCATAACCCATGTCTTTAATTTTATCTAAAAAATCAGATGTTTCAGGAACACTAGTTAAACTAAGAATTTCACCTATGATATCTCTTAAATTTTTCTTTGTTAGAACAACATTNAAAAATCTNGCACTTTTAGGAACAACCTCNTTAAANAAAACTCGNCCTACNGTAGTACTTATAATTTTATGAGTTACTTTTAGNNTTATCATCTAANTCTTTTATTCTAATTTTTATACTNGCATTAAGTTCAACAACTTTTTCATTATAAGCNATATGAACTTCTTCNGAAGAATAAAATGTTAATCCTTCNCCTTTTACTTTGTNTTCNGGAGTAGATATTTTTTCTTTTGTCATGTAATATAATCCTAAAACCATATCCTGNGAAGGAACAGTAACAGGTGANCCATTAGCAGGATTAAGNATNTTATGAGANGCAAGCATTANNAGTTGNGCTTCAAGAATAGCTTCAGGTCCCAAAGGTANGTGAACNGCCATTTGATCCCCATCAAAATCAGCATTAAATGCAGTACAAACTAGAGGGTGAAGCTGGATNGCCTTACCTTCAATTAATTTAGGTTGAAAAGCTTGGATTCCNANTCTATGNAGAGTNGGAGCTCTGTTTAAAAGAACAGGATGTCCTTTTAAAACGTTTTCTAATATATCCCAGACTACNGGCTCTTTCCTNTCAATAATTTTTTTGGCAGACTTTACGGTTTTNACAATTCCCCTTTCGATNAGCTTTCTAATTATAAAAGGCTTNTATAATTCAGCNGCCATACCNTTNGGTAAACCACATTCATATAACTTNAATTCTGGTCCNACTACAATTACTGATCTNGCTGAATAATCAACTCTTTTNCCTAATANATTTTGTCTAAATCTACCTTGNTTACCTTTTAANGAATCTGAAAGGGACTTTAAAGGNCTATTAGATTCTGTTTTAACAGCTGATGATTTTCGAGTGTTATCNAATAATGAATCTACTGATTCCTGAAGCATTCTCTTTTCATTTCTTAAAATAACTTCTGGNGCTTTNATTTCAACTAANCTTTTTAGTCTATTATTTCTAATNATCACTCTTCGATATAAATCATTCAAATCTGAAGTGGCAAATCTTCCTCCATCNAGAGGNACAAGTGGCCTAAGCTCAGGTGGAATTACAGGAATTGCTTTCATTATCATCCATTCTGGNAGATTCTCTTTNGTTTCATTTGATTCCCTAAAAGCTTCCACAACTTGAAGTCGCTTTAGAGCTTCNGTTTTTCTTTGTTTTGAGGTTTCNTTATTTGCTTTATNCCTTAACTCATATGATAANTCNTTTAAATTAATTCTTGACAACAAATCAATTAAGCATTCAGCACCCATTTTTGCAATAAACTTNTTTGGATCANTATCTTCAAGATAAGCATTATCANTTGGNAGTTTTTCTAAAACATTTAAATACTCTTCTTCAGTNAGAAAATCCATTTTTTGATAAGGTTCTCCTTCAGGATTNACTGAATTACCAGGNTGAATAATAACATATCTCTCNTANTAGATTATCATATCCANTTTTTTTGAAGGTAATCCNAGTAAATANCCAATCTTATTTGGTAATGATCTAAAATACCAAATGTGAGCAACTGGAACAACAAGACTTATGTGNCCAACTCTNTCCCTTCTNACTTTTTTNTCAGTNACCTCAACACCACATCGATCACAAACAATACCNTTATATCTNATTCTTTTATATTTTCCACATGCACATTCATAATCTTTTACAGGACCAAAAATACGTTCACAAAANAATCCGTCCCTTTCAGGTTTATGTGTTCNATANTTAATAGTTTCAGGTTTTAATACCTCACCTCTNGAATTTCCCAAAATAACCTCAGGAGAAGACAANCCTATTGTNATTTTATTAAANTTTTTTTGAGTTAGAATTTCGTTATTCCTTATCATATTTTTATTAATTGAATTTTTTANATNANTTATTTTTACTCTTCAAGTCTTATATCAAGACCAAGACCTTTCAATTCGTGCATTAAAACATTAAATGATTCTGGCAAACCAGGTTCAGGAAGAGTATCNCCTTTCACAATTGACTCGTAAGTTTTTGCCCTNCCAACAACATCGTCAGATTTAACTGTNAAAATTTCTTGAAGAGCACTAGANGANCCATAAGCTTGTAGNGCCCANACNTCCATTTCNCCAAATCTTTGTCCACCAAATTGAGCCTTACCTCCAAGAGGTTGTTGTGTTATTAGTGAATAAGGACCGATTGATCTCGAATGCATCTTGTCGTCAACCATGTGNCCTAATTTTAACATATAAATGACTCCNACNGTTGCTGGTTGATCAAATCTTTCNCCTGTACCACCATCAAATAAATATGTATGACCATAACGAGGNACACCAGCTTTATCAGTAATTNTATTTATTTCNTCTGCTGATGCGCCATCAAAAACTGGAGTTGAATACTTTTNNCCTAATTTTTTACCTGCCCATCCTAAAACTGTTTCATAAATTTGCCCAATGTTCATTCTNGANGGAACNCCNAGTGGATTTAAAACAATATCAACTGGCGTTCCATCCTCAAGAAAAGGCATTTCTTCCTCTCTAACAATTCTGGAAACAATTCCTTTGTTTCCATGTCTTCCAGCCATCTTATCTCCAACTTTAAGCTTTCTCTTTTTAGCTATGTATACTTTAGCTAATCTTTTAATTCCTGGAGGTAACTCATCNCCAACACTNATAGTAAATTTCTCNCTTCTTAGTGAACCATTTAAGTCATTCTCTTTAATTTTATAATTATGAATCAAATCAGCTATCATTGAATTAGTTTTTTCATTTATAGTCCAATTACCATGGGTTAAATGAGCATAATCCTCAACATTTGATAACATTTTAAGAGTGAATTTTTTTCCTTTTGGGAGAACCTCCTCATTAAGGTCATTTTCTACTCCTTGACAGGTTTTACCATTTAAAAATGTAAAAAGTTTGTCAACCAAAACACTTTTCAATTCATCAAATTTTACATCATATGAAGCTTCAAGTTCTTCTAATTCTTGTTTATCCTGATTCCTTTTTCTCTTATCTTTTACTGATCTAGTAAATAGTTTTTTATCAATTACTACTCCATGAAGAGAGGGAGGTGCTTTTAAAGATGCATCTTTAACATCTCCTGCCTTATCTCCAAAAATTGCCCTTAATAGTTTTTCTTCAGGGGTTGGATCTGATTCACCTTTTGGTGTAATTTTTCCGATTAAAATATCTCCTGGATTAACTTCTGCCCCAATTCTAATCATTCCAAACTCATCTAAATCTTTTGTTGCCTCTTCACTTACATTTGGAATATCATCAGTTAACTCTTCAGGACCTAACTTAGTGTCTCTAACATCTAGAGAATACTCATCAATATGAATAGAAGTGAATACATCGTCACGAACTACTTTCTCAGAAATNACAATTGCATCTTCAAAATTATATCCTTTCCAAGGCATAAAAGCNACAGTTAAATTTCTACCTAAGGCTAACTCACCTTTTTGAGTTGCAAATCCTTCAGATAAAACCTGGCCCTCATGAACTCTATCCCCCTTTTTAACTAAGGGCTTTAAATTTATACAAGTNCCTTGGTTGGTTTTTCTAAATTTAATTAATTCATATGTTTTNGTTTCATTATCAAACCNAACTAACTTNTGTTTNTCATCTAAATCATATTTAATTATTATTTTATTTGAATCNACATACTCAACAANACCATNACCTTCAGCATTAATTAAAACTCTAGAGTCGGAAGCTACTTGTAATTCAAGTCCAGTTCCAACAACAGGAGAATCAGGTTTCATNAGNGGTACAGCTTGTCTCATCATGTTTGATCCCATTAGAGCTCTATTAGCATCATCNTGTTCTAAAAATGGNATTAATGATGCAGANATAGANGCAATTTGATTAGGAGCNACATCAGTGTAATGAATTGATTTNGGNTTTACAACTGGAAAATCTCCTTCTTGTCTAGCAATAATTTTATTTACTGTAATTTTTCCATTTTCATCAAAAGGAATATTAGCTTGAGCAATAAGCTTTTCTTCTTCTTCTTCNGCAGATAGATAAATAGTTTCNTCTAAACTAATTTTACCATTNTNAACCTTTCTATATGGTGTTTCAATAAATCCAAGATTATTTACTTTCGCATAAACACTTAAAGAAGAAATCAGGCCAATATTTGGTCCTTCAGGAGTTTCAATTGGACACAATCTTCCGTAATGTGTATAATGAACATCCCTTACCTCAAAACCAGCTCTTTCTCTCGAAAGTCCCCCAGGACCTAAGGCTGACAATCTTCTTTTGTGAGTTATTTCAGCGAGAGGATTGGTTTGATCCATAAACTGAGATAATTGGTTTGTCCCAAAAAAAGTATTAATTACTGAGGATAAAGTTTTAGCATTTATTAAATCAATAGGAGTAAAAACCTCATTGTCTCTTACATTCATTCTTTCTCTAATAGTTCTAGCCATTCTTGCTAAACCGACACCAAATTGACTTGATAACTGTTCTCCAACTGTTCTCACCCTTCTATTAGATAAATGATCAATATCATCAATTTCTGCTTTGGAATTAATTAATTCTATTAAATATTTAACAATAGTAATTATATCTTGTTTTGTCAAAACTTGCTGGTCCATTTCAACATCATTACCTAATTTTTTATTCATTCTGTAACGGCCCACTTCACCAAGGTTGTATCTCTGGTCTGAAAAAAACAATTTATCTATGATTCCTCTTGCAGTTTCTTCATCTGGTGGCTCAGCATTTCTTAATTGTCTATAAATATGTTCAACTGCCTCCTTCTCTGAGTTAGTAGGATCTTTCTGAAGTGTGTTATGAATGATAGCATAGTCTGACATATGAGCATCCTCTTTGTGTAATAAAATTGTTTTAATATTTGAATCAAGGATGAGATCGATATGNTGTTTTTCTATTAAAGTATCTCTATCAATTATAATTTCATTTCTTTCAATTGAAATAACCTCACCTGTATCTTCATCAACAAAATCTTCATGCCATGAATTTAAAACTCTNGCGGCAAGCCTTCTTCCTAATGTTTTCTTTATACCGGATTTTGTTACTTTTACTTCTTCAGCTAAATCAAAAATTTCAAGAATATCCTTGTCTCGNTCATAACCAATTGCACGAAAAAGTGTAGTTACAGGTAGTTTTTTCTTTCTATCAATGTAAGCATACATTACATTATTAATGTCGGTTGCAAATTCAATCCAAGAACCTTTGAACGGAATTACTCTAGCAGAATATAGTTTTGTACCATTTGCATGAAATGATTGACCGAAGAAAACACCTGGAGATCTATGCAATTGAGAAACCACAACTCTTTCTGCTCCGTTAATTACAAATGTTCCACTTGGAGTCATATATGGAATTGTACCAAGAAAAACATCTTGAACAATGGTCTCAAAATCTTCATGCTCAAGATCAGTACAATATAATTTTAATCTGGCTTTTAAGGGGACTGCATATGTTAATCCCCTTTCGATACATTCTTGAATACTGTATCTCGGNGGATCAATAAAATAATCAATAAATTCTAGAACAAATTGATTTCTGGTGTCCGTTATTGGAAAATTCTCTTTAAAAGTATTGAAAAGACCTTCTTCGGCTCGCTCTGAAGATTTAGTCTCTAACTGAAAAAAGTCTTGGAAAGATTTTATTTGAATATCAAGAAAGTCAGGGTAATCAGGAGTAAATTTTGCTGAAGCAAAACCTAATCTATTTTTGTTTTCTACCGGCATTATTTTGTTTTATTAATTATTAAGAACTATTACATATAAAATCAATATAAAGCAACTCATTTTATAATTTCATCTGANAATCAGTTGAATTAAGATACCTTATAAATNATTTTAATTTATTTTAACTCAACCTCAGCTCCAGCTTCTTCCAAAGATTTTTTAAATCCTTCGGCTTCATCTTTAGATACGGCCTCCTTTATAGGGCTTGGAGAGTTATCTACAAGATCTTTAGCTTCTTTGAGACCAAGACCAGTAAGTTCTTTAACTAATTTTACAACTGCAAGTTTAGAACCGCCAGCGGCTTTAAGTATTACGTCAAATTCAGTCTTTGCTTCCTCTGCACCACCATCTCCTCCTCCACTTGATGGAGCAGCTACTGCAACCGATGCAGCTGCTGGTTCAATTCCATAATCATTTTTTAAAATATCAGCTAAATCGTTGACCTCTTTAACAGTCAAGTTAACTAATTTTTCTGCGAACTCTTTTAAATCTGCCATTTTCTTTGTTTTGAATTATAAATTTTTTATTTAATTACTATTTTCATTATTCTCAGATTTACGATCTGATAACGTTTTTAAAATACTCGATAATTTATCTCCTCCAGACTGTAGGGAATTAATTATATTTTTTGCGGGTGATTGAAGTAAAGTTATTATTTCACCAATAACTTCTTCTTTTGATTTTATTTGAACTAACTGGTCTACTTTATCATCCCCTATATAAATTGATTCTTCAAGATATGCTCCCTTTAAAATAGGCTTATTTGATTTTTTTCTAAAATTTTTAATCACCTTAGCTGGGCTGTTAGCTATATCAGAAAACATTAAGGAAGTATTTCCAATTAATGTATTTTTAAGATCTCCAAAATCTTTTTCAGAGGATTCCATTGCTTTTTCAAGTAGTGTATTTTTAACGACTGACAATTCAATCCCGGAATTAAAACATGCTCTTCTTAATGCTGAAGTTTCTTTTGAATTAAGACCTGCTATATCAGTTAAATATAATGACTTAACATCAGCTAACTTTTTAACTAAATTTTCGATTACTTTAGATTTTTGTTCTTTGGTCATTCTATTAGAATTTAATTACTCAGTGTCTTACTTTCTATTTTAATTGACGGACTCATTGTACTTGACATGAAAATACTTTTAACGTAAATACCTTTTAAAGAAGTCGGTTTTAATTTCATGATTGTNTTAAAAAGTTCATCNGCATTTTCCGCAATTTTAGTTGCAGTAAATGAAGATTTAGCAATTGATGTATGAATTATTCCATTTTTCTCAACTTTAAAGTCAATTTTACCACCTTTTACGTCAGCAACTGCTTTTTTAATATCCATAGTTACTGTTCCTGTCTTTGGATTGGGCATTAATCCCCTTGGTCCTAAAATTTTACCTAACGGACCAAGCTTCCCCATCACACTTGGCATTGTTACAATGACATCGACATCAGTCCAACCATCTTTTATTTTTTGTAAATATTCGTCTAATCCAACATAATCAGCTCCTCCACTTTTNGCATCTTCTTCTTTGTCTGGNGTTACTANAGCCAAAACTCTTACTTGTTTTCCAGTGCCATTAGGAAGGGTTACAACTCCTCTAACCATTTCATTAGCTTTCTTTGGATCAACACCAAGACGAATAGCTAAATCAATTGAAGCATCAAAGTTAACAGATGTAATTTCTTTAACCAATTTTGAAGCTTCATCAAGAGAGTANGACTTGTTGATATCAACTTTGGATCTGAGTTCTTTCTGCTTTTTAGTAATTTTTGACATTTTTTAAAACTTTATAAATTGGATGGAAATTCNCCTTTAACTTTAAAACCCATTGATCTTGCTGTTCCTGCAACCATCTTCATAGCTGAATTAATTGTAAATGCATTTAAATCTACCATTTTATCCTCTGCAATTTTTTTTATCTGGTCCCATGTAACAGTTGCAACTTTTANTCTATTCGGTTCNCCTGAACCTTTTTTTGTTTTTGCAATTTCCATAAGTTGAACTGCTGCAGGAGGAGTTTTTATTACAAAATCAAAAGATTTATCTTTATAAACAGAAATGACTACTGGAAGAANTTTACCTGGCTTATCTTGAGTTCTTGCATTGAATTGTTTACAAAACTCCATTATATTCAGCCCAGCAGCACCTAGTGCAGGACCAACAGGTGGCGAAGGATTAGCTGCTCCCCCTCTAACCTGTAATTTAACTAGTTTATCTATTTCTTTTGCCATAATGATTATACTTTTTCAACTTGCATNTAACTTAGTTCAAGTGGTGTTTTTCTTCCAAAAATCTTTACCATGACTTCTAATTTTCTCTTTTCTTCATTTATATTTTCAATGGTCCCAGTAAATCCATTAAATGGACCATCAATCACCTTAATAGTCTCTCCACTTACAAATGGGATGACAGCATGTTCCTTGTCCAATGCTAATTCATCAACTTTACCTAACATCCTATTTACTTCTGATTCTCTTAAAGGAATTGGTTCTCCTCCTTTGGTTTCTCCAAGAAAACCAATAACATTAGTGACAGATTTAATAATGTGAGGAAGTTCTCCAATTAAACTTGCTTTAATCATTATATAACCAGGGAAATAAACTTTTTCTTTACTGATCTTCTTACCATTACGAATTTGAATTACTTTTTCAGTTGGAACTAAAATATCTTCAATAAACTTTTCAAAGCCAAGTCTCTTTACCTCAGAAACTATATAATCTTTAATTTTAGACTCTTGACCACTAACAGCCCTAACTACATACCATTTCTTATTATTAGTTTCTACCATGATCAACCGTTAATCAATTTAAAATATATAGTTATCAATCTAGATAATACAGTATCAGCACCCCATATAGCTAAAGAAAAAATAAGTGAAAATATCAATACAACCATAGTTAGTCTTTGAAGTTCAGAACGAGGAGTCCATGAAACATTATTTTTCAGCTCCTCGAACGATTCTTTTATATATGTTATAACTTCTGACATTTATAATTTATCCTCCTTTTAAGCACGGGTTGAGAGACTCGAACTCCCGACACCTGGTTTTGGAGACCAGTGCTCTACCAACTGAGCTAAACCCGTTTGATTTTTTTTTATAAACATTTATTNAAATGNTTATGNTTTTAAATTAAACGTGAACTAATCTAAAATTTTAGTTACCTGACCAGCACCTACTGTTCTTCCTCCTTCTCTTATTGCAAATCTTAAACCAAGGCTTAAAGCAATAGGTTGAATTAATTCTACATTAATAGTTAAATTATCACCTGGCATAACCATTTCTATACCCTTAGCTAAACTAATGTTTCCAGTTACATCAGTAGTTCTAACATAAAATTGAGGGCGATAATTATTATGAAAAGGTGTATGTCTTCCGCCTTCTTCTTTTTTCAAAATATAAACTTCAGCTTCAAATTTAGCATGAGGTTTCACAGATCCTGGTTTGCAAATTACCATTCCCCTCGATATATCTGTCTTTTCAATACCTCTTAATAGAATACCAACATTATCTCCAGCTTCACCTCTATCTAAAATCTTTCTAAACATTTCAACTCCAGTCACTGTTGAAGTTAATTTTTCTGCACCCATACCAATTATGTCAACAGAGTCTCCTGAATTAAATACACCTGTTTCTACTCTTCCAGTTGCAACAGTTCCCCTTCCAGTGATTGAAAATACGTCTTCAACAGGCATTAATGCGTCTTTGTCTACATCACGTTTAGGAAGCTCAATGTAAGAATCAACTTCTGCCATAAGTTTAGTAATAGTTTCAACCCATTTAGCTTCTCCATTCAAAGCTCCTAAAGCAGAGCCTAATACACACGGGGTATTGTCACCATCATAATCATAGAAAGATAAAAGTTCACGAACTTCCATTTCTACTAATTCTAATAGCTCATCATCATCAACCATATCAGCTTTGTTTAAAAAAACAACTAATCTTGGAACTCCAACTTGACGACCTAACAATATATGTTCCCTTGTTTGAGGCATAGGACCATCAGTTGCAGCTACCACTAATATTGCGCCATCCATCTGCGCAGCACCTGTAACCATATTCTTTACGTAATCAGCATGCCCTGGACAATCTACGTGTGCATAATGACGATTTTGTGTTTGGTATTCAACGTGTGAAGTATTAATAGTAATACCACGTTCTTTTTCTTCAGGAGCATTGTCAATTTGATCAAAACTTTTAGCTTCTGAATATCCAGCATCAGCAAGTACTTTAGTAATTGCAGCTGTGAGTGTTGTTTTACCATGATCTACGTGACCTATTGTTCCAATATTTAAGTGAGGTTTGGAACGGTCAAAAGTTTCTTTAGCCATAATTGAGTTTTTTCTTTATTGTTTAAGAGTTTGCAAATTTAGAAAAAAAAATAATTTAATGTCAATTTTAACAACCTTTTTTTATATATTTTGAAAAAAAAAAAATAAAAAAAAAAAACAAATAAATATATACCTAAATTTTTTTTAACAAATAATGAAAATTTTTAAATTAATTTTAATATTTATTTCTCCTTTTTTATTGTTTTCTCAAGAAAAAAATGAATATTATTTTAATGGAAATATAAACTTCAATAATAACGGTATTGATTGGATTCCATTATTCTCAAGAGGAAAACCTACAATTATTTCGAGTTTATCATTTGGTAAAGATAGATTTTCAATAAATCCTTTAATACGTTATGATTTAGAAGGCCTTCAATTGTGGGGAATAGATNTATATTGGAATTATCAAATAATAAGAAAAGAAAAAATTAAGTTTGATTTAGGACTTTTTTTGCCAGGAGTTTTTACTACAGAAGTAAATGTTCAAGAAGAGAATTTACCCAATACTATACTNCAACCTTGGAGTGCAGGAATGGTAAACCCAAATTTTACATTTGCGTTTAACCAAAAATATGGATTAAAAGTATCCTATTATAACGGTTTCCCAACTAAAATAATCAATTATGACCAGTATAAAAAAATAAGATTATTATTTNTAACACCATATATAGAAGAATTTAATATTAGTGAAAAAATAAATTTGAAATGGTCTCCGCAATTTTATACAATCAAAATGGATGATTCCCCTACAGGACTATTTAGTGCTCAAACTCTTACTCTTAATCACAATGACTTCCCCTTTTCAATAAGTTCGGTAATGAATAAACCAATATATTTTGGAGGTTTAACTGGTAAAAAATTTGATTGGAACATAGCATTAAATTATTCATTTGATTTTAATTTTATAGAAAAACCTAAAAAAATCAATTATAGATAACCCTTTTATTTAGAGGGTTAATACAAGTCGAAAATATGGTCACAGCAAATAAACATTCCCATATTTCAGATACTCTTAAATAATTGGTTGTGTATATAAGCATGGTTGAAATTAAAAATATTACTGACTGTTCATATCTTGGTATAATTATAGAAAACTTATCAAATAATTCACTGAAAAAAATTATTTTCTTGTAAAGAAAAGGTAAGAGTCCAAAATAAATTGAGAAAATAAAAACCGAAAAATAAGTAAATATCCACTTATTAAATTCTATACCAGCGATCATTAAATTATGGATATTAGTCTCATTTTGTAAATTATTTTCACTGAAAAAAAATGGAGATTCTATATCGAAAATTCTTTGTCCCCATGAAATTTCTTCACCAAATCCGAAGAAAAAAGCGACTGAAAATAACAATAATCCAAATTTATATTGATTTTTATTTTTATTTAATGCATGTATCAAATAAATTGAAGAGAATAATAAAAAAAAAGCCGTTGAATATTCAATTATTCCATCTTCTTTTATTAGGTATTTGTAAAGGTTTTTATAATCTGTAAACAAAAAATTGACAGAAGTAATTAAAATTGAAGTAATTATATGAAAAAATAATGTATATTTTACTGACACANCAGCTAAAATAAATNACATATACAAGTCTTTAAATTNATAATATAGTTATCTTAAAACTTTTATTNANTTGATAATTTTTTTAATAATAAAAATATAAATATTAAAAAAATAACATATTTAATTATNGATATTTTATTAATACANAAATGAAAAACTTATTTTTTTTATTTTCTNCTCTTTTTTTAATTAATTGCTCAAGTGGAAAGGATATAATTTCAGAATCAAATCTACTATCTGAAAATAAAAATGTTGTTAAAGACATTATTCAATCATTCGAAATAAAGCAAACTTGGTCTCAGCATCCTGATGGATATCAAAGAAGTGTTTTTTTTAAATACCCAAAAAATGACAATAATAATATCCCTATTCTAATTTTACTCCATGGCAATGGCGGTAATGCCAAAAAAATAATTAATGAATATGACTATATTGAAAATCATTTAATTGTATCACCTCAAGGATATAAAAAAAGCTGGAATATTGGAAGAGAAACTTCAAAAGCTCCTGACGTTGAATTTATTAATGAAGTAATTGAAAAATTAAAAACATTTAAAAA
>NHJR02000018.1 GCA_002169155.2 Flavobacteriaceae bacterium TMED220
GTTATCAATAAATTCAATTTCTTTAACATTGATTTCAGATAAAATTAATTTTTTAACTTTTAAAATTGATTTTTTTTCTGATTCAGATAAAATTGTAACAAGAATTTTATTTAAAGGCTGCCTTACCTTGATTCTTTCTTTTTTTCTTANGGATAAAGCAAGGGAAGAAATAATTCTTGCATTTTTCATGCTTTTTTCTAAATTTAAATTTCTCAATTTTGTTTTTGGTTTAGGAAAATCACTCAAATGAACAGATTCAAATTTTTCAAAACCAGTATTTGAGCACAAATCTTTATAAAGATTATCTGAGTAGAATGGAGCAATTGGTGAACAAAGTTTACTGATTGTTAAAAGGCATTCAAAAAGCGTTTGGTAACCCGAAATTTTATCTTTTTCGTAATCACCTTTCCAAAACCTTCTTCTGGATAGTCTCACATACCAATTCGATAAAAGTTCTTGAACAAATTCTGAAATTGCTCTGCATGCCTTTGTTGGGTCATAATCATTAAATGCATTATCCACATTTTCAATTAAAAGATTTAACTCGGAAAGAATCCATTGATCTATTTCAGTTTTTTGATTATGTGGGATAGGTTTTTCTTTAAATGAAAATTTATCAATATTAGCATAAAGACTAAAAAATGCATAAGTATTATATAATGTTCCAAAAAATTTACGCTTAACCTCATTAATCCCTTCAATATCAAATTTTAAATTATCCCATGGATTAGAATTATATATCATATACCATCTGGTTGAGTCTGGACCAAATTCTTTTATCGTTTTAAAAGGGTTTATTGTATTTCCAATTCGTTTTGACATTTTTTGTCCTTTTTTGTCCAAAACAAGGCCATTAGAAATTACATTTTTATATGAAATAGAATTAAATATTAATGAAGAAATTACATGAAGAGTATAAAACCATCCTCTTGTTTGGTCAACCCCTTCGCATATAAAGTCTGCAGGAAAATTTAAATTACTATCAATTTTTTCTTTATTTTCAAAAGGGTAGTGTAATTGAGCAAATGGCATTGAACCAGAATCAAACCAAACATCAATTAAATCAGGTTCTCTAAACATAGGTTCTCCATTTTTTGAAACTAGAATAATTTTGTCAACTTTATCTTTATGTAAATCAATTCTATCATAATTTATTTCTGACATATCACCTACACGAAAATTTTCTAATGGATTTTTATCCATCAATCCTTTATCAATTGATTTTTTAATTTCTATAATTAATTTTTCAATTGANTCGATTAAAAGAGTTTCTTTTTTATTTTTAGTTCTCCATATTGGAAGAGGTATACCCCAAAATCTTGATCTAGATAAATTCCAATCATTTGCATTTGAGAGCCANTTTCCAAATCGGCCTTCNCCGGTTNCTTTTGGTTTCCAATTAATTAAATTATTTTTTTCAGTCAACAAGTCTCTTCTAGATGATATTTTTACGAACCAAGAATCTAACGGATAATATAAAATTGGTTTATCAGTTCTCCAACAATTTGGATAAGAATGAGAATATTTTTCCACTTTAAAAGCAAGATTTTCTTCCTTCAATCTAATAGCAATTTCAACATCTACAGATTTTGCAGGAATATCTTTTTGCTTATAATATTCGTTTTTAACATACTTTCCACTTAAAATTCCAAGACCATCAATAAATTTACCTTGTAAATTAACAAGTGGAACTAAATTTTTATTTTCATCTTCTACCATTAAGGGAGGAATTTCAGGTATTGCTTTTTTTGCTGCAATAGCATCATCAGAACCAAAGGAAGGAGCAGTATGAACAATTCCAGTACCTTCATCAAAAGTCACAAAATCTGCTGAAATTACTCTAAAAGCATTTTTACTATTTTTTAATGGCTTGGGGGAGTCCTTCCATAATTGTTCATATTTAATTCCAATCAAATTTTGTCCTAAAATATTTTCACATTCGAAGTATGGAATTTTTGCTGCCTTTTGCGAATAGTCTTTAAGAGAATTTTCATTTGTGACTCTGTAATATTTCCCGTCAAGTATTTTGTCAATAAGCTTTTTTGCAAAAATTATTTGAATACTTTTATGAGTATATTGATTGAATGTTTTGATAACAACATAAGTAATTTTTTTATTAATAGAAAGGGCTGTATTTGAAGGTAAAGTCCAGGGAGTGGTTGTCCAAGCTAAAAAATATAAATTATCATATACTCTAAGAATTTTGGGTAAACTTGAATGAATAGTTTTAAACTGTGCAGTAACTGTTGTGTCAGTAACCATTTTATATGTGCCTGGCTGATTGAGCTCATGCGAGCTAAGACCTGTTCCTGCTTTGGGTGAATAGGGCTGTATGGTATAACCTTTGTAAATTAATTTTTTTTTGTAAAGTTGACTAATTAACCACCATACGCTTTCAATATATTTAGAGCTGTAAGTAATATATGGGTTATCCATGTCAATCCAATACCCCATTTTATTAGTTAAATCTTCCCATTCATTAGTATATTTCATTACTGCTTTTTTACATGCTTTATTGTAATCTTCTATACTAATTTTAGNACCTATATCCTCTTTATTTATNCCTAATTCTTTTTCAACACTCAATTCAACAGGGAGCCCATGGGTATCCCAACCGCCCTTCCTTNTTACTATATATCCTTTAAGGGTCTTATATCTACAAAAAATATCTTTAATTGTCCTGCCCATCATATGATGAATTCCNGGAGTCCCNTTAGCAGATGGAGGGCCCTCATAGAAAATGAAATTTTTATTTTTTTCTTTACTTTCAATACTTTTTTTAAATATTGAGTTATCCTCCCAAAAATCTAAAATTTCATTTGAAATTTTGATTAAATCAAGTCCTTTATATTCTTTAAAAATCATTAAAATTTAATTGCNAGATTAGCGAAATTAAGTAATTTAAAAGACATTAACTATAGATGTTTTAAATGTGTCCAAATTGATGAATATAAATAATTAAAAATCTACATTTAACCCTAAAGAAATATTTCTTCCTGAAGAGGAGATTCCTGAGGCAAATTCTTTATAATGAATGTCAAATATATTTTCTGCGCCCAATTTCAATAATACTTTTTGAGTAATNTTNTAGTTNGCATTTAATGAAAAAATTTTCCAATTTGGAGAGCCATTATAANTTATTAATCCGNCGGAGTTTATAATTGGAGTCTCTTCTAATCCATCNTCNCCTCCAAAGCTATAANTATTNGGTTTTTTTGAACCACTGAATTTAAAAATCANATTTAANAATANTTTATTTTTTTGGTATGTAATAAATGTAGATCCAAAAATTGGAGANATNGAAGGCATTGGNCCATATTTTTTATTAAGTATTGCCTTAGTAACAGTTATATTAGTATTTAAATCTAGAGAATTTGAAATTTTAAAACTACCATCAAAAGATCCTCCATAAATAAATCTGTTTCCAAGGTTTGAGTTAGCAATTGTTTTTAATTCATTACCATCATAAAGGATTGTATTAATATCAGGGGTAGTAGTGTCAGAAAAAATATTGTAAGTTGATCTAACTATATATCTGGTAATTAAAGAACAAAACGTTCTAAACTTTAAATTAGAATTTTTGAAATAATTATTAATTCCAAAATCTAAATTATATGCATACTCGGGTTTAAGAGAAGTGTTTGGAACAGTAAGGGCATTATTATTTTCCCTTATTTTACCAATGTCATCAATATTTGGATTTCTAAATCCACTTGAAATAATAGTATTTAATTTTAATTTTTTTGTTGGTCTGAAAGTAAAGCCTAAAGAGGAAGTCAAAGCTTTTGAATTAATATTATAATTTGATAATAAAGAGTTAATTAAAGCAGTTTCTTTCCAGCTCGCTTTAAGTTTAGTTGAGGTAAATCTAACCCCATAGTTAATGGTCATGAAATCATTAATATCCCAAACCCAATTTAAATATCCTGCATAGCTATTATATGAACTCCCATTACTTGGATATCTAGTTGGAATTTCTTTTTTATTTTCATAACCAATAATTTTATTTCCATTAATTATTAAATCATTAGAAAAAGCGACAGATTGAACTTTATTATAAAAAATTTCGAATCCGTATGAAAATGAATTATTAGAATTCAGAGAACCCTCAAAATCACCATTTAGANCTATAACTTTTACATTTTCTTTTTGAAATGATTTTGTTAAACTATATGCTTGTCTATTTATCCTTGATTCGTTTAAAGATTGAAAAGATGGGGTGATTGTGCCTTTCTTTAAAAATTTCTTGTCAAAATAAAAATTGATTTGGGGAGAAAATAAAATTCTTTTTTGTGGGCCATAATACCATTCTGAATAACGAAGAGAATTTCCAGAGTATTCATTTAATTTATCATATCTTGGAATATTTGACGAATTAGATAATTGAAAGTTCAAATTCAATTTTATATTATGTGATAATAAAACTATTAATTTTTGAAAAAAATCAAATTGTTTATAACCAGTATTTTTCTGTATCCTAGGATTTGAATTATCCGATGGATTTTCTTGATAAATGTTATTATTATTTTGATAAAAAAATGGAGTTAGTCCCCAATTTTCGAATCCATGAAATCTTTTTTTCCCAATTATTATGTCATTAAAATTTGAAAAGGNNACACTTGTAAGTANTCCCCATTTTTTTGAACTATATTGATTTGAAAAATTATTTAAATTTGAAAAATTGGCAAGTGAAAAGTAATTAGAAAAACTATTTTTAATTTTTTTNTTACTGTTTATTTCAGGATTTTTTGTGAAGTAATGTACAACTCCACCTAAAGCATCAGATCCATATCCAACAGAAGAACTCCCATGAATAACTTCTACTCTTTCAATATAATTTGGATCAATTGTAATAGCATTTTGCAGGTGACCAGATCTGAAAATAGCATTGTTTAGTCTTATTCCGTCTACAACAAGTAATACTCTATTAGCTTCAAACCCTCTAATTACNGGGCTACCTCCCCCTCCTTGGGATTTTTGAACTCTAACTCCTGAACCTAATTCTAAAAGGTCAGCTCCATTTTTTGGAGAATTTAATTGAATTTCTTTAGTTGTCAAAATACTGACTTTTTCAGCAATTTTCACTTTTAAAGAACTAGATCTTGCAACAGAAAGAATTATTTCATCTAAGTACTTTTCTTCTGGTTTAAGTTTAATAATAAAATTATTTTTTTCAATGTCTTTTTTAATTATTTCTCTTTTTTTATATCCAAGTAAATGGAAAAAAACTTTTTCATTATCTAAAAAGATTGATATGTTAGTTTTCCCTTTTTTATCAGTAGTAGTATAAGAATTTTGATTTTTATTGTAAATAAAAACATTTGAAATTCCTTGTTTCGATAAACTATCAATTACCTGAATTTCTTGTCCATTTATTTGATGGATTCCAAAAAAAATGGTTAAACAAATAAATAGCCTAAGGGTTTTTAAATAACTCATTTAAAATATCAAGTGATTTGGGTCTTTTAAATCCATTTATATGAAATTTATAATATTCAATAAGAAATTCAATTAATTGATTTCTAGATGATTTTGTAATATTTATTCCTTCTACATCACCAAAATTCATGCCTAATAAATTTTTGAATAGTTTAACATCAAAATTATTTTCCCCTGATGCTAAATCATGATTGTTTGTAAAGTGACCTTTTTCAATATTAAAAAACTCTCCTTTTGTCTTAATATTTGGGAAAAACCCTAAAAATTTAGATAGTTTAATCATGAAAATTATGTGATAATATTTTATTTTTTCACTATTATCAAGAATATTTAAAGAGATTTCAATAAATACATATAAAGACTCATTAGGGCCATTGTCTTTTAGAATATTTTTAAGAATATCAGAAAGAAAAATAACTAACGTTTTTTTAGATATTTTGTTCGGTATACTTTTATAAATATTATATGCTTTAGCCTCTTTTATGAATTGCAGATTNCCATTATTTTTAAAATTATATATTAATTTTAATTGCGTTAAAGGTTCAAATTGAGATTTTCTTACTCCTCCTTGTTTTGATTTAAGAATACCCTTTAGTAAAAAAGACTGAAGCCCATTTTTTAATGTGAAGCACCTGGTAATTAAACCAAATTCTCCATATTTAAAAGAATTAATTACAATTGCTTTTGACTCAACAATCATTTGATTAAACAACACCTTGTGCTAGCATAGCATCTGCAACTTTTACAAATCCAGCTATATTAGCACCTTTGACATAATTAACATAATTTTCAGATTTACCGTAGATTAAGCAAGATTCATGTATATCATTCATAATAGTTTTTAGTTTTTCATCTACCTCTTTTCTTGACCAATTATATCTTAAAGAATTTTGAGCCATTTCAAGGCCTGAAACTGCAACTCCACCAGCATTAGAAGCTTTACCAGGGGCAAATAAAATTTTATTTTTGTGAAACAAATTAATTGCCTCAGGCGTTGAGGGCATATTTGCTCCTTCGCAAACACAAATGCATTTGTTNTCTATTAGTTTTTTTGCATCTAAATGTGTCAGTTCATTTTGAGTTGCACAAGGNAGGGCTATATCACACTTTATTCCCCAAGGGCTTTTATTTTCATGGAATTCAGNTTTAGGGAACTTTAATTTATATNCACTTATTCTTTTCCTTTTTACATTTTTGATCTCCATTATATAGTTTAATTTTTCTGNATTTATACCTTCNGGGTCAAATATAAAACCTGAAGAGTCAGATAATGAAATTACAGTTCCTCCAAGTTGAATGACTTTTTCCGCGGCATATTGGGCAACATTTCCAGATCCTGAAATAACAACTTTTTTACCTTTAATACTTTTATTTTGAAATTCTAGCATTTTTTCAGCGAAATAGACNACTCCATATCCAGTTGCTTCAGGTCTAATTAATGAACCACCCCAAGTCACACCCTTTCCTGTAAGAACTCCAGTAAATTCATTTTTCAATCTTTTATATTGGCCAAATAAATAACCTATTTCTCTACTGCCAACACCAATATCACCAGCAGGGATATCCCTATTTGGACCTATATGCCTAAATAATTCTGTCATGAAGCTTTGACAAAATCTCATAACTTCAGTATCAGTTCTTCCTCTAGGGTTAAAATCAGAACCTCCTTTACCGCCTCCCATTGGAAGTGTTGTAAGACTATTTTTAAAAATTTGTTCAAAAGCTAAAAATTTTAAGATACTTAAATTTACACTAGGATGAAATCGTAATCCTCCTTTATAAGGTCCAATTGCAGAATTCATTTCAACTCTATATCCCCTGTTTACTTGAATTTGTTCATAATCATCTATCCATGCAACTCTGAATGAAATCACTCTTTCAGGCTCTACCATTCTTAGTAAAATATTTTGGCCATAGTATATATCATTCTTAACAATATAGGGTATTACAGTTTCTGCTACTTCAGTTACAGCTTGTAAAAACTCTGGTTCATTTTTATTTCTTGATTCAACTTGACTAATAAACTTTTCTATAATTTTTTTCATCCTAATAAAATTATGAATTCATATTAAAGTTAACTAAATAAATAACTTATTAAATCTTCCAGTTTATTAAGTTGTATTATTTTAATAGAGTTAAATTCATTATTTAAAATATCTACCTCAGTTGTTAGAAGTGACTTAAATCCTAATTTTTCAGCTTCACCAATTCTTCTTTCTAGTTGAGGAATTGATCTAAGTTCTCCAGATAAACCAATTTCAGCTGCAAAGCATATGTTTCTTGGTAAAGGAATGTCGTGATAACTTGATAAAATTGAACAAACAACTGCTAAATCAATAGAAGGATCTTCAATATTAAGTCCTCCAGTTATATTTAAAAATACATCTTTTGAAGCCAATTTAAATCCAGCTCTTTTTTCAAGTATTGCAAGTATCATATTTAGTCTTTTAGAGTTGAAACCAGTAGAGCTTCTTTGAGGAGTTCCATAAACTGCCGAACTAACTAATGCTTGTACTTCAATCATTAAAGGGCGTACGCCCTCAATTGAAGCTGCTATTGCGTGTCCACTTAAACTTATATCCAAATTTGAAAGAAGTAATTTACTTGGATTTTTAACTGTTTTTAATCCAGAATTAAACATCTCAAAAATACCAATTTCATTTGTTGATCCAAATCTATTTTTTTTTGACCTTATTATTCTGTAAGCAAAATTTGTGTCTCCTTCAAATTGAAGAACAGTATCCACCATATGCTCAAGGACTTTTGGACCAGCAATTGAACCTTCTTTTGTAATATGACCAACTAGAATTAAAGGAATAGATGATTCTTTAGCAAATGAAATTAGTTCTGCTGAACAGCCTTTAATTTGTGAAACACTTCCTGGAGTGTTTGGAATTTTTTCAGAAAACAATGTTTGGATTGAGTCAATTATTACTAAAGAGGGTTTTATTTTTAAAATTTGTTTAAATATTTTTTGAGTTTGCGTTTCATTTAAAATAAAGCATTTTTCATTGAGACCATCAAGTCTATTTCCCCTTAATTTTATTTGATTTTCACTTTCTTCACCGGAAATATATAAAACAGAAGTATTAATACAGAGAGAAATTTGAAGAAGAAGTGTTGATTTACCAATTCCAGGTTCTCCTCCAAGTAATGTGACCGACCCAGGTATTAAACCTCCTCCTAATACCCTATCTAATTCGAAATTATTTGTTGCAAGCCTNTACTCTTTCGACANAGAAATTTTATTTATTGAAATTGGATTTTTTGGAGTAGATATAAAATTCTCTGATAATGTTTTCCAATTANTGCTANTTTGGACTTCAATAATTTCTTCCTCAATTGTATTCCATTCTTTACAAACATGACATTGTCCTTGCCATTTTGAATGTTGATTCCCACAATTTTGACAAATAAAGGATTTATTGGATTTTGCCATTCTAAATTATTTTAAAGTTTCAATTTTTGAAAGAATTAATTCTTTAGTAATAAAATCAATGGGTTCGTAAGTATAAGCTTTTTCGTAATGTTTTAATGCTTTTTTGTTTTCGTTAATTAATTCGTGCCCAATCCCGTTGAAATAATGACCAATCATTTTTTCAGGGTACTGATTTATACAAATATCAGCCAGAACNAAAATTGANTCTATATCATTTTTTCTTTTCGCAGCTTCGAATATTGCAGCAATATCATTTAAAATTACTTTTTTTCTGATTTTCAACTTTTNGAAAATATNAAGATATTTTTCAGTTAAATATACGTGAGTAGGGCTGTCGTTTGAAAGTAGTTTTGATCTGTACTCAGAGGGACTTATTGGCTGATATATTTTAAAAATTTTTTCCAAAGCTAAAGGTATTGAATATGCAGGAGCTGAAAATTCATCAGGGCTAGAAAATTGATCAATGATAAAATTTAATTTTTCATCTTCTANNTTTTTTAAAAAATCAGTNAATAATGAAATTGATTTTTTTTGAGANGATTTTAAATTAATAGAATTAGAAACATAATAATTTATNGACAGNTTATTATTTTCAAAACTATTTTTTAGGGGCTCAATTAATGAAGTATTAAATTCAGGNGTTATTGAAATAAAGGTTGAAAAAATTGGATTTGGAGAAAANATAAAATGNTTAATGAAATTAGCAGAATAATTTCTACCAATTATAATTTTAAGAAATGGGTCCCCATATTTTTTTGAAATTAAAGGGATAGCCTCTGAAACAATAAATTTCATGAAATTTTGACTGAAATCAGAGAGAAACCCTCTATTTTTATCAACTTCACAGTCTTTATAAACCTGATTTAATTTATCTTGACGAATTCCTAAAACAATTGATGGCGGCATATAACCTATTTTTGAAAGATATTTCACATTAGAGACAACAAGGTCAAATAGTTCATTACCTTCAAGTACTAANATTAGTGGNGTCTTTATAANATTTTCAGAAATATTTTCAGGTAAATAAATATCCACTAATCGCGTCTCATTAAGGGATGATGAATTAATCTTTTCTGAAATGATCTGGCCATTTAAATTTAAGGTGTATAAAAGGACTATATATTTAAAAAAATTTTTCAATTAAGATTATAAAAAAAGTAAACTTTAAAGGAAGTTTTTCTTNTTAATCAAAGGTAATATAAAAAAAGATAGGCTTCCTAAAACNAATACCATTAAAGTTTGAGATGACCAGATTATCCATCCAAAAGCAATACTNGGTTCTTTACTAATCCCATAGCTAATTAAAACTAANGAAACNGAATAGGGATATATACCAATNCCACCATTACTGGCAGAAAGACTAATTGCTCCAAAAACAAAACCAAGTAAAATAGCTTCAAATGTAAGAGAATATGTTTCTATTAAAGTCCATTTAATTACATAGAACATAGCTAAATACATAATCCAAATAAAAATGGTATGAAAAACATATTCAATCTTTTTTTGCATTTTAAAGATTGCTATTAAACCTTCTTTTAATCCAATAAAAAATTTAGCTATTTTTTTACTCAAATTTTTATTTAATCTTACAATAATAAAATAAAGACAAAGAACTAATATAGAAACGAATAAGAATATTATAATCAAATTAGAAAAACTCATATTTTGCAAATTAAAGGTTGAAGCTAATAATTCATAATTTAAAAAAAGGGAAAAAGTTAAAATTATAAATAGCATTACAAGGTCAATGGTTCTCTCCGCTATAATTGTTCCAAATCCTTTTTCAAATGGAATACCTTCATATTGGTGCATAACAGATGCCCTCGCAATTTCACCTGATCTTGGAATAGCAAGATTAGATAAATAGGCTATAAAAATAGATAGTATTGAATTATATAATTTAGGTTTGTATCCCATAGAGTTTAGAAGAAACAGCCATCTATATGCCCTTGATAAATGACTCAAAATCCCTAATATAATTGAAAGTAAAATAAATTGATAATTTGAATTTAAAATATTGTGAATAATTAATTTTCTTTCATCTAAAGTTGTTTCTTTGATTGATAAGTATATGAACAGAATCCCAATAAAAATTGGGAAAAATATTTTAAAAATTTTCTTTAACTGGTTTTTCAACCTGATTGGAGTAAGTTAGTTAATTCGTTTGGGAAAATAATAGTTGGTTTAAATTTTTTAGCTAGATCAAATTCAATAGAGCAATAGCTTATAATTAAAATTTTGTCTCCTTTTTGGACTTTTCTTGCTGCTGGNCCATTAATTGTGATTTCTCCAGAATTTCTTTTTCCAGGAATAACATAAGTATTAAGTCTTTCTCCATTATTTAAATTAACAATTTGAACTTTTTCTCCAACTATAATATTAGCTGCATCAATTAAAGATTGGTCAATTGAAATACTTCCAATATAGTCTATATCCGCTCCAGTTACTGTGACTCTATGTATTTTAGATTTTAAAACTTCTATTAACATTTGTCAAATATATTTAATTTTTAAAATTGGAGATTATCAATTAATCTAATTTTTCCAAATTTTACAGCTATAAAGGTTCTAATTTTTTTATTAATATTAAAATTATCTATTGGAGTTAACGANTTTTCATCAGCTATAATAAAATATTCTAGGCTCAATGAAGGGAAAAAACTCAATTTTTTTTCTACATATTTAATTATTTCATNAGGGGTTAACTTATTTTTTAGTTTTTTAGCTTCTATTAATGTTTGATATAAAATTGGAGCAAGTTTAAGTTCATGTTCATCTANAAGTNTGTTTCTTGAGCTAAGNGCTAATCCATTTTTNCCTCTAACTATTTCACATCCTATAATTTTAGTTTTAATTTTTTTTTGAATTACCAGATTTCTTATTATCAATAGTTGTTGAAAATCTTTTTCTCCAAAATAAGCATTAGTAGGTTTAAAAATCAATAATAACTTTTCAACTATTGTTGCAACACCTTGAAAGTGATCTTTCCTATCAATTCCTTCCATGGTTTTTTCAATTGACCCAAAAAAATATTTATTAGCCACAACTGATTTGGAATAAAGGTCATTCACTTCTGGCACATAAATTATTATTGCCTTTGAAAATTGTTTTAGTATTTTGATATCACTATCTAAGTTTTTAGGATAATTTTTTAAATCTAATGTATTTTCAAATTGGGTGGGATTTATAAAAATAGATACAATAACTAATATGTTTTCACTAATGGCTTTTTTTATGAGTGAAATATGTCCGAGCATGAANTGANCCCATTGTGGGAACTAAACCAATTTTTTTTATTGATTTGTTTTTAATGAGCTTTAATATTTCTTTATTAGATGAAAAAAAATCCATTTTTTGAAAATTATAAAGCTAAATGTACAGATTTTTAATATGAACAGAAGAATTTTTGTATTTTTGCAGAACTTTGATTTAAATTAATCAAGTTTTTCTTTTTTTTATGAAAAATAAAAAAGTTCTAATTATTTCGTCAGAGGTTACTCCCTATCTTCCTCAAACTCAAAAATCAATCAATTCTTTTATGATTCCCAAAAGAATTAATGAAGTTGGAGGCCATACAAGAATTTTTATGCCCCTTTATGGAATGATTAATGAAAGGAGGCATCAGTTACATGAAGTTATCAGACTATCTGGAATGAATGTAGTAATAAATGATTTAGATATGCCGTTGATAATTAAAGTCGCCTCAATCCCAAAAGAAAGGATGCAAGTTTATTTCATAGATAACGATGAGTATTTTAAAAGAAANGGAATTTTAAAGGATTCTAAGGGGAATTTATTCAAAGACAACGATGAGAGGATGATTTTTTTTACTAAAGGCGTAATTGAAACTGTAAAAAAATTAAATTGGTCTCCTGATATAATTCATCTACATGGATGGTTTACATCATTATTTCCTGTTTATTTGAAGACTTATTTCGCTGATGAGGCTATGTTTAATTCTACAAAAATTGTTACTTCTATATATCCAAAAGATTTTGAAAAAAAATTGTCTATTAATTTGCAAAAAAAAGTTTTGTTTGATAAAATACCTCAAGATGAAATTAAGTCTCTAACTAACCCCTCCTATGAAAATTTAATGGATTTGGCAATTCAAAGCTCTGATGGTATAGTTTTTTCTGGTTTAGATGTATGTGAGTCAGTAAAGAAAATTGCAAAGAAAAGCGAAAAACCTATTTTACAGTTCGAAGAAATTTCTGGTGAAGACTCTTACGTTGATTTTTACAATTCTCAGATTATATAAATAAATGACTTTATCAAGCTATCATCTTAAAATAAGCTTTTTTTTTATATTAAGTTTTATTTTCTTGTCCTGTGATCGTCAATATAATTCAATTGGGTATGATTTATTATCTAGTAATGAATTGAATTCAAAAAAGTTTTTAGCTCCAGTTTTTGTGAGTGAAGAAAGGATTAAAGATTTTCAAACCAATGACCTTCCAATTCAGCAATTGGGTAAATTAAATCATCCTCTCTTTGGTGAAACAACCGCACAAATTATATCTCAACTTTCTATTTCTTCAAATCCAATTTTTGGTTTAAATGATCAATTAAGAGAGGATTTAGATAACTCAAGTGAAATAAGATTAATTCAAGAAAATGAAAAAATTGAATCAGTTTTTTTAGAAATACCTTTTTTTTCAAGCAATAACGATTCAGATAATGATGGAGTTGAAGACTATTTTGATAGTGATCCTCAAAATATTGAAAGTGACTCTGACAATGACGGTATACTTGATTATATAGAAACTCAAAACTTAACTAATCCTTTAAGTGCGGACACTGATGGTGATGGCGTGAGTGATTTAGAGGATACTGATAATTCTATATTGTATCCATCTGAAAATAGTGTTTATAAAGTCGACTCTATATTTGGAAATAAATCTGCATCTTTCGATTTTAAAGTATATGAATTAAAATACTTTTTAAATTCTTTAGATCCAAACAATAATTTTGAATCTAATTTAAATTATTTTTCAAGTCAAGATTTTTATGAAAATGGATTTGTTGGTGAAATTTTACATGATTCAAGAATAAAATTAAATTTAGAGGAAGTTAGGTTAAATTATCAACGAGATGATTCATTAACAATTGATATAGATGAAAGAAAAATAATCGAAAATAGATATAGTCCAAGATTAAGAGTCCCACTAAACTCGGCATTTTTCCAAAAAAAAATTTTAGACAATGAGGGATCTAATGAATTAGCAAATCAAACAAATTTTTCAGAATTTTTAAGAGGGCTAATTATAAAAATGGAGAATCCTTCAGATTATCTTTATATGATGTTAAATTTTAATAATGCTTTAATTAGAATTAACTATTCATTCGACAAGTATAGCACTAATGCAACTGAGGATGATATTTCAGATGATTTTATTTTTAAAGATTATTCCAGTTTTATTCTAAATACAAATGGAGTAAAAATTAATAACATAAAAAACAACTTTACAGATAATAATTTTTCAGAAAATGATTCTGAATCTAAAATTATTTTAAAAGGAGGATTAGGATCTAGGTTACGTCTTAAGTTGTTTGATTCTGATAATTCAAGGACTTTAATAGATTCATTGAGAGCTAATCAGTGGCTAATTAACGAAGCTAATTTAGTTTTTTATGTTGATCAAAAGGCAATAGAAAATTGGAAAAATAAAGAGATAGCTGACAGAATTTTTCTATATAACTTAGAAAATAGTCTTCCCATAACGGATTATTTTTCAGACATATCTATCAATTCAAATGCTGTAAATAGAAATAAAGCCATATATGGGGGGATTCTAGAATATGATGAAAATAATAAACCATTTA
>NHJR02000001.1 GCA_002169155.2 Flavobacteriaceae bacterium TMED220
TCATAATACTAATTCAAATTTNTAAAANACATTAGACTNTAAGATTTTGAATTAACTAAGTCTTCAACAATTTTAGCAGACATTAAGCACAAAGGGATTCCTCCACCAGGATGAACACTGCCACCGCAGAAATAAAGATTCCTGATATTATTAGAAAAATTTGAATGTCTTAAAAATGCTGAAAATTTACTGTTACTAGACTGACCATATAAAGCCCCCCTGAATGATTTGGTTTTATTTTCAATTATAGGAGGAGTCATAATACTTTCNTCAACAATTAGATCCTCTAATTTGCAATTGAAAATCTTGTTGATCCTTTTAATTACCCTTGATCTTAATTTTTTTGTTAAATCATCCCAATTTTGTCCATAATCAGATGGAGTGTTTATCATAACAAACCAATTTTCAGAATTTTTTGGAGCATCTCCTTCAACATCTTTTGAGGTGATGTTAATATAAATTGTATTATCGTTTGGAACCTCTTTTTTATTAAAAATGTAATCAAATTCCATCTTATAATTTTCAGAAAAGAGAACATTATGAAGATCTAATTGATTAAACTGTTTTGATATACCCCAGTAAAAAATTATTGCAGAACTTGACCTTTCAGCCTTTTCTATATGTTTGGGTGTTGGAATATCTTTTAATAAATACTTGTATGTTAACTTTATATCTGCATTTGAAACAACAATATCAGATTCATATTTTTTCCCACCAGCGATTACTCCTTTCACAATTTTATTGTCTTTAACTATCTCGTTAACTTTAGTATTAAAAATAAATTCAATTCCCTGCCTTTTTGCTAATTTATAGATTGATTGTGTTATATCATTCATTCCCTTAATCGGAACGTAAGTACCAAAATTGCTTTCTAAGTGCTGAATTATTGACATTATCCCAGGAGTTTTGTAAGGATCAGATCCATTATATGTCGCATATCTATCATAGAATTGAACAAGATGTTTTTCTTTTAATTGGTTTAAATTTACATCATGTAATGAGTTATTGATTTCTAATTTTGAAATTTTAAATAAAGCCTTTAAAGTGTCAAGTGTAAGATAGGTTGAGAAATCATGTAGCGACTTTTTCAAAAATATGTTCTCAACCAGTTCATATTTTTCTTTTGCCTTGTCTAAATATTTTTTGATAATACTTTTATGGACTCCAAGTTTACTCTCAACTTCATTGATAAATTTATTTTGATTACTAAAAGCTTTTAAATTAACACCGTCTTCCCAAAAATAATTACATGCAATCTCTTTTTTTTTATACTTGAAAAAATCTGAAGGATTTTCCCCACACAAAATAAAAAGATCGTCGACTAAATTAGGTAAGGTGAATAGAGGAGGTCCAGCATCAAATCTAAATTTATTTAATCTAAAATCAGAAAGCTTTCCCCCTGGATATGAGTTTGATTCAAAAATACTAACTGAATATCCATTTTTTTTTAATCTGATTGCTGATGCCATTCCTGCAATTCCTGAACCAATGATAATAGCTTTTTTCATATTTAATTTAAATTTTCAGAATCAGATATTAAATAAAAACGTGTAAACATGTCCTCTCCATACCAGTTATTAGTTCTTGTTTTTTTAATTATATCTGAATGGTCTTTTTTTGCATATGCAAATTGATTGATATCAAACTCATTTCTCCAAATACTAAGTGTTGCTTGATGGATAAAAGGCAACTCACCAATACCCTTATAAAATAAAACTCCTTTTGACTTTAAAATTGCTCTGGAGGCCTTGGGGACTGATAACCAGAATTGAACTAATTTACTAAATCTTATTTTAGCTCTGGTAATGACTACAACCTTTTTTTTGAGAATATTTTTATCTAAATTGTTTTCAAAAGGATTAACTCCATCCCATAGTCCTTTAGTGAAATAAGGATTTAAAATCAATGTCCTAGTTGATGAAGACTTAGAAGTATATTTTTTTAACCAGTTATTATTATTTAAAAAGTCAGAGTAAAATTTTTCACTTGACCAGACAGTTAATATTGCATATGTTGAAAAATCAGGCCAAAGACTAAAACCCGATCCACTCCCAGTTCCCAAATGCTTATGAAAAATTAAACCAGAATTATTGTAAAGATGCTTATTTGAAAAAGCCATCTGTTTAAAAGCCCAAAACTTATTTTTTTTAAACTTAAAAAAAANAATTGAAGTAAATTGACTCACTTTGTTTAATAATTATTATTCAAATTTAAACAAAAAGATTAATAATAATTCAATGAAGTTTAATTAAAAATCAATTCAGCCAAGGATTAGTATTTCTGTCAAAATCCTTANCATAATTAGGATTTTTTTTCATCATCCTGGCGTTAACTTTTTCTCTCCAATTTTTAAGTTTTAATTTTAAATCTTTAGTCTTTTCAATTTCAATTTTTGAAATATCATTTAATTCACCAATATCATCTTTAAGATTAAAAAGTTGAACAGAACCATTTTCAAAATATTCAATTAACTTATAATCTCCATCTCTAATAGCTCCCCCTGGACTTTGCATGCCGTGGTTACTGTAATGTGGAAAATGCCAATAAATTGGTCCCCTATTAATATCTTTTCCTCTTGTTACAGGACTTATATCAACACCCTCAATATCATCACTGAGTTTAATATTAGAATCTACCATCCTTAAAATTGTAGGCAATATATCAACACTTGACACAGGAAGATTGCTTTCTAATCCCGTTAGAGAAGTTTTTGGGTTTTTAATAATTAAAGGCACCCTAATACCNCCTTCATAAAGCCATCCTTTCGCACCCCTTAATGGTAAGTTTGAAGTAGAAAAAGCTCCATCTAATTCTGATTTTTTCAATTTAGTCCATGGAGTTCCATTCATTGCTGCCATTCCGCCATTGTCAGAATAGAAAAATATTATTGTATTTTCATCTAAATTAAGATCTTTAATTTTATTTAAAATTTTTCCTAAACTTTGATCAACACTTTCGACCATTGCAGCAAACTCAACGTTATCTTGATACTGCTTTATTAAAACTAGATCTTTATCAAAAGTTTGATATTTATTCACATAACCTTTTGATCTTACTTTTTTCAGCAACTCGTCTTTTGAAGATTTATATAAGTCATCAGGATTTCCCTCTAAAATGAAAGGTAAATCTCTAAAANTATTAATGTTTTGTAATTTTCGGGTATATTTTTCAACTAAATCTTTTCTTCCTTGAATTGGATCATGAACAGCAAAGTAAGAAACATATATAAAAAAAGGATCTTCTTTATTTTTTTCAATGTATTTAATTGCTTCATCAGTTAATTTATCAGTTAGATATTCACCTTCCTTAGAATTATCAAATCCATCAAGTCCAAAAGGAGCAAAATATCCTTTATTTGGCCATCCTTTAGACCAATCTGGAAGATGAACATCAAACCCATGGGCTAAAGGGTCAGAAGGGTCTTCCCCAAGATGCCACTTACCAAAAATTCCAGTTTTATAACCTATATTTTTTAAAGTTTCTGCAATTGTNATTTCATCATATGGTAAATGCTGAATGATTTCAGGACCCTTTAATTTATCATAAGGCATACTTGGCCTACCAGTTAACCAATCAGTCAAATTTAAAGTAGCAGGATATTTACCTGTTAAAATACTTGCTCTTGCAGGAGAGCATACGTGACATGCTGAATAAGCATTAGTAAATTTGATACCTGATTTTGCAAGAGAATCGATATTTGGAGTCTCATAAAATTCACTTCCATAAGATCCTAAATCACTCCATCCTAGATCGTCAACTAAAAAAAAAATAATATTTGGTTTTATTTTTTTTTCATTATTAACACTAAAATCATTACAACTAATAAAGGTCAGGAATAAACAAAAAGATAAAATTAACTTTACTTTTAAAATCATTATTTTCAAGATTAATCGATTATATAGTTTTCATTTTTAGAAACTAATTTGGCATCAGTTTCTTTAATTATCTTATCAATTTTATTTAATAAATTATTTTTTATTTGTGGAAACTCCAAAGACAAGTCATTTAATTCACCGGGGTCATCTTCAAGGTCGAATAGCTCACTACTTTCAGTTTCATAATGCAAAACCAATTTCCAATTTTTATATCTTATTGCGGAACCTGGCTTCCATAAACTTCCATGGTAATGAGGATAATACCAAAAAATTTCTTCTCTTTTTGTTTTATCTTTATTTTCAATTATTGGTTTTAAACTTATACCATCAACTTCAATATTATATTTAATTCCTGAAAAATCTAAAATTGTTGGAAATAAATCATGTGAAACAGTTAAATCATAAATTTTAGTATTTTTTAAAATACCCGGAACTTTGATTAGTTGAGGAATTTTTATACCTCCTTCATAAAGCCAACCTTTTCCAGCTCTTAGAGGATAAACTGAAGTNGGTGCAATTTTTTTTTGAGTTGAAAGTCCACCATTATCAGATGTAAAAACTATCATTGTATTNTCATATAAATTGTTCTCTTTGAGATTCTTTATAAGCTTACCAATATTTTGATCAACTGCATAAACCATAGAAGCATATTTTGAATCTGTTTGATTTAATCTAGAAATTGCTTTTCCCTCCTTTTTAGTTCTTACAAAATTATCTTCAATTTGAGATAGCTTATTGTCAAAATATTCAAGGTACTTTTTATTAGCTTGAATTGGGGTATGTACNNTATAATANGAAAGAAAAAGAGCAAATGGTTGACTNCTATTATTATTTTTAATTAACTCAATTGATTCATTTGTAAGGCGATCAGTAAGATATTCGCCTTCTGGACCATTAGATAATTTTGGGTTTTTATATGGAGAATAATAGCCTCCCATTGGACTTCCCTTTTCAAATCCGCCAATATTAATATCGAAACCATTATTTTCTGGATAAAAACCTTCAGATCCTAAATGCCATTTACCAACATAAAATGTATTGTAGCCTCCCTCCTTTAAAAATTCAGCAATAGTCTTTTCATTTAAAGGAAGTGCATGTAAATCTTTTGGTCCCAAAAGTAATTTATCTTTAGGATCAACTCCTGGAATCCAGTCTGTNATATTAATTCTCGCAGGATGCTTACCAGTCATTATTGCTGCTCGAGTTGGAGAACAAACTGGACTAGAAGAATAAGCATTTAAAAAGTGAAAACTTTCTTGAGATAAAAGATCAATATTTGGACTTTCATAAAAATCACTTCCAGTATATCCCANATCATTCCATCCCAGATCATCAACCAAAATAAAAACAATATTTGGCATCTTTTTTTTTGAATCACAAGAATTCAAAAAAAATAAACTAAAAAAAAGTNTTAACGATATATATCTTTTAATTACCATAATAAGTTTTATAACTTAAAATTTTAGGTGAAACTATTTCAAAAACTTTAGAATTTGAAAGAATTTTAATATCTAATTCTTTTAAATCAGAAACCTTAAAAAAATCTCCTTTAACAATTAACTTTTTATCCAACTCAATCTNACCATTTAGNAGAAAAAATGAATGNATTTTATTTTCTAAAATTTCAATTTTTTGATGTTTTTCTTTGTCTTTAAAATAATATTCTTTTATTATTATTCCCTCAGAATCCATCTTCAATATTGAATTTTCAGTTTTAATNAGCTTNATTTTTTTTGATTTTAAATCAATAATATCAAAATCATTTTTTTTGTGATCATTATAACTAGGATATTTATGGATTGATTTAGAAACGTCAGGGTCGAACCATATTTGAAAGATTTCTGAGTTTTCCAACAATTCTTCTGAATGCGAAATACCACTTCCAGATCTTATTATTTGAACATCACCTTCAGATAAAGAGATCCATTTTTTCTGATTAGTATCATAATGATTAATTTTTCCTTTTAATACAAAGCTACATATTTCAAAACCCTTGTGAGGGTGAAGACCAATAGTGCTTTTTTTATTAGTAGTCCATGCATGAGCCCAATAGAATATATTTGAATAAGGTTTTAATTTACCATTTTCACCAGGGAAACCTATTGGCTTATTTTCAAGTATTTCACCATTATTGAAATTCCCTTTAGCCTGATCCTTAATTTGGTATATTTCTATTTTCATNGTTTTTTAAACTAACTNNAGCTTATTTAAAATTAAACCTAATTTAACAAAATTAAAATAACTTAACTTGTAATAAAATTTAGGTTATATTTTATATGTTTATATAAAATGAAAAAGTTAAAGATCGGTATTGTTGGAATTGGAAGAATTGGAAAGATTCACATCAAAAATATTTCTGAAAATATAAACGATGCAATAATATATGCTGCTGCAAAAGTTAACGTAAAAAATTTGCCTTACTTAAATAAATTTGGAGTAAAAAAAATTTATAATAATTTTGAAGAACTAGTTAAAGACCCATTAATTGATGCTGTAATAATATCATCTCCAACAAATTTTCATTCTGAGCATATAAAATTAGCATNAAAATATAAAAAACANATATTTTGTGAAAAACCGATTGATTTATCTATGGATAAAGTGAAAGAAGTTTTGGATTTAGTATATAAATCAGGAATTAAATTTATGGTTGGATTTAATAGAAGATTTGATCCAAATTTTAATAAAGTAAAAAAATTCTCAGTAGCAAAAAAAATAGGTACAACCCAAATANTTAAAATAACTAGTAGAGATCCAAATCCACCTCCAATTGAATATATTAAAGGATCAGGTGGAATGTTTTTAGATATGGCTATTCATGACTTTGATATGGCCAGATACATAGTGGGNAGCGAAGTATATTCAGTGTTTTCATCTGGTAAAGTATTTGGAGATAAAAAAATTGAGGAGCAAGGAGATATTGATACTGCTATTACAATTTTAACATTTCAAAATGGATCGATGGCAACAATTGATAATAGCAGAAAAGCAAATTATGGCTATGATCAAAGAATAGAGGTTTTTGGATCTAAAGGAATGAATGGGATCAATAATAAGGTNATTGATGAACACTTTTATGCTGATTCTAATGGTTTTCACAGTTCAATTGGTTTAGATTTCTTTATGGATCGCTATGAAAAATCATATCTAATTGAACTAAAACACTTTATTGATTGTTTAACCAACGACCATGAACCTTTAGTAACTGGAAAAGATGGAATAATGGCATTAGCTATTGCTTTAGCTGCAAAAAAATCTTTAGAAAAGGGCAGAGTTGTTTTAGTATCNGAAATTTTAAATAATTAAAATTCATGTTNACTTTTTTTTCTTTTGTTGGTTACACTTTATTTGTAGCNATATATTCTTGGAAAAAACTTAAAAAAGAAAATCTCAAANCAAAAGATGGATTCTTTTTAGGAGGAAGAAGTCTNACTGGAGTTGTAATTGCNGGNTCAATGTTGCTAACAAATCTTTCAACTGAGCATTTAATTGGACTTAATGGTTCATCATATAAAAATGGTTTTATTATCATTGCNTGGGAAGTGACTTCTGCACTAGCCCTAATATTTGCAGCAATTTATTTTGTACCTAAATATTTAAAAATGGGATTAACGACTATTCCAGAATTTCTTGAAAAAAGATTTGATAANTCTACTAGAACTATAGTTGCTTTCTTCTTAATGATTTCATTTGTAGTAACATTATTGCCTATCGTTCTCTACACTGGTGCTATTAATCTAGAAAGTATATTTAATGTTTCTGAAGTTATGAATATTTCAAAAAAATCAGCTTTAATACTAACGATTTTAGTTGTTGGAATTATAGGTTCAATTTATGCTGTCTTTGGAGGGTTAAAGGCTGTTGCTGTATCTGACACATTAAATGGTTATGGATTATTGATTGGAGGTTTGTCAGTTCCTATGATCGCATTAATAAGCATTGGTGATGGAAATCCATTTTATGGGCTTTCTAAAGTTTACAATCATGCTCCTGAAAAATTTAACGTTATTGGGTCATCAGATTCAGTATTACCATTTGGAGTTTTATTTACAGGATTGATTATAAATCAAATCTATTTTTGGAGTATGAACCAAACTATCATNCAGAGAGCACTTGGAGCAAAAAGTCTTGTAGAAGCTCAAAAAGGATTATTATATACTGGAGTATTAAAGATTTTTGTTCCCATAATAATTATACTCCCGGGAGTAATTGGATTTTATTATTTTAATGAGTCATTTTATGAGAATCAAGATATGATTTACCCTGAACTATTAAAAATTGTCTTACCAGCTGGAGTTGTTGGAATATTTGCAGCTATAGTAATGGGAGCAGTTTTAAGCACATTTAACAGTGTTCTAAATAGTGCTTCAACGATTTTCAGTATTGATATTTATAAGAATTTTTATAATAATAATGTTAGTGATAAAAAACTAGTGGTAATTGGGAAAATAACCTCCGCAATTTTAGCTGTTTTCGCTATGTTAGTTGCACCCTTAGTTGCCGACGCGCCTGAGGGGTTATATCAATTACTACAACAACTCAATGGTATTTTTTTCATCCCTATTGCATCAATTATGATTGCAGGTTTTTTTATAAAAAAAATTTCCCCTGAAGGTGCAAAAATCTCCCTATTTGTTGGGCTAATATTTTATATTGTATCTACTTTTATTTTAAAAGTTGACCTTCACTTTGTACATATTTGGGGAATTGAATTTATAATAAANATTTTTGTAATGTTATTAGCTTCTTTATACTACCCAAATATTAAAAGTTTTAAAATTGANGACTNAAATTTAATTGAATTAAAAGAATGGAAACACACAAAAATAGTATCATTATTATTGGTGATTCTCACAATTACAATCTATATTTTTTTAGGTCAAAATTAAAATTCCATTAAATTTATATTTTTGAATTAACTTTTTAATTATTAAATTGGTTGGAATAATTTAAATTAAAATGGAGCAAAAATTTAGGGAGTTCACAAAATCTGATGTTTCTTTAGCTGTCAAAGACCATTACAGGAAAATGAGACAAAATCAAACCTTTGATTACGTNAAAAGAATGCANAATAAATATCTAAATTTTAANAATCCAATGGAATTATGGGAAGCAATGTATAGCCTNGATAATTTAATTGATGTNAGTGANCCTGATNTAGATTTACCAAATGTTCAACATCTGATTCAAAGTGCTGAAGCAATAAGAAATGATAACAGACCTGATTGGATGCAATTAACTGGACTAATCCATGACTTAGGTAAGACNATGTACCTNTGGGGTTGTGATAAAGACGGAACCAGTCAAAAAGAACAGTGGGGATTAGTTGGTGATGTATTTGTTGTAGGATGCTCACTACCTAAAAGTTGTGTTTTTCCTGAATTCAATAAATTAAATCCTGATATGGAAAATGAAAAATATAATACTCAAAATGGAATATATCAGGATAAATGTGGATTAGACAATCTTACCCTTGCTTGGGGCCACGATGAATACCTTTTTCAAGTTTTAAAAAATCATAAAACCAATGATTTACCTGAAGAAGCTATGGCCATGATCCGTTATCACTCTTTCTATCCTTGGCATACAGGAATGAGTTATAGTTCACTATTAAATGAAAAAGACAAACAATATCTTGAGTGGATAAAAGATTTTAATAAATATGATTTGTATACTAAATCAAATAAAACTTACGATTTAGATGAAATAATAGATTATTATGATCCAATAGCAAAAAAATACTTAGGTGACACTTTAATTTATTGGTAAAAATCGCATTAAAATAAGATTTTGATTTTTGCGCATGTGGCGGAATTGGTATACGCGCTAGGTTGAGGGCCTAGTAGGATTTATTTCCTGTGGAAGTTCGAGTCTTCTCATGCGCACAATAAAACATACATTTTACTTTTATATAAATATTAGTTTTTGTAATTTCGTTTAACTTTTTATAAGAAATATTAGACGAGATGGATGCGGTTATAAATGCAGTAAAAAATAGTTTTACTATTAAAAACCTTGAAACAATATCTGGTATTAAATCTCACACAATAAGGATTTGGGAGAAAAGATATAAACTACTTCAGCCAAAAAGAACAAGTACTAATATTCGTAGATATGACCTTGACAATTTTAAAAAGTTACTTAATATAGCTCTACTAATAAAAAATGGATATAAAATTTCCAAAATTGCAAATCTTTCTTTACATGAAATTGAGAATAATATTAAAGAAATTACTATTAAAGAAAACTCTGAAACAATTTATATAAACTCCTTTAAATTATCTATGATTAGTTTTGATACTTCATTGTTTTACAAAACTTTTAATGAGATTATTAAAATAAAATCATTTGAATTTATATACATGAATGTTTTTCTCCCACTAATGAAAGAGTTAGGAATTTTATGGCAAACTGGATCTGTAAGTGCATCACATGAACATTTTATAACTAATTTAATTAAACAAAAAATTCATGTTCATACAGAGATTTTAAGTAAAACTGAAAAAATATCAAAATCAAATTTTGTTCTTTTTCTTCCCGAAAATGAATTTCATGAATTAAGTATCCTTTTTTTAAACTATTGGATTTTAAGTAATGGTCACAGTACAATTTTTTTAGGTCAATCTATCCCTAATGCTGATTTAATGACGATTTTAAATAAAAATGAAAACATCCATTTTATTTCATTTTTCACTGTTGAACCAAATAAAGATGATATTTTCAATTACCTAAATGATTTTGAAGATAACTTATTAAAAGGCAACCAAAATCAATTATCTCTGTTTGGTCCTCAAATCTTTCATATTAAAGATGATATTAGATGGGAAAGAGTTAATCTATTCTTTTCTCTGGATGAGTTTAAAGATAAGTTTTTTAATAAAAAAGTTTATTCTTAAGTTTTCGTATATTTATATTACCAGACTTGTAACTATTTTAAAACAACAATGAAAAAAATTTTTGACTCTGTATCCAACGATTGCAGCAAGATAGTTACAGAATCCTATAGTACATCCTTTTCCTTAGCTACAAAAATGCTTCATAATTCAATAAGAAAGGATATTTACAATATATATGGCTTTGTTAGATTTGCTGATGAAATTGTTGACACATTCCATAATTACAAAAAAAAAGAGCTTTTCGAAAGATTTGAAGAAGATCTAAATGATGCATTAAAAAATAAGATTAGTTTAAATCCAATTTTAAATTCTTTTCAAAATACAGTATTTAAATACAAAATTGATCAAGCTTTGATTAAATCATTTATGCAAAGCATGAGATGGGATTTAAATAAAAAAAAATATTTAAACGAAAAAGATTATAAAGATTACATTTATGGCTCTGCAGATGTTGTAGGNTTAATGTGTTTAAAAGTTTTTGTTAAAGGAGACTTAGTAGCTTACGAAAATTTAAAAAATCCAGCAATGTCTCTTGGTTCTGCTTTTCAAAAGGTTAATTTCCTGAGGGATATAAAAAATGATGTTAATTTTTTGAAAAGATCATATTTTCCAAATTTCGATTTTAATTCATTTACTGATGATAAAAAAAATCAAATAATTATTGAAATTGAAAAAGATTTTAAAGAAGGACTTCAGGGTATTTTAAAATTACCAAAAGAAGCTAGATTTGGTGTTTACACTGCTTATAAATATTATTACAAATTACTTTTAAAGTTAAAACATACACCCTCCAAAATGATAAAGGATGCAAGGATTAGAGTGCCTAATTATCAAAAAATAACTGTTTTAGCACAATCATATTTTAATTACAGACTAAATATTTTATAAATTGGAAATAGTTTTATTTATAGTTGTAGTTATACTAACTTTTACGTTCATGGAGTTTATGGCTTGGTTTTCTCATAAATATATTATGCATGGATTTTTATGGTCATGGCATAAAGATCATCATAAAAAAGATCATAATTCATGGTTTGAAAGAAATGATCTTTTTTTTATTTCATATGCTATTGTAAGTGCATCATTTTTTATTAGTTGGACTGATTTTGAATTCTGGTTTGGACTGCCAATATCATTAGGTATTTTATTTTATGGAATAACATATTTTATAATACATGACATATTCATCCACCAGCGCTTTAAATTTTTTAAAAAACCAACTAACTCTTATGCAAGGGCATTAAGAAGAGCTCACAAAATGCACCATAAAAATATTCAGAAAAATGGTGGAGAAAGTTTTGGAATGCTTTGGATTTCCTCAAAATATTTTAAATAATTTTTAAATTATTTTTTTAACCANTTATTTGAAAAATNACAATTAAAGTTNGAANTATTTAAANTAACATAAGTNTTAATAATTTTTTCTTCTAACCACTTTTGAACNATATTAATCTGTTTTTCNTTTAAAGCAAGNTCTTTTATTCTNGAAAAATCTTTNGAATAATCAGCTCTGTGTTCATCATATCTATTGGTAACTTTAAGTATCTTATATCTTTTTTTTCCAGAACGNGTTTCNTCAAGATANGGAGAAGAAATATCATTTTCTTTTAAATCCCTAATTTGATTATATAATACAGGATCCATTTTAGTAAGTTCAAATCTAGTAGTCCCATTAATAGGGTTCACTAATATTCCTCCATTATTTCTGGTTTCTTTATCAGATGAAAAGTTTACTGCAGCATTTTTAAAAGATATTTCTTTATCAACAATTCTCTTTCTTAAAGTGTCAATTATTTTTTTAGTTTCTCCTAGCATAATAGGATCAACTTTAGGTGTCAATAAAATGTGTCTTACATCAACTTCCTGTCCACGAATTTTATCAACTTTAAGTATATGCCATCCAAAATCTGATTCAAAAGGGTCAGAAATTTCACCTTCCTGAAGGCTAAAAGCAACACTTCTAAATTCTTTAACCATTTTGGGTTTTTTCCTATGNAAAGTNTATTTNCCNCCATTTGANCTTGANCCTGGGTCCTGAGAGTATAAAATNGCTTTAGAAGCAAAACTAAGNCCTTTTTCTTCAACATCATTCTTNAANCTGTTCAATTGATNAATTATTCGANTTTTTTCNTCCTNAGTNATTATAGGTTCTAATACAATTTGTGATATTTCAAGTTCCGTACCAAAGAATGGTATTTCAATTTCAGGGATAGAACTGAAAAATTGTTTTACCTCTTCAGGGGTAATTTCTACTTTTTCAATAATTTCAGACTGCATTAAAGATGACAATCTTTGTTCCTTATTTATCTGAAATAATTCATCTCTGAATGATGCTTCATCAGGTTTATTATAAAATTTCAATACCTCCTCAAGACTACCTAATTGTTCTGTAAAATATTCAATACTTTGATCAACATAATCATAAACTTCAGAATCAGAAATATCAACACTGTCTTGGATTGCGTGATGAGTAAATAATTTATCTTTCATTAATTTTTCAAGTATTTCACATCTTGAGACTCCTAAAATCGATATTCCTTCTGACTCCATTTCAACAAAAGTTTTATCTATATCGGAATTTAAAATCACGTAATCACCAACTACAGCTGAAACACCATCAATTTTAATTTTTTTTGAATTTTGTGAATAAACATCTGATAAAAAAAGTAAAGAAATTGAAAATATAATTTTATAAAAAAGGCTAGTATATTTCAAATCTATTGGTTTTAATTGCATCTTGAATTATGTCTTTTTCAAATTTTTTAATAAACTTCAATTTTCTTTTGTTAAAAATAATTTTTTCAATGGTATTATCAATATATTCCAATGGAGGTATATCTTTCCTTAAAAGAATATTTTTAATATAAAACAAATATAATTCTAATGAATCGTCAATTTGAAAAAAATTTGACTTTTTTACAAAATTAAATTCATCTATATCTTTTATAAAGTTTACAGACTTTAAAAATTCCCTTTTTGATATCCATATAGAATCGTTTAAGTTTGAAAAAGTAAATTGATATGAAAGCGAGTCTAAAAAGGCTATATCTTGTGGACCAAATGATTTGAATTTTCTTATAATTTTTCTCAAATCTATATTATTTTTGGGAACAGAAATAAATCTAATTTTAAATAAATCCTCGTTTAATTTAAAATTAGATTTATTTATTTGATAATAATCATTTATTTCATCAGAACTAATAAAAGTATCTAAAGATTTTTTAACAACTGACTCTTTGTAGGATCTTGAAAATAAATCATATTTATAATCTTCGACAAGTCCATCCAATTCATTTAAAATTTGATCAGACAAATTTATCTTGGATCTTTCATATAACAATTGATTTCTTGCCCATTTATCAATAAAATTTTTAGCTTTAATTAAACTATCAGATTTTGAAGAAAA
>NHJR02000019.1 GCA_002169155.2 Flavobacteriaceae bacterium TMED220
TGCAGCTCCATCATGTACTTCACCAATTTTGTGACTTACACCAGTGTAAAAAAGAATTCGTTCAGTTGTAGTGGTTTTGCCAGCATCAATATGAGCTGCAATTCCAATATTTCTTGTATATTTTAATTCTCTTGACATTAATTATTACTAGTACATTATTTAATTATCAAAATCTAAAATGTGAAAAGGCTTTGTTTGCCTCTGCCATTTTATGAGTATCTACCCTTTTCTTTACTGCAGCTCCCTCTTCCTTGTAGGCAGAAAGGACCTCGTTTGCAAGCTTTAAAGCCATAGATTTCTCATTTCTCTTTCTTGCAACACCGATTAACCATTTCATTGCAAGTGAAACTTTACGATCAGGTCTTATTTGCATGGGAATTTGAAAAGTTGCCCCACCAACTCTTCTACTTCTTACTTCAACATGAGGCATTACATTTGAAAGACCATCTTTCCAAATTTCAATTGCTGATTTTTCGTCCTCACTATTCTTTTTGTCATTAATAATTTCAATCGCATCATAGAAAATTTTAAAAGCAATTGATTTTTTCCCATTCCACATTAACATATTAACAAACCTTGTGACTAAAGAATCGTTAAACTTTGGATCTGGAAGTAATGGACGTTTTTTTGCTTGACTTTTTCTCATGAAAATATGCTATTTTATTTTTTTTTTGGTTTTTTTGCTCCATACTTAGATCTTCTTTGAAGCCTTCCTTCAACACCAGCAGTATCAAGTGCGCCTCTAACTATATGATATCTGACACCGGGCAAATCTTTAACTCTTCCACCTCTTACCAAAACAATTGAATGTTCCTGTAAATTATGGCCTTCCCCTGGTATGTAAGCATTCACCTCTTTACCATTTGTGAGTCTAACTCTGGCAACCTTTCTCATAGCAGAATTTGGTTTTTTTGGAGTTGTAGTATACACTCTTGTACATACTCCTCTTTTCTGTGGACAAGAATCTAAAGCAGCGGACTTACTCTTTTTGGATATACTTGATCTACCTTTTCTTACTAGTTGAGCTATTGTTGGCATATACTATTAAATTTAACCTGATTTTCAGGCCTGCAAATGTAAAATTATTTTTTAAGGATTCAAACCGTTTTAGGCTAAATTTCACTTAATTAATTTTTTTTTTTTTTTTTTATAATAAACTATTTAAAATAAAGAGTTTAAAATATAATATTTGAAACATTTTGGGGTAAATAATCTTCAAACCTAATCATAGCGTTTATAAGCTTGAACTGTTTGAAATCATTAATTTCATTTAATTTAATTTTAGTTTTTGAAATAGTTTTGGACACTAATAATTTTTCTCTTTGGACACCTTTTAACAGTGGTTTTTCAGGAGTAAACCAACTAAATCCATCAAAAAGAATTATGTTACAATATGAGGTGTCAGTTAAATAACCATTCTTAATCATTAAAATATCTTGACAATCTAACTTTTTAGTATAAAAATATTCTATCTTGGTTCTATCTGATAACTTAAAAGTGTAAGTGAAGTCATTTATTTCATAACATTTAATTTTTGCTATCTTTTTTAACAGATATTTTTTAAATTCAATTTTATATTTTTTTTCTGAGTAATTAAATTTCATTTTGTAAAGACCGTTGAGAGGAACTTTAATTTGAGAAAAAATTTGTTTTAATTCCCAAGGATTTTCTTTTTTATAAAACTTATCAAAAGTTTTATCCATTCTTTTCTGATGAAATTCAGTTAAACATATTTTGCCATTTTCAATTCTTATTGATTCAAATAGTGGGAACATATATTTTTTTTATTAATTCATCGAATTCGTCTTCAAATTTGCTATTTGAAGTAATTCCACCTCCACTTCTGAAGCAAAGACCATTACTATCTGTATTTTCAATATACCTTATGTTTACAGCACTGTCTAATGTCTTTCCATCAAAATATCCGTAAATCCCTGAATAGTATCCTCTTTCATCTAATTCAACTGATTTAATTATTTCTAAAGTTTTATCCTTAGGAGCACCAGAAACTGATCCAGCAGGTAAAATATTCCATAGAAAATCTCCTAAGTCCTTCTGCCAATTATTTTGTAAATCTCCCTCAATTTCAGAACTTACTTGTAATAATGATGATTCATTATTAAAAACCTCTTCTATATACCGAAACTTATTTACTTTTATTTTTTTTGCTAACATAGCTAAGTCATTTCTAATTAAATCAACAATTGTGCTATGCTCTCTAATTTCTTTTTTATCATTTATAATTTTATTTTTTGCATTATTTACTTTTGATGAAATAGTTCCTTTCATTGGATAAGAAAAAACCTTGTTATTTTTAATTTGAATAAAACACTCTGGAGAAAAGCTTACAAATGAGTCTTTCATCAATATCTTATATTTAGAATCCGCTTTATAAAAAATATTTTCAAAGGTATCATTTAATGTAATTTTTGAGGGAAAGGTAAGATTTAAAAGATAAGTATCTCCTCTGTTTATATAATCTTGAACTTTATTAAAAGATTTTAAATATTTACTTTTTTTGATTGGGATTTTATTAATACTTATTTTTTTATGATTTTTGTTTTTTGGATTTTGAAAGTTTGAAAATTCACCAACTTTAAATAAAATTTTTGAAGTATTTATTTCTTCATTTGTTAAAACTAAAGGTTTTTTCTTTTCAAAATCAACCATGAAAAAAAAACACTTTTTATTAATTGCTAAATATGTTACTTTGTTTTTAAATTCTTGGCTTGTCATTTTTGGAGAATTAACTTTGAAATTTATTTAAAAAATTGGTTTTTTTAAAAATGTTTTTTTTAATAAAATTTTATTTGTGGAAAAATCACTAAATTAATACACAATTTTATGTTTTTGAAATTTTATATATGAAAAAGATTATAATTCTTATTTCCTTTGTTTTATTTAGTTTACCACTTTGGTCGCAAATAACTGTAACTGGTTTGATAACAGATGAGAATGGTGTACCCCTCCCTGGTGCATCAGTGATTGAACAAGGCACTCAAAATGGAGTCTCTGCAGACTTTGATGGCATATATTCAATTGAAATATCTGAAGAGTCCTCACTTGATTTTAGTTTTATTGGCTATGGGACTAAATCAGTTTTAGTGAATTCACAAACAGAAATTAATATTAGCCTAGATCCTGATAATTTACTTGATGAAATAATAATGACTGGNGTTGCAATTGGGACACCCGCAAAAAAACTAGGATTTTCAATTGGTAAAATTTCATCTAAATCACTACAAGAAGTACCTGCTGGTGATCCNGCAAGTGCTCTAAGAGGAAAGGTTGCAGGGGTAAGAATAGTTCAAGCATCAGGTAATCCTTCTACTGCACCTCAGATTAGATTAAGAGGGTCTACTTCAATCAATGGATCTCAATCTCCATTAATTATAATTGATGGAATTATAAGTGATGGGGGGCTTCGTGATATTGCAGTTGAAGATATTCAAACAATTGAAGTTATTAAAGGGGCAGCTGGATCATCTCTTTACGGTTCTTTAGCTGGAAATGGAGTTATACAAATAATAACTAAAAAAGGAAATAAAAACCAGGAACCAGAGATTAGTTTAAAACATGAAGTTGGTTATTCTAGTATTGTTGGAAACTATCCACTTACATTAAATCACCCCTATAAAACTGCAGCTACTTCAACTGGAGATTGGGATAATGATCCATTTACACCAAATACTTCAAATTTTGGNTTTGATCTTAGTTCAGGTAGTAGGGTTTTAGACTCAGACTCTAATGGTAATACTTTCTTTGATAATTTATATTCTACTACCACCTATGATAATACAAAAAGTATTTTTACTCAACAACCATATCAAACATTTACTGGCTCTATGTCCCAAGGAGGAGAAAACTATAACTTTTTTGCATCATTCCAACAATTAGAACAGGGAGGAATACTTGAACCTGTTGATCCATTTAAAAGACAAAGTTCAAGGGTGAATTTCAGTCTANATTTAAGTGAAAAATTTAAAGTTTCTTTTACATCAAATTATGTCAAGTCTAATGGTTTTAATNTAGAGGAACAAGGGCAAGGAGCAAATTTCTTTTATGGNGCCTTAGTAGTNGAACCATTTATAAATTTTAGGGAAAAAGATCCAAAAGGTTATTTCTCCCCTGAACCAAAAGGNTATGACATACAAGCNTCTAATTTTCAAAATCCTCTNTATGTGGCAGATTACAGTGATTTCGTATTTGATAGAACTAGATTTCTTTCAGGTATTACAGGCAAATATGAATTTAATGATTTTTTAACTTTCAATGCAGAACAAACNCTTGATAAATCAAATATAATTACAAAACAATATTTCCCAAGTGGTTACATAACGCCTTTACCTTCACCAACTCTAAATGACGGTTTTTTGTCTGAATCNAGAGTTGAGTCAGAATCTGCAATTTCTTCTTTGGGCTTAACTTACAATAGAAAATTTGGTGACTTTAACTCGGCTGTTACNCTTAAATATTTATATGAGAAGAGAAAATTAAGTACAGTTGGAGGAAGTGGTTATGATTTTACTGCTCAAGGAGTTATTACTCTTGGAAATACTTTAAAAGAAAATCAAGCAGTAAGCTCTTATTCTCAGGAAGAAATTGGTAAAAATTATTTTTTAAATGTTGATGTTGACTATCTAGATAAAATAATAGCAAGTGGATTAGTAAGATATGATCAATCTTCACTTTTCGGATCAGAAAANAGATCTAGAGTATATGGAAGAGGAACTCTTGCCTATATTATTTCTGAAGACTATAATATTAATGGAATTGATTTTTTTAAAATTAGAGCCTCCTACGGTACTTCAGGTAACAGACCTCAGTGGAATGCTCAATATGAAACCTTTACTGTAACTACATCTTCAATAGTGCCAGGTGTTTTAGGAAATAAACAATTACTTCCGTCTGTAACTGCTGAATTAGAGAGTGGAATTAATATCAGTTTTTTAAATAAATTCGATTTTGAATTTAATTATTCTAATAGTACTACAAAAGATGATTTTATTTTGGTTCCATTATCAGGTGTTGCAGGTTTTAGGAGTCAATGGCAAAATGTCGGAGAAATTGAATCTGTATANTATGAAGCAAGTTTAAATGGAGAAATATTAAGTTCCAATAATATAGATTGGAATTTTGGTTTAGTTTTTGACTCTGGAACTCAAAAAATTACTGATCTTGGATCAGTTCCAGCTTACACTAGGGATATTTCAGGTACTGCAATCAGTATCTTTAGGGTGGAAGAAGGTAAACCTTATGGTACTATGTACGGATATAAATATGCAACATCAGTTGATCAATTATCATTAATTGAAGGAGCAGTTGCTAATATTCCTGCTGGAGCAAGTACATCACTGGGGGGAGGGTTATCAGATTATTCAATCAATGAATTTGGATATGTGATTAATACCGCATCAAAAGGTTCCCCTGATGAATCTCCAATGATGATATATGATGAAGAAAAAAAAGCTAGTGCTGTTACTGAAATAGGTAACACAAATCCTAATTTTAATGTCGGTTTCTCTACTGATATCTCTTATAAGAACTTTTCTTTTTATGCTTTGTTAGATTATCAAAACGGAGGAGATATATACAATTACACAAAACAGCTTTTATATTTTAATGAAAGACATTTTGACCTTGGTTTATTTGGTGAAAATGGGAAAGAACAAAACTATGCTCAAAACATTTACAATAAATCTGATCCAAATTCCCATTTTGTTGAAGATGGGAGTTATTTAAAAGTAAGAGAAATATCGCTTGGATATGATTTAGATATTCAAAAAATAAGTTTTCTAAACAAATATGTTGATGAAATTAAATTTCAAATAACAGGTAGAAATTTATTTACTTTCTCTAATTACTCAGGTTGGGATCCAGAAGTAGCAATTGGACAAAACCCCACTAATTTTAGATTAGATGAATATTCCTATCCTAATTTTAGAAGTTTTAGTGCAGCAGTTACTGTAAAATTTTAAAGAAATGAAAATGAAGAAATTTAAAAATTTGTACCTACTTTTTTTGTCAATAATCACTATTTTTTCCTGTGAAGACTTAGATGTTGAAAACCTAAATCAGCCTGACGCGTCGAGGGCTCTAGCTTCAGATACTGATCTTGTTAGTCTAATTGATGGTACAGTAACTGATATGTTTTCTGACCTAATAGGGTTTTATGGAATATATCTTGATGGCCTTGCTGATCAAATTACCTCAACTAATGCNTATGCAGATTTTTGGGGCTTTACTGACCAACCAAGAAGAAATATTAATAATTCTACGACAAATGGTGATTTAGATGCTATAGGTGGGCATTGGTCAAATTATAATTCTCACATTTATAATGCGAATGTTGTACTTAAAGTTGCAAATGAAAGGTCTATCCTAGATGGTAAAACTGATATTACAAATTCCAAGAAAGCTCAAGCCCTGTTTGTCAGAGGAGTAAGTTTGGGATATTTAGGTATGATTTATGATAAAGCATACAGATTAGACGAAAATACCGATGTTACCAAAATTGAATTTGAAGATTATTCAAAAATAATTGATTATGCATTAACAGATATTGAAGCTGCTATTAGTTTAGCCCCAAACTCAATTGATGTTCCTGTCCACTCCGGTTATTCAATGGATAAAAGCGAATTTATTAGAGTTGCTAATAGTTTTAGAGGCAAAATAGCAATGGGTAAAATAAGAGGTGGTAAAAGTGATGAAACAGTGAACTTTTCTGAAGTAATATCATGGCTAAACAATGGTATTAACTCAGACTTTAATCCACCTGCAAAACAATCAGTTTTGTTTAATAATAGTCAAGATTGGATGACTTACACTCTNTCTGATGGATCAGGTTATCTCCCAGTTGATCAAAAAATTCCTTACCTAGCTGAGGAAAACGCAACAAAACAACCTGCTGATTATCCAACCAATTCATCTATAATTTTAGACCCTATTTCAAATACTAAAGACTCTAGGATTAAGGAATATTTTGATTATACTACAAATTTTGGTTTTTTAAGAGAATCAAGAGGAAGGCAGTTATTTACCAATTATAGACATAAAAGATTTTATACAGGCAATAATAGAAATGAGGACGGATTAAGTACAAATATATTTAGTGAAGCTGAAAATGATTATTTAAAAGCGGAGGCTTATCTTCTTAGCGGAGATTCTGGAACTGCTGCAGTGACTATTAACAATTCTAAAAAAAGATCTAGTAGTGGACTTGATGCTGCTACCTCGAGTACTGCAAAAAATGCAATTTTATATGAATATTCAGTTGAACTTCATCTAAATGGAACGTTAGGTACTAACTTTTTCTTTATGAGAAGGCACAACCTTCTTCAAGTTGGAACTCCACTCCACTTTCCGGTTCCAGCTGATGAACTTGAGATTTCTGGATTAGTNCCATATACATTTGGTGCAGCTGGAGGAGAAGCTTCTGCAAGTGGTCCTGGATGGAAACCCTAAATAGATTTTTTACATTTGAACAAAAATGTATTTTAAAAATAAATTTCATAATTTTCAAATAGTTTTTATTATAATTTTTTTTACAAAATGTGATAGCTTTAAAAAATTTGAAATAATTGAAAAATTCAATATTTCCCTTCGATACGATCCAATTCAAATTGATAATATCAACGAAAATGATTTTTTTTTACTCGATAGCATTAAAATAATTCATCAAAAGAAAAGTACTACCAGCACTAATAAATATAAATTAATTATACCTACACCAGTATACTATATAGATAAAATTGAAAAAAAAGAATTTTCAAACAAAACTAATAGTATAGACCTAGCTATTAGAATATATGAACATCTTAAACTCCACAAAAAATACCAAATATCAAACCCAAAATCAATTTTCTCAGTTGGACTAATCAATATTAAAAGAAATGATGGGGAAAAAATAATAGTTAAAAAAAAACATCTATACCCATTATTAATTAATAATTAATTTAATGAATACTATTTACGGAATTCGTTCAATACTTGAAGCAATTGATTCAAAAACTAATATTGATAAAGTTTGGCTTTTAAAAGGACAAAAAAATTCAATTGCTAAAAGTCTTGAATATAAACTCAAAAAAAATAATATATCATATAGTTTTGTACCAATTGAGAGACTAGAGAGGTTTAAATCAAAAAATCATCAGGGAGCAGTAGCTTCAATTTCTCCTGTAGTATTTGATAATTTAGAAGATGTAGTTTCAAAAAATATTTATAAAAAACAAAACCCAATATATTTAATACTCGATAATATAACTGATATGAGGAATATAGGAGCAATAATTAGATCTGCTTCTGCAACAGGAGTAACAAATATTATTTTACCTAAAACTGAAAGTGGAAGAATAAATGCAGATACAGTTAAAACTTCTTCTGGTGCAATATTCTCAGTTTCAATTAGTAAAGTTGACCATATTAAAGATGCTATTTTTTTACTAAAATCAAATAATATTAAAATCATTTGCGTTACAGAAAAAGCAAAAAAAACTATTTATGAAACTGAATTAAAAAATCCTTTAGCTATTGTAATGGGCTCAGAAAAAAAAGGTATTTCAAATAGTGTAATCAAAATAAGTGATAGATCTGTTAAATTACCAATGAAAGGTAAAATCGATTCTTTAAATGTTTCAGTAGCATGTGCAACTGTGCTTTACGAAATAATAAGACAAAGAGAATTTTCATAATTACTCTAATCATTTTAATAATTATTCATCTTGATTAGTAAAATTATATTAATGTTTTTTCCAAAAAAAAGGGGATAAAATTATTAAGACCGTAAATAATTCTAATCTTCCAAGTAACATAAGAAAAGANGCCCACCATTTTCCTAAATTTGGTAGTTCATTAAATGTAAAAGATGGTCCAAAATCNCCAATTGCAGGNCCTACATTTCCTAGACTCGCAGCNGAAACTCCTAAAGAGGATTCAATATCTAAACCTAATAAACCAAAAATTAGTGCTCCAATGGCAAAAGATAACATATAAAGTATAAAAAAACCTGAAATATTNTAAATTATACTTTGATCTAAAATTGAACCATTATATCTGGTTCTTATTATTGCNCTTGGATGTANAGACCTTTTAAATTCTAAAATTCCACTTTTAATCATAAGTAAATGTCGAACAATTTTTATTCCNCCNGAAGTTGACCCTGCAGAGCCTCCCACAAACATTAATCCAAAGAAAAATATTGTTAAAAANGGAGTCCACTGAGCAAAATCCCCTGATACAAANCCCGTNGTGGTAATAACTGCAAGAACCTGAAAAAGCGCATGCCGAAATGAACTTTCAATCTCTCCATAAACTTGAGGATGATTAAAAGAAGTTTTTTCCAAATCAACTTGAAAAAATAAAACTGTTGAAACTAATAGTACAGAAATAAAAATAAAAATAAAATATGTCTTAAACTCTTCATCATTAAAAATTTTTTGAATTTTTCCAGTGAATACAAAATAACTAAGAACAAAATTCGCACCAGATATAAACATAAATAAAATAATAATATATTGGATCAATGGATTATAATTCCAATATGATAAACTCAAATTCTTTGTAGAAAAACCGCCTGTTGCAATGGTACTCATAGAATGATTAATTGCGTCAAAAAATGTCATCCCAGCAAATTTTAATAAAATTGTTTCAGTTAATGTAAAACCGACATATATATACCAAAGCCTTTTTGCAGTATCAGTTATTCGAGGATGTAATTTATCACTATTNGGTCCAGGGGCTTCAGCAGAAAAAAGCTGCATGCCTCCTACTCCTAGTAAAGGTAAAATAGCAATGGTTAATACNATTATNCCCATNCCNCCTATCCAATGAGTTGTACTTCTCCAAAAAATTATACTTTTAGGTAAAANTTCAATATCTGTAANAATTGAAGATCCAGTTGTTGTATAGCCTGAGGTAGTTTCAAATATTGCATTNGTGAAATCAGATATTGAGTTGGTAAAAAGATATGGAAGAGTACCAGAAAACGACATGAGTATCCATCCAAGTGCAACTATTATATATCCGTCTTTTTTTTGAATTTTTTTAGAGTGATTTTTTGTTANTAACATCAAAATAGATCCAAAAANAGTCACTGTTNNTGCNGCTAAAGAAATTTCTAAAATTACACCGTCATCAGTAATTATACTTACAAATGCAGACAAAAACATAAAAATTCCATTAAATAGAAGCAACACTCCCATCAGATGAATAATTATCTGTGAATTTATTTTATTCATTTTTAAGAAAATAAACTTTCAACCTTCTGAATAGCCCTAGGAAGACAACAAACTACCACTCTGTCATTTTTGACAATTTTATAATTTCCAAGTGAAATAATACCTTTTCCATTTTTTATAACTCCACCTACTATGGAAGATCTTGGAAAATCAATATCTTTTATTTTCATTCCACTTATTTTTGAATTACTTTTTACTTTAAATTCTAAAATCTCAGCATTAAAGTTATTGAGAGTTGTCATAGCCAAAACATCACCTCTCCGTATGTATCTGAAAATAGTATTTGCTGTTAATAGTTTTTTATTAATTAATGTATCTATTCCTATTGAATTAGATAACTGAAAATAATCCATATTCTCAACTAGAGCAATAGTCTTTTTAACTTTTTTTGATTTTGCCATCAAACAAGTCATAATATTTGTTTCCGAATCCTCAGTTACAGAAATAAACGCATCAATAGAATCAATATTTTCTTCTTCCAAAAGCTCAATACTTCTACCGTCTCCATGNATTACCATGGCATCTGGAATTTTATCAGCTAATTCTAGAGCTTTAGTTTTGTCTTGTTCAATGATTGTAACATTGAATTTTTTTTCACATAGGTCTTTAGCAACATTGTAACCTAACCTTCCCCCTCCAAGTATCATAACATCTGATATTGATTCCTTAATTTTACCGGTTAATTTATATATTTCAGAAACTCCTTCTTTTAAAGTTATAAAATATACTTGGTCACCTTCATTAAACTCTGTATCTCCCCTCGGAATTATTGTTAACTGAGTTCCTTTTCTTTGAATTGCGATAGGCATAAAATGAACATCAGGAAATATAGATGCTGCTTCCTTAACTGATTTTCCAACNAAAGGAACAGTCCCATCTAATATTGCTCCGATTAAGGTTAATTCTCCATCCTCAAATTCATAACTATTTGTAAATGCAGACTGATCTAATAATTGTTGAATTTCNNCAGCAGCAAGAGATTGAGGAGAAATTAGTTCGTCAACACCAAGCTTTCTAAAACTAACATCAGCNTTCTCATTTATATATTCTTCAGATGATATTCGAGCAATTGTTCTTTTGCAACCTAGTTGTTTTGAAAGTGCACAAACAGTAATGTTTGTAGTTTCATATGCTGTAACTGCAATTAAAAGATCCGAATCAGATATATTTGCCTGCTTCAGTATTGATAAAGAACAACTATTACCCTTTATTACTTTAATATCCAGCTGATTTTCAGCGTTGTTAAGCCTATCTTTATCAATATCTATTAGAGTTATGTCTTGAGATTCAAAAGATAAGAGTTTAGCAAGGTGAAAGCCAACCTCTCCAGCCCCTGCAATAATAATTCTCATAATTAATCATTAGAAAACTAGTACAAATATATAAATAAGTTAGTTTATCCAGTTTTTTTTAATCAAAGAGGTTTAATTTTATGGAAAATTATGTTGAATGGACCAAAAAATAAAATCTAANAAAATTTACANAAAGAAAAATCAAATAAAAAAAATGTTTGATAGACTTTCTGTAAATTATGACATGATGAATACACTATTCACTCTTGGTATTGATAAAATATGGAGAAAGAAGTTGGTGAATAAATTGTTTATTTATAAACCTAAAAAAATTCTTGATATTGCAACTGGAACTGCAGATTTAGCTATAGAAATTGTAAAAATTAAACCCAAAAAGATTATTGGAATTGATATTTCAAAAAAAATGATTTCTGTGGGTAATAAAAAAATTAAAAAACTTAAATATGAAAGAATAATAGAATTAAGGGAGGGAGATTGTGAGAAAATTCCTTTTGAAAACCATTCTTTTGATGCTGTAACAGTAAGTTTTGGAGTAAGGAATTTTGAAAATTTAGATAAATGTTTAATTGAAATTTTAAGAGTTTTAAAAAAAGGTGGAATACTTCTCATTTTAGAAACTTCAATACCAAAATCAAGAGTTATATTTTTCTGTTATGATTTATATTTAAAAACTATTTATCCTCTTTTATACAATCTATTTTCTAAAAATAAAAATGCATATAAATATTTGAGNAATTCCTCTTTAGTTTTCCCAAACGGAAAAAAATTCAACAATATTTTAATGAAAAATGGGTTTATAAATGTAAACAACAAACCTTTAACATTTGGAGCAACATCTTTGTATTTTGGAAAAAANCCATAACTCTATTTTGATTTTAGTTATTTTATTTTTGTTTACTATAAATTTACATGCACAATACCCTACNATAAGACCAAAAATTGAGAATTTACCAACTTTTGATAATAAGNTTTTACATTATGGATATTTCGTTGGNTTTAATGACTTTGGATTCAAATTCGAATATGCAGATGGATACTATGCAAATGAAAAACTTCCTGATATTCAAGTTGAAAAAAGCTTAGGNTTNAATGTAGGATTAATTGGCGATTTAAGAATAAACAAATTTTTTAATTTAAGAATAGAACCAGGCCTATATGCGAATCAGAAAAAACTAATATATCCAGACCAGCTTAATTTAAAAGATGATCAAGAAAAAGTTAGAGAAGTTAAATCTACTTACATTCATATACCATTATTAATAAAATTTAGCTCAGTAAGAGTTAATAATTTTAAACCTTATATAGTTGCTGGACTATCAACTTCNTTTAATCTTTCAAGTAATCAAAAAAGTAATGATGATAACCAAAATAATGTTTTTAGGGTTAAGTCAAAGACTTTTAATTACGAAACTGGCTTTGGTATTGATTTTTATCTTCCATACTTTAAGTTTTCGCCTTCAATAAGAGGTATTTTTTCAATTAACAATGAACTTATTCAAGATAATGATATTGAAAGTCCATGGACAAGTAATATTAACAGACTTTTTTCAAGAGCTGTTGTTATTAATTTTACTTTTGAATAATTATTTTTTTATTCCTTAAAACAATTAGCCAGAATAATTGAGGCCGCAGATGAGACATTTAAACTATCCGGACCGTTTTTAATATTGTATTTGGGAATTGTAATTTTAAAATGTAATTTATTTAAAATTGATTTAGAAATCCCATTTGATTCATTACCAAAAATTAATATCCCATCCTTTCTAATTGAGGATGAGTAAATAGATGATCCTCCCTCTAAAACAGATCCATAAGTTATTTTTTTTGAATTATTAATAAAATCTTTTAGGTTACAATAAATACAATTTACTCTTGATATTGAACCCATAGTTGATTGAACAACTTTCGGATTAAAACAATCTACAGTGTTATTCGAACACAATAAAGTTCGAATTCCAAACCAATCACATATCCTAATAATATTTCCCAAATTACCAGGATCTGAAATATTATCTAAAGCAATTGTAAGATTATCATTATTATTAATATTATTGTTTTTTGGTAAATAAAAAATTCCAAATATATCACTAGGAGATTTAAGAAAAGAGAGCCTTTTCATTAAATTTTGATTAATTAAAATTGAATCCAACATTTTTGTTTTTTCAATTGAAAAGATTTTATAAACTTTAAAATTAGAATTAACTAATTCGAAAACATTTTTTTTGCCTTCAGCAACAAATAACGAATATAATTGCCTATTCTTTTTTATTTTTAAGCCTTTAATCTTTTTAAGTTCATTTTTGGTAATCATAAATGACGTATTTTTGATTTAATTTTATTTATGTTAAAATTTTTCAAAACCAAGATATTTTTCTTTATAATTCTAAATTACTTAGTTTATGGTTGTGGTACAATCAACAAAATACCTGAGGGTCAAAAATTATTAAAAGAAGAAAGATATATAAAAAATGATGAAATTTTAAATAAAGACCCAGTAATGCTTTTAAGTGTTACTCGTCCTAATTCAAAAGTACTTGGATTCCCTTTAAAATTACAGCTTAATAATTTAGTTACTAAAAATCCTGATAGTTCTTTTAATTCTTGGCTTAATTCTAAACAAAAAAGGAGAAAAAGAATGAATTCACTAATTTCTCCAAAGCAAGTTGAACAATTAAAAAAATATAAAATAAATTTAAATAACTGGATTAAAAAGAATAGTGAANAGCCTGTNTTAGTNTCTAAAAAAAAAATAGATGAAAATATCGATATCTTAAAACAATATTATAAGAATATTGGNTATTTCAATNCNGAAATATCCAATTCTATTAANACTACTCGAAATAAAAAAAAAGCNATAATTGAATACANAATAAAAACAGGAAAACAATTTATAATTGACAGCATATCTNATAAAATTGAATCAAAAAGTGTATCGNATATTTNTNAAAAAAATATTTTTAAAAGTAAATTAAAAAGTCAAGATCCATTTAANGTTAAAAATTTTGATNTAGAAAGNGAAAGATTAGTNAANCTNTTTAAAAACAATGGTATTTATGATTTTCAACAAAAAAGTATAAGATTTAAAGTTTATATTGACAGCNTAGGGATTGATAGTNTAATCCCTGTACTTGTGGAGATTTCAGACTCCAAAAAAAGATTAGGTGATAGCCTATATCCACAAACATACGAAGTAAAAAAAATTAAAAATATAAATATCANAGTGGAAGACACTAATGGTAATAATTTAATGAAGTTTAATGACTCNATTTTTTATGATAACAAAAAAATTTTTTATAATAAAAAGTTGAATTATAAAGCTAAAGTTTTAACTGACGTAATTGATTTTTCTGAAGGTGACATATACAATGAAGAAAAAAGAGATAATACTTTTAGATATATCACTGAATTAAAAAACTTTAAATATCCGAGCATAACTTTCAAAAAAAACTTTAAAGATAGCTTAGGACTTGATTTATCTGTCATTTTGACTCCAATGGAGAGGTTTTCTTTAGGTTTTGACTTAGATTTGTCACATTCCAACATTGAGGATTTTGGTATTGGTTTTGGAAGTTCAATAATTACTCGTAATCTTTTTAAAGAAACAGAAATTATAGAATTAAGTATTAAAGGAAGTATTGGCTCATCAAGTAACGTTGCTAATTCTAATAGAGATTTTTTCAATCTTTTTGAAATAGGTACTGACTTAAGAATAGAAATACCTAAAATTATTTTCCCTTTAAAATTAAATTCAATAATACCAAAATTTATGTTACCTAAAACAAATATAACTTTTGGAACTTCTTTACAGGAAAATATTGGATTAGATAGACAAAATTTTGCAAGTAAAATAGAATATGAATGGTCACCAAATAAAACTTATAAAATTAATTTTAAACTTTTAGATCTTGAGTTTATCAAAAACCGAGCTATCAATAATTATTTTAATGTTTACAAAAACTCCTTCGATAGACTGAACTCAATATCTCAAAATTTTTATTCTAATCCAGAATACTTAAATTCAGAGGGTTCGCTAACTATNCCTAATGGAACTTCNGGNTTCATTCAAGATATTATCAATCAAAACTCTCCAATCGAAANCAGTTCAAATNAATTTTCAGAAGTAATAGCAATTAAAGAAAGACAAGAGAGATTAACTTCAGATAATTTTATAATGGGNTCCTCAATTACCTTTTTAAAAAATAATCAACAAAACTTATTAGATGAAGATTTTTCTCAATATCGTTTCAAATTAGAATGGGTTGGTAATTTAATTAATGGTCTTTTATCCTTAAATAAGGGAGATTCTACTGATCCTAATAATTTTTTAGGAGTAATTCCTTCACAGTTTATTAAAACAGAATTTAATTACATAAAACATTGGAAAATTGGATTTGATAGAGTTCTTGCTTTTAGAGGATTTTCTGGGATTGCTATACCATATGGATCTTCCAATAGTATTCCTTTTACCAGGTCCTATTTTGGTGGAGGCTCAAATGATAATAGGGCTTGGAGAGTATATAAACTTGGCCCTGGAACAAGTGAGAATTTAAATGAATTCAATGAAGCCAACTTTAAATTAGCTTTTAATTTAGAATATCGAGCCCCTCTAATTGGACCTTTTAAAGGAGCTATTTTTATTGACGCTGGAAATATTTGGAATGCATTTGATAATATAAGTGATCCAAAAATGAAATTTAATGGATTTGAAGATTTGTCGGAAATTGCAATTGGAATTGGTTTTGGAATAAGATATGATTTTAATTTTTTTGTNTTTAGACTAGATACTGGGTTTAAAGCATATAATCCTGTTCTTCCTTTAGAAAAAAGGTGGTGGAATCAAACATCTTTCAAAAATGCTGTTTATAATATTGGTATCAATTATCCTTTTTAAACTAAATGTTATATTTTTACTGACTTAAAATAATATACATGAATAATAAAATACCTCAAGGAGTTATTACTGGAAAAGATGTCCAAAAAGTTTTTAAACTTGCAAAAGAAAAATCTTTTGCTTTACCTGCTGTTAACGTAACTGGAAGCAATTCAATTAATGCTGTATTAGAAACAGCATCGAAAATAAATAGTCCAGTAATAATTCAATTTTCTAATGGTGGTTCTCAATTTAATTCTGGTAAAGGGTTGGCAAATATTAATCAACAATCAGCTATAAATGGAGCAATCTCTGGAGCTAAACACATTCATCAATTAGCTAAATTATATGGAGCATCCGTAATACTTCATACTGACCATTGTGCTAAAAATCTTCTACCATGGATTGACGGTTTATTGGATGCTAGCGAATCATTTTACAAAACAAATGGTAAATCCCTATTCAGTTCTCACATGATTGATTTATCAGAAGAACCAATTGAAGAGAATATTTCTATTTGTAAAAAATATCTTACTAGAATGAGAAAAATGGATATGACTCTAGAAATTGAATTAGGGGTNACTGGNGGAGAAGAAGATGGAGTTGATAATACNAATATTGATGTTTCGAANTTGTATACNCAGCCAGAGGAAGTTGCCTATGCNTATGAAGANCTTATAAAAATTAGTTCTCAATTNACTGTTGCCGCTGCTTTTGGAAATGTNCATGGTGTATATAAACCTGGNAATGTTAAATTAACNCCAAAAATACTTGAAAATTCTCAAAAATTTATTTCTGAAAAATTTAATCTTCCAAAAAANACTTTAGATTTTGTTTTTCATGGTGGCTCAGGTTCTTCAATTGAAGAAATTAAAGAAGCTATTGGATATGGTGTTATAAAAATGAATATTGACACTGACTTACAATTTGCTTTTACTGAAGGAATTAGAGACTATATGAACCAAAAAATTAATTACTTGAAAACTCAGATTGGAAATCCTGATGGACCATCAGAGCCAAATAAAAAATTCTATGATCCAAGAAAGTGGTTAAGGATTGGGGAAGAAACTTTTATCAAAAGACTTACCAAAGCTTTTGAAGATTTAAATAATATAAATACCTTGTAATAAATATAAATTTATGAGCTGGTTTAAAAGAATTGAAAAAGGNATTCTAACAAAAACTGCTGAAAAAAAAGATATTCCAAAAGGTTTGTGGTACAAAACTCCCACTGGAAAAATTGTAGACACTCAACAGCTTGCTTCAAATTTTTATGTTAGTCCAGAAGATGAGTATCATGTGAGGATTGGAAGTAAAGAATATTTTGAGTTATTATTTGATGACAATCATTTCAAAGAATTTAATTCAAATCTAAAGCCTAAAGATTTTTTAAAATTTAAAGATTCAAAAAAATATTCCTTAAGATTAAAAGAATCACAAAAAAAAACTGGCTATAAAGATGCTATTAGGACGGCAATTGGAAAATCAATGGGTAAACAAATAATAATTGCTTGTATGGATTTCACTTTTATTGGTGGATCAGTAGGTTCAGTTGTNGGTGAGAAAATCGTTTTAGCAATTAACAAGTCTATTGATCTTCGCATTCCCCTATTGATTATTTCAAAATCTGGAGGAGCAAGAATGATGGAAGGAGCTTTCTCTTTAATGCAATTAGCTAAAACAAGTTCTAAANTAGCTGAACTTTCAGAAAAATCAATTCCATATATTTCTCTATGCACTGANCCNACAACTGGAGGNACCACTGCCTCATTTGCTATGCTNGGTGANATTAATATAGCTGAACCTGGNGCTTTAATTGGTTTTGCTGGACCAAGGGTTATTAAAGANACAACTGGNAAAGAACTTCCNAAGGGATTTCAAACAAGTGAATTTATTTTAGAAAAAGGTTTTCTTGACTTTATTAGCCACAGAAAAAATCTAAAAAAGAAAATTAATTTATACATTGATTTAATTCTCAATCAGGACATTAGAAAATAAAACTAAGATTTTAAACAATTGTATAAAATTAGATTATATTTGCAAAGTTTAATTTTTTAATGTTAAAGTAATTTAATTAAAAATTTATGTATTTAACTAAAGAAGNAAAAGAAAAAATCTTTACTAAGCATGGCAAATTAAAAAAAAATACAGGTTCAACTGAAGCCCAAATTGCACTTTTTTCATTCAGAATAAATCATCTTTCAAATCACTTAAAGAAAAATAATAAAGATTTTAATACCGAGAGATCGTTGGTTAAATTAGTTGGTAAAAGGNGAAGTCTTTTAGATTATTTAAAATCAAAAAATATATTACGTTACAGAAATATTATCAAAGAATTAGATTTAAGAAAATAAATCAAATCAGATTAATAAAAAAAATTAGTATTTGTTTTTATTGGTTAAGCTATACAATAATTCACAACTATCGTTAAGTTTAAAACATATTAAAAATGATACCAAAGACATTCAANCAAGAAATTAAATTACCTGANGGTAGAGTTATCTCTNTAGAAACAGGAAAATTAGCAAAACATGCACATGGATCGGTAGTTGTTAAAATGGGAAATGCCATGCTTTTGTGTACAGTAGTTTCAAATTATGAATCNTCAAANGTTGATTTNTTACCATTGACAGTTGATTACAGAGAAAAATTTGCTGCCGCTGGAAGATATCCTGGAGGTTTTTTTAAAAGAGAAGCTAGGCCAAGTGATGGTGAAATATTAACTATGAGACTNGTTGATAGAGTTTTACGCCCATTATTCCCTAAAGACTATCACTCTGAAGTTCAAGTAATGATTCAGCTTATGTCTCATGATGAAAATGTAATGCCTGATGCACTTGCGGGTCTAGCTGCCTCAACTGCAATTCAGTTAAGCGATTTCCCTTTTGAATGTGCCATTTCAGAGGTNAGAGTAGCAAGGATAAANGGAAAGCTAATTATAAATCCCTCAAGAGCAGAACTGGAAAATTCAGATATTGATATGATGATTGGTGCNTCACATGATTCTGTTATGATGGTTGAGGGAGAAATGGATGAATGTAGTGAAGAAGAAATGGTTGAAGCTATAAAGTTTGGACATGATGCAATTAAAGATCAAATAGATGCTCAAATAAAATTATCCGAGAATTATGGAAGGAAANCCGTCAGAGATTACGAAAAAAGTGAAGAAGATAGCGACTTACTTAAAAAAATAAATGACTTAACATATAGTAAATGTTATGAAATATCTAAAAAAGGACTATCAAAATCAGAAAGNTCCTTATCCTTTTCAAAAATAAAAGACGAATTATTTGAAAACTTTGTTGAAGAAGAAATTGAAGAAAAAAATAATTTAATAGATAAATATTTTGAAAAAGTTAAAAAAGAAGCTATTAGGGAATTAACTCTTTCTGAAGGCCAAAGATTAGACGGTAGAAAAACAGATGAAATTAGACCTATTTGGTGTGAAGTTGATTATTTACCATCAACTCATGGATCTGCAATTTTTTCTCGTGGAGAAACTCAGTCTCTTGCAACAGTTACATTAGGAACTTCAAGAGAAGCAAATAGAATAGATATGCCTTCATATGAAGGTGAAGAAAGTTTTTATTTACATTATAATTTTCCTCCATTCTGTACAGGAGAAGCTAGACCATTAAGAGGAACTTCCAGAAGAGAAATTGGTCATGGAAATCTTGCTCAAAGAGGACTAAAAGGAATGATACCTGAAAATTGCCCTTATACATTAAGAGTTGTAAGTGAAATTCTTGAATCTAATGGTTCATCNTCAATGGCTAGTGTTTGTTCTGGNACTATGGCACTTATGGATGCTGGTATTCAAATTAAACAACCTGTATCAGGAATTGCAATGGGATTAATTTCCGANGGTGAAAGATATGCAGTTTTAAGTGATATTTTAGGAGATGAAGATCATCTTGGTGACATGGACTTTAAAGTCACAGGTACTAAAAATGGAATAACTGCATGTCAAATGGATATTAAAATTAAAGGATTATCTTATGAGATCTTAGTTAAAGCATTAAAACAAGCAAAAGACGGAAGAATTCATATTTTGAATCAAATGGAAAAAACAATTCCTCTTCCAAATCTAAATGTAAAGCCCCATTCACCTAAAATGGTAACCAGAAAAATTCCTAACGAATTTATTGGCCCTTTTATAGGTCCTGGTGGAAAAGTAATTCAAGAACTTCAAAAAACAACTGGTTGTACTATTGTAATCAATGAAGATCCTGAAACAGAAGAAGGTATTGTAGAGATATTAGGAATAGACCAAGAGGGAATTGAGATGGTTATCACAAAAATTGACTCTCTTCTATTTAAACCAGTTAAGGATAATACTTACAAAGTAAAAGTAATTAAAATTTTAGATTTTGGAGCTGTCGTTGAATATCTGGATGCTCCTGGAAATGAAGTTTTACTTCATGTTAGTGAAATTGCATGGGAAAGAACTGAAAATGTTTCAGATGTTTTAAAATTAAACGATATTATTGATGTTAAATATTTTGGTTTTGATCCTAGAACAAAAAAAGAAAAAGTTTCTAGAAAAGCACTAATAACAAGGCCTTCAAGAAATAATGATCAAAATAAAAATTAATTTTACACCTGTAGTGTAACATTTATTCATTTTTTACGTATACATATATATACACAACTAAATAACCTAAATGAGACAATTAAAGATAACTAAACAAGTTACTAACAGAGAAACTGCCTCCCTAGATAAATATCTTCAGGAAATTGGTAAAGTTGACCTAATTACTGCTGAGGAAGAAGTAGAATTAGCTCAAAGAATCAAAGATGGAGATCAAATAGCCCTTGAAAAATTAACAAAAGCAAATTTAAGATTTGTTGTTTCAGTTGCTAAGCAATACCAAAACCAGGGATTAACCCTTCCTGATTTGATAAACGAAGGTAATTTAGGACTTATAAAAGCAGCTCAGAGATTTGATGAAACTCGAGGTTTTAAATTTATTTCATATGCTGTTTGGTGGATTAGACAGTCTATACTTCAGGCATTAGCTGAGCAATCTAGAATTGTAAGGTTACCACTTAATAAAATTGGTTCCATAAACAAAATAAATAAAACATATGCTTTTTTAGAACAAGCCCATGAGAGAGCTCCTTCAGCTGAGGAAATTGCCAAAGAATTAGATATGACGATTAATGATGTTAAAGAATCACTAAAAAATTCTGGTCGACACGTCTCTATGGATGCTCCCTTAGTAGAAGGTGAAGACTCCAATCTATATGATGTTCTAAATAGTGGTGAATCACCTAACCCTGATAGAACACTACTTCATGAATCTTTAAAAACTGAAATTGAAAGAGCCCTTGAAACTCTAACTCCAAGAGAAGCTGATGTAGTTAGGTTATACTTTGGTTTAGCAGAGCATCACGCTATGACTCTTGAAGAAATTGGTGAAACATTTGATTTAACTCGAGAAAGAGTAAGGCAAATAAAAGAAAAAGCAATAAGAAGATTAAAACATACTTCAAGAAGCAAAATTTTAAAAACATATTTGGGATAATACCAGTATATTTTTTAAACTATAATTTCAATGAATACAATAATTGCCCCTTCAATTTTGGCGGCAGATTTTGCAAATCTTCAGTCAGAAATTGAAATAATTAACAAAAGTGAAGCTGATTGGTTTCATATTGATATAATGGACGGTTTATTCGTTCCTAATATTTCTTTTGGAATGCCTATNCTTAGTGCTATCAAAAAACATGCTCAAAAACCTTTAGATGTTCATTTAATGATTGTTGACCCAGAAAGATATATCAAAAATTTTTATGAATTAAATGCATCCATAATAACTATTCATTTTGAAGCAACTTCAAACCTTATTGAAACTATAAAAGAGATTAAATCATTTGGAATTAAAACTGGAGTTGCAATTAATCCAGAGACCCCAGTAAAAGTCTTAGAAAAAGTTATTACTGAAATTGATTTGGTGTGCTTAATGAGTGTTAATCCAGGATTTGGTGGACAAAAGTTTATTAATAATACATTTATTAAGTTAACTGAATTAAAAAAATTAATTAAATCAAAAAAATCTCCTTCTTTAATTCAAGTTGATGGGGGTGTTACTGACTTACAATCTAGAAAACTAATTGAATTAGGAGCAGATGTTTTAGTTGCTGGNAGCTTTATATTTAAATCTAAAAATCCCGATAAAATAATAATGAAGCTCAAAGATATTAGTTGAAATTAGTTTTAAACTGAACTCTCCTATTTCTTGCTCTACTTATAGGATTATCATTTGAATCAATAGGCTCAGAATCTCCTTTACCTACAGATTCCAACCTTTTTTTATCAACTCCTAAATTAATCAAATATTTCTTTACGCTTTCAGCTCTTTTTATAGATAANAACTGATTATATTCTTTATCTCCGTCAGATGAAGTATGACCCTCTATAATAAGATTACCATTTGGATATTGATCCAAAAGGGATTTAATTTGATTAAGTATATTGATAGTCTTTTTACCTAATATTCTATCACTTGATGCAGCAAAATTGATAGATGAACCATACGTATTTAAAACTTCTATAACTTCCACTGGAACNTCTGGACAACCACCATTTGATTTAGATCCAATAACTTCAGGACAGTCATCATTAATATCTAAAACTCCGTCGTTGTCTNTATCAGTTAATGGACAACCATTATTTTCGATTAAGCCAAATTCTAATGGACAATCGTCTTCAANATCAATAATATTATCATTATCAGAATCGGGGCAACCATTAAGTTCAATTTTACCTGATTTCTCAGGACAATTGTCATTTTTATCAATCACACCATCTCCGTCTGTATCAGGACAACCTTGCATTTCAATACTTCCAAATAAATTTGGACATTTATCTTCATTATCTGGAATTAGATCTGAGTCAGTATCAGGACAACCCCCAAATTCAATTAATCCAGGAATTTCAGGACAAAGATCTTTTTTATCAGGGATTCCATCATTATCCAAATCATTATTACCTATGTTAAAAGATATTCCTGCAAAATGTTGTAAATGCTTATATGATTTGATTTCGTCAGCATTTCTGTACGAAGTACTCAAATTAATTCCTATTTTATCTGAGATTTTAAACTCTAAACCAATCCCACCAAATGCTGTTTCAGAAACATCAAATGAAGGGAAAATACCTTTTTTTTCTACTCCATCTTGAAAACTTGAAAATCCGTAGCCACCAAAAAAATAAGGGCTTATTGTTTTATCATTTAAAATACTATATTTCAAAAAACCATCTATTGAATAATAATCTAAAGAAGANGAATTTTCAATTTTTATTTTATTCATTGAATATTGAGTCCCAATTGAAATCCCACTAAATAAATGTTTAGAAATAGAAAAAGACGGAAAACCAATTGCTATATCAGATAAAACATTTTTATCTTGAATGTTAACAAGATTTACACCAAGCTTAATCTTCCAAGAATATGGGGCATCTTGAGAATAAAGTTTAAAAATTGAACTTAAAAATAAAATGACTAAAAAACTTTTTTTTCTTATCATTTGAAATGTTTAAACGCAAATTAACTTTTTTTTATCATTAAATAAAATTCATTTGGATTTCAAGTTCAAAAAGTCATTGAAAATTTAATATTTTTGTAAAATATATGTTATAACATATCATCATAATTGTAAAAAATGATTTCAAATAAAACTAAAGCTTTTTCTGATTTAAATAGACTAGGATATTTAAATCTTCCTGTCCCAAGTAAAGATAAATTAATATCTGAAATCTTAAGATTGAAATTGAAAAAAAAGGCTGTTATTTTAGCTCACTATTANCAAAACGAAAAAATACAAGAACTATCTGATTACTTGGGTGACAGCCTTTATTTAGCTCAAGTCGCTAAAAAAGTTAAAGCCCCAATAATAGTTTTTGCTGGTGTTCACTTTATGGCTGAAACAGCGAAAATTATTAATCCTGAAAAAAAAGTTTTACTTCCTGATTTGAAAGCTGGATGTTCGCTTGCTGACTCTTGCCCTCCAGATGAATTCAAAAATTTTATTAAAAAAAATAAAAACTCTTTAGTTGTATCATATATAAATTGCTCAGCTGAAATAAAATCTTTAAGTGATATTGTATGCACATCAAGTAATGCTGAAAAAATAATTAATTCAATTCCTAAAGAGAAAAATATTATTTTTGCTCCTGATAGAAATTTAGGACAATATCTTATAAAAAAAACAGGAAGAAAAATGATTTTATGGGATGGCTCNTGTATCGTTCATGAGGCATTTTCTTTTGATAAAATTATTTCCTTGTTTAAAATTCATCCAAATTCAAAGTTTATAGCTCATCCTGAAAGTCAATCTCACATTTTAGATATTGCCAATTTTATAGGAAGCACTTCAGCTTTATTAAATTTTGTCAAAAACGATGATTCTAAAAGTTATATAGTTGCAACTGAAGCTGGAATTTTACATGAAATGAAAAAAAAATGTCCTCAAAAAACTTTTATTCCCGCTCCTGTTGAAAATAGTTCTTGCAGTTGCAGTGAATGTGCCTTTATGAAACTTAATACATTAGAAAAACTTTACCTTTGTTTAAAATATGAATTACCCGAAATTTTAATTAATAAAGAATTAATTAGTACAGCTAGAAAACCAATTGAAAAAATGCTTTCTTTAAGTTAATATGACAACAGATATACTTGTTATTGGTACGGGAATCTCAGGTCTGACGTATGCAATAAAAATAGCATTATTGTCCCCAAAAAAAAGGATAATTCTTATTTGTAAAAGTAGTTTAGATGAGGGCAACACAAAATATGCACAAGGAGGAATTGCAGTTGTTTCAAACTTTAAAAAGGATTCTTACGAAAAACATATAAATGATACTTTAATTGCTGGAGCTGGAATGTGTAATAAAAAGGTTGTTGATTTTGTTGTAAAAGAAGGAGGAAAAAGATTGAAAGAACTAATTGATTGGGGAACTGAATTTGATAAAAAAAAACAAAATAAATTTGATTTAGGAAGAGAGGGAGGACACTCTGCTCAAAGAATTGTTCACCATAAAGATCATTCTGGTTCTGAAATTATTAGAGCCTTAATTGAAAAAATTAAAGGTTTAAAGAATATAAAATACCTTGAAAACCACCTTCTCGTTGACTTAATTACTGATCATCACATGATAAGTGCGCCAAAAAGATGTTATGGTGCATATGTGATTTCAATAACTGACCAAAAAATAATTAAAATCACATCTAAAATTTCAATTTTATCTACAGGTGGAGCTGGTCAATTATTTGAATTTACAACTAATCCAAAAGGTGCTACTGGAGATGGACTTGGAGCAGCATACAGAGCAAAAGTTCAAATTAAGAATCTACCTTATGTTCAATTCCATCCTACTGTTCTTTATTCTAAAGTAAATGATGATTCTTTCTTAATTACTGAGGCAATCAGGGGGAAAGGGGCAAAGCTAAAAAACATNAATGGAGAAAAATTCATGCATAAATACGATGATAGAGGGGAACTTGCTTCAAGAGATATTGTTTCAAGAGCAATCTCATCAGAAATGAAAAAAAATGGCTCCAAATACGTATTACTTGACACAACAAATATTAAAAAAGAAATTTTTGAAAAAAACTTTCCTAAAATTTTAGAAACTTGTAAATCAATAAATAATAACCCACTTAAACAATCAATTCCAGTTGTTCCAGCTGCCCATTATTTTTGTGGAGGGATTGAAGTTGATATTTATGGAAGAACAAGCCTTAATGGATTATATGCAATTGGGGAGTGCAGTTATACTGGGCTACATGGGTCTAATAGACTAGCTTCAAATTCCTTACTAGAATCAATTGTTTTTTCCCATAGAGCTGCTAAAGCATCAATTGATGAAATTGATAATCTTAAAATTGAAAAAAATATATATGANTCAATTCCCCAATGGAACGGNAANCAATCTATTTCTAATCAGGAGTTAAAANTTATTTTTAAATTAAAATTACANTTACAAAAAATCATGAGNAAACAAGTTTCTATTTTTAAAACATATAATGGCTTATTAATAGCTGAAAAAAAATTAAAAAAATTATATGAAAAAAGTTTAAAGCTATATAATGAAAAAAAACTAACTCCTCAATTGTGTGAACTTAGAAACATGGTTAGTGTGTCTTATTTACTGATTAAACAATCATTAGAAATAAAGTCTAATAGTGGAGTTTTTTTTAATCAAGATTATGTCAAGTGATTTTTATAAAAAATATAATCTAGAAATTGGTAGGTTCATTGATAATGCAATTGATGAAGATATAGGGGGAATTGACCATTCAAATATGTCTCTTTATAAATTAAATTCAAATGCTACTTTTGGAATTTATTGCAATGAATCTTGCGTTATTGCTGGCCTATTATTAACTAAAAAAATTATAGAAAGACATAAAGATTTTATAAAATTAAAATTATTAGTTACAGAAGGATCAACTATAAATGCAAATAAAAAAATTTTAACACTTAATGGTCCTATTCACGTTATTCTTTCAATTGAAAGAATAATTCTCAATTGTCTTCAGAGAATGAGTGGAATTGCAACATTCACAAGATTTTTGTCAAAAAAAATTTCTCATACTTCTTGTAAAATTCTTGACACTAGGAAAACTACTCCTAATTTTAGATATCCAGAAAAATGGGCTGTTCTAATTGGGGGAGGATATAATCATAGAATGGGATTATTCGATTCAATTATGATTAAAGACACTCATATTGATTCATGTGGTTCAATATCAAAAGTTCTTGAAAAGACAAAAAAATATATTATTTCAAAGAATTTAAAAATACCTGTGATTGTTGAAACACGAAATATAAATGAGATTAAAGAGTGTCTAAAATTTGATTGGATTGACCGTATATTGCTTGACAATATGAATGTAAATCAAATTCAAAATGCTTTAAAATTAATTAATAATAAAATTAAAACTGAAGCGTCGGGAAATATTTCTAGCAAAAATATAGTTGAAATAGCAGAAACTGGAGTTGATTATATTTCAGTGGGAGCATTAACCCACTCTTATAAATCAATTGATTTTAGCATGAAAGTAATTTAAATTATAATTCTATTTGTCGATTATAATCGGATAAATCAAATTCAAAAAATTCAAAAACTGTGTTTTTATTATTAATTGAGATAGGTATCCTTACTCTTATTTTCTTTTTTGCTTCTAACAAATCAATCAAAACTTTGTCTTTTAATTCCATAACAAAAGAATTACTCGTTGAATAACTACCTTTAAATTCTATATATTTATCATTTTCATAAACCTGAACTTTTAATGGACAAATATTAAGACAGTTTGGAAATTTAAACTCCATAGAATCCATACTTGTATTTTTGAAGAAAGCTCCAATAATTTGATCTTTGTTTTCTCCCTCTTTGTCATATTTAAAATAAAGACCTATTCCATGCATCACATTTTCATTTGAGTTTTTTATGGAAACAGCTTTAAACCGTGTAGATGATATTTTTCCAATTGTATAAAAGGAAATTTTAAAATCTGAATTATTACTTTTTTTAAGATCATAAATCCAATCATTAATTAAGTAGACTCCATCAGAAATTTCAATTTTATCTTTGGTATAATTTTCACATGAAAAAAATAAACAAACAATTAAAAAAAAAAGTTTAATTTTTATCATTTTTTAATTTTAAAATGAAAATACAAAATCTTTAAAAGATTAAATTATTATATTTAGTAAAAAAAAAAAAAAAATGAATAAAAGAGAATTTATAAAAAAAACAGCTTTCTTGTCTTCACTTCCTTTTTTACCAAGTTCACTATGGTCGTCNAACTCAACCAAAAGATTGAAAACNGCTCATATTGGAGTTGGAGGAATGCAAGGCCTTTTTGATTTACAAAGTATTGCATCTCATAAAGATGTNGATGTAGTTGGNTTNTGTGANGTNGATGAAATTGAATTAGCNAAAGCTCATAAAATTTTCCCGAATGCTGAAATTTTTTCTGANTACAGAAAAATGTTTAANAAAATTTCAGANAAAATTGATGCAGTTTCTATTTCAACACCTGANCATACACATGCCCCTGCCTCTATATTAGCAATGAGAAAAGGAAAAGCAGTTTATTGTCAAAAACCTCTNACTCACTNCGTATCTGAGTCAAGAGAAATGTTAAAACTTGCTAATGAAAAAAANTTAGTTACTCAAATGGGTATTCAAGTTCACTCCTTTTATGACTATAAATTNGCTACTTTTTTAATCCAATCAGGAATAATAGGTAAAGTAAAAAGAGTTAGAGCATGGTGTAATAAAAGTTGGGGNTATGATGGNCCGATTCCTGATGGAAAGGANAATATTCCAAAAAATTTANATTGGAATTTNTGGNTAGGTACAGCTAAAGAGAGACCATATAAAAAGGATATATATCATCCAATAAATTGGAGNAAAATTGTGGATTATGGTTGTGGAACCCTNGGAGATATGGGNGTNCATATTTTTGATACTCCATACAANGCTCTTAAATTAGATGTNCCTTTTACAATTAAAAACGAATGNCGTGAACCTAATAATTTTGGTTTCCCTGAAAANAANGAAGTCAAATATGAATTCCCAGGNACTAAATATACATCCAAAACTTTAGAATGGATTTGGAGTGATGGAATTANTGCCCCAAAAACAAATAGTGAATTGATTCTACCAAATNGTGATTCACTTCCTGAACAAGGTGCAATGTTTATTGGTGAAAAAGGACGATTACTTTTACCACATTTCATGCAATTACCNAGACTAATCNTTAATAACNATTACCAGGATTTAAATTTAAAAAGTTATAAAAATATTGGTTCTGTTGGAGANCCTGTGAGAAATTATGANTCTGAAAGTGTTAAACACTACCATCAATTTGTTGATGCTTGCCTNGGAAAAGATAAAACATCAGCGCCATTTTCATACTCATCAAGNTTGACTGAAACNATACTTTTAGGNGTTATAGCAGGAAANTTCCCAAACAAAACACTNCATTGGGATTCTAAAAAAGCAAAATTTANAGAAGATGAAGCAAATAANTTTTTAAATTCTANCTANAGGTCTTTCTAGTATTTTATTAATATACTTTAANATAATAGTGAGGTAGGGAGGATTCGAACCCCCAACCAACGGAGCCGAAATCCGTCATTCTATCCAGTTGAACTACTACCCCNCNATTTATATTTTTAATTTATTTTTTACAATGTCTGAAATAGNCTTACCATCAGCTTTACCGGAAAGTTTTTTATTGGCAATACCCATTACTTTNCCCATATCTNTCATNCTCTCAGCNTTAATATCCTCAATTATTTTTATAACAATTTTTTCTATTTCNTCTAATGAAATTTGCTTTGGTAAAAAAGATTGNATTATANTTGCTTGAGACTCCTCTAATTCAGCTAAATCTAACCTATTTTGATTTCGATAAATATTCGCACTTTCCTTTCTTTGTTTTACCAATCTTTGTAATAATTTAACTTCCTGATCAATTGATAAATCTTCACCTTTAAAATTTGAAGAGGTTTTAAATAATATTATTGCTGATTTTATAGCTCTTAAGGATTCAAGTTTTAATGAATCTTTTGACTTCATCGCATGCTTTAATTCTTCATTAAGTTTTCTTAGAGATGACATATCTTATATTTTAATCAACGTTATCGTGTAAAAAAGAATTATTAGATCTTAATTGAACTTCATCATTAGAATCTTTATCAATAGTCATTTGAGAAGATTGGTTTTGATTGGTTTCATTTTCTATCTCTAAACCCATTCTTTTATATGCGGGTTGTTTTTCAATCTCTTCAATTTTAGACAAATTAGAGTTAAAAGAATAATTAAATTTTTTTAATTGCTCTCTCCTTTTTTCGTTTTCTTTAATTAAACTTTTGTCAATTTTACTTTCAAAAGGATTTATTTTTAAATGATCTTTCTGTTCATTTTCAAACGATTTTTCATTTTTTAAATCGACTTCACTATTATTTAAATCATTATTCTCTTTCTTTTCAAAATCAATCTCATTTGATTTTTCGAATATAGTATTTTCAAATGAATTATTAATATTTGATGATATTTCTTTATTTGAATCATCTAAATCAAATTTGTTTTTTTCATTAATATCATCTAATGACATTTCAAAATCAAAACTAATTTGGGGTTCACTTTCACTTTCTTTAGAAAAATCAATTATATCCACTAATTCGATATCATTTAATGACTCACCAATATCTTTATTAAATAAATTGTTTTTAAAATTTTCTTCAACTTCATAATCAATTTCAATACTACGAATATCTTGTTCTAATTTTATTTTTTTATTTTCTTCATCAAGAATTATATTGGAAAAATCTTCCTCATCAAAAGAAATAGTTTTATTTGAAAGCTCGATATCAATATTTTCTGTTTTATTTTTATCATCATTTAACTCTGAATGAATTTCATCCTCTTCGCTTTCATTTAAATTAATTTTTTCAAAATCATTATCGGCTTCTATTTCAGTATTTTCTATTTTATTTTCATCACCACTTAATTCTAAATCAATTTCATCCTCTTCGCTTTCATTTAAATTAATTTTAA
>NHJR02000020.1 GCA_002169155.2 Flavobacteriaceae bacterium TMED220
GGCTGTTCGCCCATTAAAGTGGCACGCGAGCTGGGTTCAGAACGTCGTGAGACAGTTCGGTCTCTATCTGTAGTGGGCGTTAGAAATTTGAGTGGATCTGTCTTTAGTACGAGAGGACCGAGATGGACTGACCTCTGGTGTACCAGTTGTTCCGCCAGGAGCACCGCTGGGTAGCTACGTCGGGAAGGGATAAGCACTGAAAGCATATAAGTGCGAAACCCACCACAAGATGAGATTTCTTTTAAGGGTCGTAGAAGACTACTACGTTGATAGGTCATAGGTGTAAAGGCAGTAATGTCTTAGCCGAGTGATACTAATTACCCGTAAGCCTATCGAACAATTCTTTTTATTTAAATTATTATTATGTTGTATTTTTTTCAATTGTTATAAAAATATATATAAATACTTTTGTGTATTTATTATAGTCTAAGGTGACTATTGCGATGGGGCTCACCTCTTCCCTTTCCGAACAGAGAAGTTAAGTCCATCAGCGCAGATGGTACTGCCATTAGGTGGGAGAGTATGTCGTTGCCTTCCTCGAAGCCCTTTATTTATATAAAGGGCTTTTTTTTTATTAAGTATGAAAGAAGACTTTTTAAAATTTCTCTTTTAATCTTGCTAAATGGATATAGTATAATTAACTGAATTATTTCATTTGACAAATAAACCATACTAGATAGTAATCTGTATTTCTTTGAAAAGTTCTTCATTATATATTTATTTGTGGAGATAATTACTTCAGTTTTAGATTTAATTTTTGTGAATGAGTCTATTCTTGAGGAACCACCATGTGTATGAATACAATACCATGAATTTAATAAAACTCTATTTAAATTATTCATTGATGCTTTTTTAGATAATTCTATATCCTCGCAATACATCCAGTAGTCTTCATCCCACTTATTTAATTTTTCAAAATGAAATTTTCTGATTAAAATAAATGATCCTGAAATCCAATCTGGATATCCAATTTTTACTTTAGATAAGTTATATTTTGATTGCTTATATTTAATTGTGTTTCTTTCAATTATTCTAATAAAAGGGAATAAATTAAGGGTATTTGGAAAAATTCCAAATGGATAAGAGTTTTTTAAACTTTTGTTTAGCTGTTTAATGGCTACTAAATGAAAAGATTCATTAGAATTACAATAGGGCAACAAGGTTGAAAAGCATTCTTCAGGAAAGTAAGTATCAGGATTCAAAAATAATATCCATTTTGTTTTAACTAATTTATAACCTAAATTACATGCTTTTGAAAAACCAACATTTTCTTTGTTTTCTATCCAATTTACTGATTTGAACTTTTTTTTAAAAATGATAATTTTTCCATCATTTGAAAAATTATCAACCACAATTGTAGAAAAGGGTAATAATTTTTGTTTAAAAATACTATTTAAACATTTATCCAACTTTTCCCAAGATCGATAATTAACAATAATTATTGAAAAATCAGATTTAACGGAATTCATTAAAATTGTTTATTCCTTTATTAAGTTTAGTTAAGATATGAATTTAAAACAACAGTTAGTAAGTTGAATCTGAACTGAAGCCTTTTCAGTTTACAGAAATTAAGTCACCTTCTTTTTCTTTTTTTGGAAGTTTTGAATCACCCATTAAAAATTTATCGATTTCATAAGCAGCTTCACGTCCTTCAGAAATAGCCCAGACAATAAGAGATTGGCCTCTTCTAGCATCACCAGCAACAAATATTTTTTTTCTACTAGTCTGAAATTTGTCTTTAGCTTCAATATTATTTCTATCATTAATTTTTAAACCTAATTCATTTGGAATCAATTTTTCAGGACCAGTAAATCCTAGGGCTAGTAGAGCTAAATCACATGGCCAATGTTTTTCAGAGTTGTTTTTTTCAATCAATTTTGGTCTTTCACCTTCTTTTTTATCCCACATAACTTCAACTGTAATAAGACCTGTTAAGTTACCATCTTTATCACCAACAAATTTTTTGGTCAATATACTCCATTCTCTATGACTTCCTTCTTCATGCGAAGAGCTAGTTTTTAACTTGAAAGACCAAAATGGCCATGGGTTCTCATCATTTCTTTCAATAGACGGTTTTGGTAAAATTTCAAAATTAGTAACACTTTTAGCACCATGTCTATTTGAAGTACCAATGCAATCTGACCCAGTATCTCCTCCACCAATAACAATTACATTTTTATTTTTTGCTGTAAGTTTTTCATTCATTTTAGTTTGACAATCAATTACTCTATTGTTATTTGGTAAAAAGTCCATTGCTTGAATAACTCCTTTTAATTCATTTCCAGGAATAGGAAGTTCTCTTTTAATAGTTGACCCTGTTGAAATAAGAACGGCATCAAAGTTTAATTCAAGTTCTTCTGAAGTAATATCTTTTCCGATTTCAGTATTACATTTGAATTTTATTCCTTCTTTTTCCAATATATTAATTCTTCTATCAATTATTTCTTTTTCTAATTTAAAATCAGGAATTCCGTATCTAAGAAGGCCGCCAACTTTATTATCGCGTTCATAAACAGTTATACTATGTCCAGCTCTATTTAATTGTTGAGCAGCAGCAAGTCCTGCAGGTCCAGAGCCAACGATAGCAACTTTTTTACCACTTTTAAATTCAGGAACAACAGGTTTAATCCATCCTTCTTTAAATCCTCTTTCAACTATATATTTTTCAATTAATTCAATAGATACCGGAGGATTAACTATACCAAGTACACATGAATCTTCACATGGTGCAGGACATAATCTTCCAGTGAATTCTGGGAAATTATTAGTTGAATGAAGAATATTTAAAGCCTTCTCCCATTTATTTTCATATACAGCATCATTAAAGTCTGGAATTAAGTTTCCAAGTGGGCAACCACTATGACAAAAAGGTACTCCACAATCCATACACCTTCCTCCTTGTTTTTGAAGTTCCTTTTCATCATGATCTAAAGTAAATTCTTTATAATTTTTAATTCTATTTTTTGGTGATACAACAGATTCATTCAATCTATTGTATTCCATAAACCCTCTCAATTTTCCCATCTCTTACGCATTAATTTTTTTTTCTTTTGCTAATATTTCAAGTGCTTTTTTATAATCAGTTGGCATAACTTTTATGAATTTTTTTGAATTTTTTGACCAATCCTTGAGAATTTTTTTCGCTAACGCACTTGAAGTATACTTTACGTGATTACCAATTAAATCTTTTACAGTTTCAATATCTTGAGGAGTTAGATCTTCTAACTCAACCATTTCTAAATTAAATTTTCTTTCATCAAAAATACCTTTTTCATTAAATAGATAAGCAATTCCTCCACTCATTCCTGCAGCAAAGTTTCTACCTATTTCACCCAAAATAACGGAAATACCTCCGGTCATATATTCACATCCATGATCACCAATTCCCTCGACAACAGCAATTGCTCCCGAATTACGAACACAAAATCTTTCTCCCGCAATACCGTTAATATAGGCCTCACCAGTAACGGCTCCATATAAAGCAACATTTCCAATAATTATATTTTCTTGAGCAATTATAGTCGATTTTTCAGGTACTTTAGTAATTATTTTAGCTCCAGACAGTCCTTTGCCAAAATAATCATTGGCATTACCCTCGACTTTTANTAAAATTCCTTTGGTAGAAAATGCACCAAAACTTTGGCCAGCGGTACCGTCAAAGTTAATACTTAAAGTTTCTTCTGGTAACCCCTCAAATCCGTGCTTTTTAGAAATTTCATTGCTTAAAATTGCCCCTACACTTCTATCAGTATTTTTTATTTTATAATTCAATGTTATTTTTTCTTTTGAAGAAATAGCTCTAGATGCGTCTTTAATGATTTTCATATCTAAAACATTTTTAAGGGAATGATCCTGCGCTTCTGTATTTCTTAGACTAATTTTTTTTGAAACTTTGGGCTTATATAATATTTTTGATAAATCTAACCCTTTAGCTTTAAAGTTATTAATTGCTTTGACAGTATTTAAGTTTTGAGATTGACCAATCATGTGATCTAGTTTTTTATAGCCAAGTTTTGCCATTATTTCTCTTAATTCTTGTGCTACGAAATACATGTAATTAATAACGTGTTCAGGCTTTCCTTTAAAATTTTTCCTTAATTCTGGATCTTGAGTTGCAATTCCTACAGGGCAAGTATTTAAGTGGCATGCTCTCATCATTATACATCCTGAGGCTATTAAGGGAGCAGTTGAAAAACCAAATTCCTCAGCACCTAAAAGTGCAGCTACNGCTACATCTCTACCAGTTTTTAATTGTCCATCACATTCAAGTATTACTCTACCTCTTAAATCATTAAGTACCAATGTTTGTTGTGCTTCAGCAATACCTAGTTCCCAGGGGAGTCCTGCATGTTTGAGAGAAGTTAGAGGTGATGCACCAGTTCCNCCATCATATCCAGATATTAGAATAACATCTGCTTTAGCTTTAGCTACACCTGCTGCAATTGTTCCAACACCAACTTCAGAAACTAATTTGACATTAATTCTTGCTTTTCTATTTGCATTTTTTAAATCAAAAATAAGTTGAGAAAGGTCTTCAATAGAATAAATATCGTGATGAGGCGGAGGAGAAATTAATCCAACATAAGGTGTGGAATTCCTTACAGAGGCAATATAAGGATTTACTTTAGGCCCAGGCAATTGACCTCCTTCTCCAGGTTTTGCCCCTTGGGCCATTTTTATTTGAATTTCTTTGGCAGAACTTAGATAATGACTTGTTACTCCAAACCGGCCAGAAGCAACTTGTTTAATTGCACTATTTTTCAAATCACCATTTTTTTCTTTCTCAAATCTTTTTGGATCTTCTCCTCCTTCTCCAGAATTACTTTTACCACCGATTCTATTCATGGCGATAGCCAAGTTTTCGTGAGCTTCCAAAGACAATGAGCCGAGTGACATTGCACCAGTTTTAAATCTCTTCACTATTTCAGTCCAAGGCTCAACTTCATCAATAGGTATAGGATCAAAATTTGAAAATTCAAAAAGACCTCTTAAGGTCATTAATTTCTTATTTTGTTCATTAATAAGTTTTGAGTAAACTTTATAAGTTTCAAAACTATTGTTTCTAACAGATTGTTGAAGTTTTGAAATTGATGAAGGATTAAGAAGATGGGCTTCTCCATTTCTCCTCCATCTATATTCACCTCCAATTTCAAGGTCAAGATTAGCCGTTTGCTCTTCAATGTAAGCTTTGTTATATCTAGAGCAAATTTCTTTTTCAATTTCATAAAGTCCAATTCCAGAAATTCTAGAGGCGGTATTTGTAAAATAAGAGTTTATAAATTTATCATTAAGTCCAAGGGCTTCATAAATTTGAGCTCCTCGATAAGAATGAAGTGTAGAAATTCCAATTTTATTCATTATTTTAACTATTCCTTTAGCAATAGCTATATTGAAATTGTCAATTGCTTTAGAAGAGTTAATTTTAGGAATATTTCCAATTTCAACTTGATGATTTATAATTTCATTAACCATATAAGGGTTTATTGCACTTGCTCCATATCCAAAAAGAAGAGAAAAATGATGAGGCTCTCTAGGCTCAGCAGATTCAATAATTATTCCAAATTTAGATCTTTTTCTTAATCTTTTGAAGGAATTGTGAATGTGTGCGCAGGCTAATAAAATTGGTATTGGTGCAAGATCAACAGAGGTCCCTCTATCGGAAATTATAATTATATTAACACCACTGTCAATAGCAACTTCAATCTCTTGAACAATAGAATTCAAAGAAGTTTCTAGCCCATTTAATCCTTTTTTAATTTCATAAAGTGCAACAACCGATTTGGCAGAAAAATCTTTATGTTTAATATTTCTGATTTTATCTAAATCTTCATTTGAAATAACAGGGTTTTGAATATTTAATTTTTTGGCATGATTAGCCTCAATATTAAAAATATTAAAGTCTTTCCCTATACTTAATGAAGTGTCTGTAACAATTTCTTCTCTTATCCCNTCAAGGGGGGGGTTAGTAACTTGAGCAAACAGCTGTTTAAAGTAATTATATAATAATTGGGGTTTATCAGATAAAACAGCAAGAGGTGTGTCAGTTCCCATTGACCCCATGGCTTCTTTCCCTTGAATTGCCATAGGAGTGATGATTGTTTTAAAGTCTTCTTGAGTGTAACCAAATAACCTTAAACGTGTTTCAAATTTTTCGGTTTCAATACAGGAGATGTTTCCAGTGTATGGAACTTCAGATAAGGGTAATAAATTATCGTCTAACCATTTCTTATAAGGTCTTTTAGATACTATTTCACTTTTTATTTCTTCATCTTCAATTATTCTACCTTCATCCATATTTACTAAAAACATTTTACCTGGTTCTAATCTCCCATGTTTAGAAACATTTTCAGGTAAAATATCCATGACCCCTGCTTCAGAGGACATTACAACGTAACCGTCTTTAGTAACAGTATATCTTGAAGGTCTTAGACCATTCCTGTCAAGAAGTGCACCAATATATTTACCATCAGTAAAAGGAATTGATGCAGGACCATCCCATGGTTCCATTATGCACGAGTTATATTTATAAAATGCTTTTTTTTGAGTATCCATAGTTTTATGCTTCTCCCAAGCTTCAGGGACTAACATCATCATAACTTCCGGTAAACTTCTTCCTGTTGATAATAATAGTTCAACAGTCATATCCATAGANGAAGAATCAGATTTGCCTTTAAGAATTATTGGAAGTATTTCTTTTATTTCATCNCCAAATAATTCGCTATTGAAAAGTTCTTCTCGATCTTGCATTCGACTAACATTACCTCTAAAAGTATTGATTTCTCCATTGTGACACATGTATCTAAAGGGTTGAGCAAGATCCCAAGTAGGGAATGTATTAGTTGAAAATCTTTGATGAACCAATGCTAACCGAGTAACAACTTTGGGATCGGATAAATCTCTGTAATAAGATTTAATATCTTCAGGAACAAGAAGGCCTTTATAAATTAATGTACGTGAAGATAAGCTTGGTAGGTAAAAAAAAGATCTTTCAGATATTTTAGAACTTAAAATTTTATTTTCACTAATTTTTCTAGCAATAAATAACTTAACATTAAACTCATGCTCACTAATATCCCCTTTTTCAACAAATATTTGTGAAATATATGGCTCAGTTTTAGCAGAAATTTTACCTAAAACAGATTTATTGACAGGAACCTCTCTCCAGCCTATAAAGTTTANGCCNTGATTTTTAAATTCATTTTCTAGAATTNCTATACAGTANTCTCTTTGATTTTTCTTTTGAGGAAGAAATACCATTCCTACCGCATAATTATTTATATCAGGTAATTTAAAGTTACATTGAGATTTTAAAAATTCATGAGGAATTTCAATTAAAATACCAGCACCATCTCCAGTTTTACCATCAGAACTNACTGCNCCTCGATGTTCAAGTTTGTCAAGTATATTTAGAGCTTTTCCAATAATTCCATTTGTCTTTTCTCCTTTAAGACTACAAATAAATCCNGCTCCACAATTGTCATGTTCAAATTCAGAAGAATAAAGTCCTTGTTTTTTTGGAAACATATATTATAAATAATTTAGTCTACAAAAATAATAGATTTTAATAGGTTTTTTACTATAGAATTAATAAAAAATATCTTTCATTATTAAGTTTAGTAATTCAATGTTGTAAATTTTAAAATCCTTCAATAAATTAAACCTATATTTAATATTACTTCAATTTTTAGAATTAATTTTGAATTTNAAATANTTAAAAATANATAAGATTAAAAATAAAAAGGAATATATTATTCTGGGAGTTATGTCAGGAACATCACTTGATGGGGTTGATCTTGTTATTTCTAAATTTATTTTAAATAAAAATAAATGGAGATTTTCAATTTTATCTGCTGAAACCATTAATTATTCTCCTTATTGGATTGAGATTCTTAATAATGCAATCAATTTTGAAAAAGATAAATTATTAAAATTAGACTTAAAATATTCAGAATTCTTAGCTCAAATAATTAATAAATTTTGTGAGGAAAATATTTTTGAAATTGATTTTGTAAGTTCACATGGNCATACTATTTTTCACGAACCTNAAAATGGTTTAACATANCAAATTGGTAATAATAGAATTTTATCTNATCTTATATCTAAAACACTAGTTTGTGATTTNAGAACNCAAGATGTTTCATTNGGTGGACAAGGAGCTCCTTTAGTTCCAGTAGGTGATNATCATTTNTTTTCAGATTATTCNGCNACTTTAAATCTTGGNGGTTTTGCAAANATNACAAAACTATTAAATCCAATAATTGCTTANGACATNTGTCCTGTTAACACTGTATTAAATTCTTTNTCAACAAAGCTCAAAATGAGTTATGATTATGGNGGTGAAATTGCCTCNAAGGGNAAAATAATAAANAAAATGTTGGAGGAATTAAATTTCATNAANTTTTATGATTTTCCTCCNCCTAAATCACTTGGAATTGAATGGGTNAAAAAAGAAATAGATCCAATTATTTCTAAATACGAAACTTTTCCAGTTAAAGATTTACTTCACACATTCGTTATTCATATTTCTTTGAAAATTTCATCTCAGTTACCTTCTGAAGGGAAAATTTTAATAACTGGCGGAGGAGTTTATAATGATTTCTTAATTAATGAGATTCAAAAACAATCCAAATGTGAATTAGTGAAACCCAGTAAGGATATAATTGAATTTAAAGAAGCACTAATTTTTGCTTTTCTTGGACTTTTAAAATTAAGAAAGGAGATTAATTGTTTCAGTTCAGTTACTGGAGCAAAAAAAGATCATTCTTCAGGAATTATTTACAAAGTATAATTTTTAATTAGTTAGTATTTAAATTATATTTAAAAAATAATTTTTAAAAAAAATCATGGAAACAATTATAATCTCAATTTTTGTTCTTGGATACTTAGCAATTACCCTTGAGCACTCACTAAAAATTGATAAATTAATTCCTGCACTCGCAATGATGGCAATTTTATGGGCCATTATTGCTTTGACTCATTTACCTGTTTTTGAGGTAAATTCGGAATTATTAAAGCTAGTNCCTTCTCATATTGAAGAAGTTTTATTGCANCATTTAGGNAAAACTGCNGAAATTCTGGTCTTTCTNTTGGGAGCAATGACNATTGTTGAAATNATAGACTATTTCAATGGNTTTTCNACTATTAAATCATTTATCAAAACTAAATCTAANAAAAAATTACTTTNGATTTTCTCTGGATTAGCNTTTATTTTATCNGCTATAATAGATAACTTAACCGCAACAATTGTTTTGATAACAATTCTTCAAAAAGTTGTTAGAGATAAAAACACAAGNTTGTGGTTTGCTGGGTTAATAATTGTTTCTGCAAANGCTGGGGGAGCTTGGTCTCCAATAGGNGACGTTACTACTACAATGTTGTGGATAGGAAATAAAGTTACAACAATTGAATTAATAAAATTTCTTTTGATACCGTCGATTGTTTGTACTTTNNTNCCTGTTTTTATTGCCTCTCGNTTAAANGCTTTNCAAGGGAATATTNCATCTGAAGTNAAGGATGATGGGGAAAAAAATCATAAATATGGNGCNACAATGCTTTATATGGGGCTTTCTGGAATAGTATTTGTTCCAATTTTTAAGACTATTACTCATTTACCACCATATGTTGGAATGATGTTCTCTTTAGCAGTTGTTGCAACTTTTGCNGAAATTTTTAGTCGTACTAAAATTAGTATTTCAAATGTAGATGAAGAGAGTAATNTAGAAGCNCATCATAGCCCTGTTCACAAATCACTTTCTAAAATTGAGTTACCNAGTATATTGTTTTTTCTTGGAATTTTGTTGGCAGTTGCCGCGCTTGAATCACTTGGTATATTATTTGAATTTGCTGGATCATTAAATGAAGCTATCCCAAATACAGATATTGTTGTAATCTTGTTTGGTATTGGATCAGCCATTGTGGACAATGTCCCACTAGTAGCTGCTAGTATGGGAATGTTTTCTCAATCAATTGACGATCCATTATGGCATTTTATCGCTTTTTCTGCAGGTACCGGTGGGAGCATGTTAATTATTGGATCAGCTGCTGGAGTAGTTGCTATGGGAATGGAAAAAATTGANTTTTTTTGGTATTTAAAAAAAATATCATGGNTAGCTTTTCTCGGATTTATTGNAGGTTCAATAACATTTGTGTTCTTAAGNGGATTATTAGTGTANAATANAAAAATTAAGAANTTATATATGCAAGATCCAATTTCTAATCAAGTTGAAAAATCTCTTTCATTAATTGAATTAGTNANGGATGGAGGAATAGGCGCTCAAATTATAATTATAATNTTATCTNTTTTATTCGTANTTTCTNTTTATATATATATTGAAAGATCATTTGTTCTTAAATCTGCTCAAAAAATAGATGAAACCTTTATGGAACAAATTAAGCACTATGTAAAACAAGGAAAGATNAATGACGCNAAGCAGTTATGTATGAGNGAGAATTCTCCTATATCTAATTTGNTAAGTAAAGGAATTTCACGAATAGGNAANCCCCTTGAGGACATAAGTTCTTCTATTGAAAATGCTGGAAAATTAGAGGTATATAAATTAGAGAAAAATGTAAGTATACTNGCCACTATAGCGGGAGTAGGACCAATGTTAGGTTTCCTTGGAACAGTAATNGGTATGATTATTTCAATTTTTGAGATTTCAAATGCTGGNGGTAATATTGACATGAAGCTTTTATCAAATGGGCTATATACTGCAATGACAACAACTGTNGCTGGTTTAATTGTAGGTATTTTAGGCTATATTTTTTATAANCATTTGGTAGTAAAAACNAATAAAGTAGTTTATCTTATGGAANCTTCAACTATTGAATTTCTAGATTTATTAAACGAACCAGCAGTGTAAATGAAATTTAGAGGNCAAAATAAAATATCAAATGATTTCAATTTGTCNTCTATGACAGATATTGTNTTNCTNTTATTAATTTTTTTNATGATTGCNTCAACTCTGGCTAAAGAATTAGANACNATTGAGGTTAATCTCCCAAGTGCAAAAGGGAAAACTGAGAATAGGAAATCAGTAACAGTTTCAATAAATAATCAAAATGATTTTTTTATTGATGGACAAGTTATTTCAAAAGATTTATTTGANNAAAAATTAATTGATTTAATTTCTTTAGAGAAAAATAAAATTGTTGTGTTAAAATCTGAAAAAACTGTACCCCTTGAAGAGGTTGTTTTTATTATGAANATAGCTAATCAAAATGCTATTAAAATAATTCTAGCNGTAGAATCAAATTAGTATGATCTTTTTTAAAACTATTCATGAAAGGAANTCATTGATTTTAACATCAATAATATTACTNTTAGTNATTCTTATTTGTTCATTTTTAGGGCTTAAATATTTTGAACCCCCAATTCANTATGGATTTGAAGTTAGNTTTATAAAATATCCTTCTAGTGANAAAGTTGAAATTTTTAGNAATAATGAANCAGTTTTTAATAAAATAGAAAAACAAAATATTTCTTCATTAAAATCAAATTTAAAATCAGATAAAGTAATTTCTCAAAATGATGAATCTGAAATACTAANTATNAATNAAAAAAATAAGTNTTTAGAAAATAAACCTGAAAATAAAATACAAGAAACCACCGAAAAAACAGTCCAAAGTTTTTTAGGGAATTTATCAAAAAANCNTAAATCTNAAGAAATTGAAAATAAAGNGGNTANTGGNACTAATGAATTTAAAGATATTTATTCCTCAACATATTATACTAAAGAAATTGTNAGTTTAGATAAAAAACAATATGGACTGAATGGAAGAAGTCTTATGAGTAGTGGCCTTTTCTCCCATGAATGTAATGAAGAAGGTGTAGTAGTGGTTAAGATAGAAGTTGATCCTAATGGAAATGTGATATCTGCCGATCCGGGCGTTAAGGGAAGTACTAATGTTGATAATTGTCTTCTTGAACCTGCAAAAAAAACNGCTATGTCTTTTAAATGGTTCCCAGATGAAAGTGCTCCAAAAAAACAAATCGGTTTTGTGGTAATTCAATTTAAATTAAGTGAATAGTTTTGAAGAGGTAAATAATTGGATAAATTCTCAGATTCCTAATTACCAAAACAATGGAGTTAAAGCTTACAGGCCCAATTTAAATAGGATGAATTCATTTAATGATTTTTTGGGTAAGCCAGATAAAAATTTTAAAAAAATCCATATATCTGGAACAAATGGGAAGGGATCAACTGCTCATCTAATCTCATCAGTACTCCAAGAATCAGGATATAAGGTGGGATTATATACTTCTCCTCATTTACAATGCTTTACTGAAAGAATAAAGATAAATGGTGTATCAATTCAAAAGAACTATGTAATAGATTTTTTCCATAATAATTCAACTTTTATAAAAGAAAATGGCTTATCATTTTTTGAAATTACTGTTGGAATGGCTTTAAAGTATTTTTCCTCAAATAAAGTTGATATTTCAATTATTGAAGTGGGATTAGGAGGTAGATTAGATGCAACAAATATTATTGAAAAACCTGAGGTAGTAATAATAACTAATATTGGAATGGATCATTCAAATATACTTGGAAAAACTAGAGGCTTGATAGCTAAAGAAAAGGCAGGGATAATTAAGAATAAAGTTAAAGTAGTAATTGGAGAAAGAGATAATGAGACTGAAAATATTTTTGAGGAAATTGCTCAAAATAAAAAGGCTGAAATTTTATGGGCAAATAGCTTAAATGATTTTGATTATTTATCTGATTTAAATGGTAATTACCAGATAAGAAATATGAAATGTGCATATTTGGCATTAACTTTATTAAAAGATTTTAATGTTTCAAAAAAATCAATTTCAAATGGATTTTTAAAAACTAAAATTAATACTGGAATATCATGTAGATGGGAAAAAATCTCTGAAAATCCAGAAATAATTATGGATGTCACTCACAATAAAGAAGGATTTAAATATGTAGTTCAGCAGATAAGAAATCAATCCTTTAATAAATTACATATGGTTTTAGGATTTGTAAAGGATAAAAATATTGATGAAATATTTAAAATTCTTCCAAACAATGCTTTTTATTATTTATGTAAACCTTCAATTGAAAGAGGAATGAGTATTAAAGAAATAATTCCAATAATTAAAAAATATCAATTGAATTATTTAATTAATTCAAGTCCAAATGAGGCATTAGGTAATGCAAGAAAAAATGCATCTGATAATGACTTAATATATGTTGGAGGTAGCACTTTTATTTGTGCTGATTTAATATAGAAAAACTTTGTTTGTAATAAATATTAACTTTGATCTAGAATTTTTATTTAAAGATTTTTTTTAACTTCTTCGAGAGCTCTACTAGCCATACCAACAGAATGATGATTTCCAGTTTTTTCCGCTAATTCTAAAGACTTTTTGGCAGCTTTAAGAGCTTGTTTTTTATCTCCATATTTGTTGTATATCTGTGCTTTATAAGAATAAACCCAAAAAGGAAAAGGACCTTTGCGCATTGATAAACTTTTATCAAACCAAATTTTACTTTTATTTTTATCTATATCATTATGATAAAAGTATAATGCAGCATTGTGATAATCCCAAGTTGAAGCNTCNCCACTAGAAATTGTTTCTTCAATACTTTCCATTACTTGTNCATCAGTAAAGACTTTAAAAGGAAATNCGGCAAGTTTGTCTTCCCAGTTAAAGCTAAGNACAGCAGAATTTTGAGTGATATTGTTAAAGCCNATTTGAAAATTTTCTACTGAAAAAGGTAATTTGAAACTTTGACCAACAACATCTAAAATAATTTTATTTTTATTCCAGTCTGANGGTAATCCACTGTTTTCTGTTTCATCGTATAACATTAATCTCCATTCACTTTCATTTGGAATTGTATAAATTGAGTATTTTCCTTTTTTTACGATTNTNCCACTAAAACTTACATCTTTAGAAAAACTGATTGTTGTGTTTTTATTAGCACCNGTCCTCCAAATTTTATTATAAGGTACAACTCCACCAAATATCTTTCTTGACTTTACTGCAGGTCTAGAATATTCGACTTCAATATCAGTAAGCCCTACAACTTGACTGATTTTTGATTTTGTACTTAAAGCTGGTGTTTTTACTTGACAGTAGGTGGTTGAAAAAATAAACAAAATTTGAACTATTAAAATTTTTTTCATGACATGAAAGATTTAAAAATAATTGAGTATTATGGCAATTTAATAATTTATTTAATCTTTTTGATTAGTAGTTTTAAAAATTTATATTTGCCATCATTTATTACAAAAAAAATAATACTCATAATATGGGGCGCTTAGCTCAGTTGGTTCAGAGCACTTGGTTTACACCCAAGGGGTCAGGGGTTCGAATCCCTTAGCGCCCACATTAATAAAAGAAATTGAATAAAATTTTAAATAATAACATAATTAACTCTGATCATATCGGAATATTAACCGGATTTGCATGTGGATTGCATTGTATTATGACTCCATTGCTTTTTATATATCAAGTTGAGTTAATTAATTTAAATAAAGAAGAAATTTTCTCATGGCAATCATTAAACTATCTGTTTATTTTAATTTCATTTTTGGCTATTTATCGTTCAGCTCAAAATTCCTCTAAATCGATTATTAAAATTTTAATGTTCATTAGTTGGATTTTTCTTTGTTTAATATTGTTAAATGAGCAATTTGAGGTTTTTCAAATTAAAGAGTTTTATACATACTTAGCTATTAGTCTTATGAGTGGTTTACATTTTTATAATCTTAAGTATTGTAGATGTGATGATCCTGATTGTTGTGTTCAACAGGAAAAATAATATTAATGAATTCAAATATTGTTTATCTAATTATTTCAATAATAAATATTTATTTTGGATTTGGTTTATTAATTTGAGTCTTTACTGATCAGTTGTAATTCTTTTCTTCTTATTTTAAAGGGGGAAATAAAAGATGAATTAATTTTATTTACAAAATCTATTATTAATGTTACTGCAGTACATCAAATTGCTGTAGGTTTATTTATTTTTAGTGTAGTGGAAATTAAAACTAAATAATTAATCAGATAAAAAAGTCTTTCTTACTTATTCATTTTTTGGTGTAACATTCATATTAGTTATTTTATATAATCATTTATTTAAGGGAGGAGGTCCCCTAATTTTTATTCTTATAGTATCTAATTCTCTATTAAGTCTTTATATTTCAAGAGATTCTAAATCTTAATATTTATTTTTAATTGATATCAATACTTTTTAGATTATAACACCTATTTATTATTTTTATAAAAAAAATTGAATTTTAATTGAATATTGTCTGGTTAAAAAGAGATATTAGGACTATAGACCACGAACCCCTTTTTTGGGCTGAGAATCAAAAGGAAGATTATATAATCATTTATATATTAGAACCTAAATTAATTAGTCATACTGACACAAGTATTAGGCATCTTCATTTTATTTACAATTCAATATTAGATGTAAATAATGAATTAAAAAAATTTAACAGGCAAGTAAATATTTTTTTTGCAAGTGGTGAAAATGTTTTTAATTATTTGACAACCAAATATCAAGTATCAAATGTTTTTTCTTACAAGGAAAGTGGAGTTAATTTATCTTGGCAAAGAGATAAGAAAGTCCTCAAAACATTAAATAAAAATAGAGTTAAATGGAAACAATTTGATAATCAAGGAGTTTTAAGAGGTATAAAGGATAGAGTTGGTTGGGATAAAAATTGGTTTAGCTATATTAATTCTTCAGTAGTTAAAAATAAATTTAGTAAAACAAGTTTTAAAATTGAAAAATCAATGTATGATTTTACTATTGAAAAAATTCCTGAATTAAAAATATATCCAAAAGAATTTCAACCAGCTGGACAAGAATTTGCAATCAAATATCTAAATTCTTTCATTAATGAAAGAGGAAAAAATTATGGAAAAAATATTTCTTACCCTGAAAAAAGTAGAATTTCATGTGGAAGGTTGTCAACATATCTTTCATGGGGAAACTTAAGTTTAAGATATGTTTATCAACTTGTAAAAAAAAGCGGTACTTATAAATTTCATAAAAGGTCATTTGATACTTTTTTAGCAAGATTAAAATGGAGATCGCATTTCATTCAAAAATTTGAGGTTGATTGTTCCTACGAATTTAATTGTATTAACAGCGGGTATGAAAAAATGATATATGAAAATAACGATGAATATCTTGATAAATGGAAAAAAGGTGAAACAGGTTTTCCTATTGTCGATGCTAGTATGCGCTGTTTGATTAATAATGGATGGTTAAATTTTAGAATGCGCGCAATGCTAGTTTCATTTTTATGTCATCATCTTCATCAAGATTGGAGAAGAGGTGTTTATCATATGGCTAAATTATTTTTAGATTATGAACCAGGTATTCACTACACTCAATTTCAAATGCAAGCTGGTGTTACAGGAATTAATTCTATTAGAATTTATAATCCAATAAAACAATCAATAGAGAAAGATCCTGATGCAACATTTATAAAAAAATGGATACCCGAATTAAAAGAAGTCCCTAAAGAACTTATTCATAAGCCCTGGGAATTAAGTCAAATTGATTTAATAGATAAAAATGAGGTAAAAAAATATGCAAAGCCGGTCGTAGATGTTAAATTAAATAATAATAAAACTAAAAATCAACTTTGGCAACTTAGAAGAAATATTTTTGTCAAACGTGAATCCTCAAAAATATTGAGAATTCATGTAAGACCAAAATAATTTACTTAAGACCAAGAGAAACATAACATCCCATCACCAGCTAGTGAAGGATTTGGACATGCTTTAGTTTTAAAATTATCACAATTTAAACAATTTGAATTTTTAGATAATGATTTTTTAAAAGTATGATCTGAGCATACTTTATCCAAATCAACTTCAATTTGATGTTTTGAACAATCAAAAGATGGTAATAAGTTTTCACAATTAATACAAGATGATATAGATTTAACTTCCATAATGANNATTATTTTTTATNTAAAAGTAAATTANNTNGAATTTAGAANCAATATAAATAACTGATTTTCAATAATTTATATTTAGATTAAATAAAAATAAT
>NHJR02000021.1 GCA_002169155.2 Flavobacteriaceae bacterium TMED220
GATTGATTTTTTAAGTAATTCAAATATAAACTTATTTTTTTTTTATAAAATTTAATAATTAAAAATGAATAGTATTTAGTTTTTACATTTGTAAGGTGGTAGATAATAATATTATTTCAGTTTATATTCTGTGTGGTGGTAAAAATAAAAGAATGGGGACTGAAAAAGGTCTTGTTAAAATTAATGGAAAATCATTTATTGAATTAATTGTAAATGCTGTTTCAAATTTTTCAAAAAATATTTTTTTAGTCACTGACAATAAAAATTATTTGAGTTTGGGATACCCTATTATTGGAGATTTGTATAAGAATAAAGGGCCAGTTTCGGGAATATTTTCTGCTTTAAATCATTCGGAAACTGATCAAAATTTAATTTTAAGTTGTGATGTTCCCTTTATAAATTTTAAGATATTAGATAGAATAATAAAACAGCATTATTTGTTTAATAAAAAAATTACAATAGCTAAAGATTCATCCAATATACATCCATTAATTGGAATGTATCACCAATCAATAAAATCAGTATTTAAAAGAAGTATATTAGATGGTAATTTGAAATTGATAAATGTTATTGAAAAAATTGATGTGGAATATGTGAAATTTAATAATTCATCAAAAAAATTTTTAAAAAATATAAACTCATTTAAATTATTAGATAATAGCTAATTTTTTTTAGAATTTTATAATTTCCTCTAGCTTATTTTTCCTTGAGCCTTTAAGTAAGAAATTTTTGTTATACCATTTTTTAGTATTAAGAAATTTAGAAGCATCTTTAGGATTATTAAATTTTTTAAAGTTATTTTTTTCATAGTTAACTTCTCTGAATGTTTTTCCAATTAGAATAACAAGTTCAATATCTATTTTTTCTAATTTATTTGCTATTTTTTGATGTTCACTTTTAGAATATTTTCCAAGTTCTTCCATATCCCCTAAAATTATTATTCTATTTTTTTTAGTGTTTTCAATAAATGCATCAATTGAGGCATTCATACTTGATGGGTTCGCATTGTATGCGTCCATTAAAATTAAATTAGATCCTTTTTTCAACCACTGAGATCGATTATTGATTGGGCTGTATTTTTTTAAACCATGCATGATGATTTTTTTTGGAATTTTGAAAAATAAACCAAATGCAATTGCGACTGAAACATTTGAAGCGTTGTAAGAACCAACCATATTACTTTCAAAATCAAAATTATTGTGTCTAAGAATTATTTTATTTGAATTTATATTTTTAGGGGTAATATATAGATCTGCCTTTTCACTNTTACCAAAAATATATTTTNTATTTTTTTGAGTTAATTTTAATTGTTTNTTATCNTNACCATTNATAATNGCNANNCCATTAGTTATCNTTCAAGTAANTNTATANCTCNGATTTACCTTTAATTATNGANATTTNACTTCCAAATCCTTCTANGTGNGCTTTNCCAAAATTGGTTATATANCCANNNTGGGGATTTGCAATTTCNCATAGAAATTTNATTTCATTAAGGTGATTTGCNCCCATTTCGATAATTCCAATTTCNGTTTCAGTGCTCAAACTNAATATAGAAAGAGGCACTCCAATATGGTTATTTAAATTCCCAATAGTAGAAANAGTNTTAAANTTTTGAGANAATACNGAATAAATTAGTTCTTTNGATGTTGTTTTTCCATTTGATCCTGTAATTGCNATTATCTTAGCATTTAATTTTGATCTATGNAATNTTGCTAATTCTTGTAAGGTTTTAAGTGAGTCTTTTACTAAGATATAATTTGANTTATTTTTAAAATATTTGGAATTATCNACTATAACGTAATTTGCNCCAAGNNTTANGGCTTTTTCAGCAAATANATTACCATCATAATTTTCTCCTTTTAAACAAAAAAACAATACATTNTTTGANATATTACGNGTATCAGTACAAATTTTTGAAGANCTTAAATATAAACTGTAAATATCCTCAATACTCATAGATAAGATATAAAAAGCGAGTTATCTCCTTATTCAGAAGTTTTTAACTTTTTCTTTTATGTCTAGCAGTTTTTTTAGACTTGCTTTTAGAGCCNACTCTGGACATAGCACCNCTAAANCCAATATGATCAGTAGAGATATATTGGGGNAGATATCTTCTTTGNGCAGGATCTAACCAATAAGCTCTGTCTTTCCANGANCCTCCTTTATAAACTCTTACTTCGTCTGTGATAAGTGAAGTTCTTTTACCNGATTTATCTTTATTGTANATTATTTTACCATCATCATCTCTCGATCTTGTAGGAGTTGGGGCATCATACATAGCTGTTGATTCTGGTCTTTTATTTGACTCATCATCTTCTGATTCACCACCAAAGCGAGAAAAAAACCTAGTAGATTCTATGTCACCATCTCTATAGTTTCTATTATCACTTTCGGTAAAATTTTGTCTTAGGAAAGTTTCTTCTTCATCAATTGGAATTTTTTCAATTTGACCAGGTAGTTTTTTTATAATTACCTTTCCATTTGGTAGCGTATCATAAACAAGCTGGTCAGCATCAACAATTTTAGCTTTTCCATCTTCCCCAATAGCGTCTTTTAAATAGATGTTTCCTCTGTAGTAATTAAAATCACTTGCTTCATCATCTACAATTGGTCTGTAAACATCTAGGACCCACTCGGCAACATTTCCTGCCATATCATAAACACCAAAATCATTAGGAGGATATGATTTAACTTGTATTGTTATATCGGCACCATCATCTGACCATCCTGCTATTCCACCATAATCACCCTTACCTAATTTAAAGTTCGCTAATTGATCTCCCTCAGTTCTTCTTTTTTCTGATCTTGTATATTCTCCTGACCAAGGGTATTTCTTTTTACCTCTGTAAGCATTATATTCTCTATCTCCAACTAAAGCTAGTGCGGCATATTCCCATTCAGATTCAGTTGGAAGTCTGTATGATGGTAAAAGTAATCCCTTATCAATTCCAGCATAGACATTGACAGTATCATTTTTTATACCTCTTTTCCCAGCTATTGAGTCAATTTTTCCACCATATGTAGTTTCTGGTCTTCTTAAATAAGTTTCTGTATTAAAAGTACTGTTAGCGTCTACTTGACCATTTTCAAAATCAGTTGTGTATCTTACGTCTTTTTGAACATAAGCNTCTCTTTCTANGATATATTCATTAACTCTNTCAGTTCGCCATTCCATGAATTGAACAGCTTGAAGCCAGTTGACTCCTACTACGGGATATTCAGCATAAGCTGGATGACGTAAATAATTGGTGGTTAATTCTTCAACATAACCTAACTGATTTCTCCATACTAAAGTATCAGGAAGTGCACCCTCATAAAGTTGTTTGTATTGAGGTTGGTCTTGAGGAAAAACTGCTTTTATCCAATCAAGATATTCTAAGTACATAATATTAGTGACCTCAGTTTCATCAATGTAAAAAGACATTACATGTTGTTGATTTGGGGAATTATTCCAATCATGCATTACATCATCTTGAACTTGACCTTTAGTATAAGTTCCACCTTCAATAAAAACTAAACCAGGGCCAGTTTCCTGTTCATCAAAGTCAGTATTGTATTGAAAACCTCCCTTTTTTGAATTTATACTCCAGCCTGTGCCTCTAGATTGGTTGTTTTTACCACAACTATATGTAAAGAATATAGCGAAAGCTAACAAAAAATAGTTTTTGATTAAATGATTAATTTTCATAATAATTTAAATTAAAAATCCAATTACCTAAAAATTTTCTGCAATATACAAAATATTGCTCTAACAATATGTTTAATTCATAAGTCATAGCTGACAATTTATATCAAAACGTGAATTTTATCAATTTATTATTCATAAAAATTCATAATCAATAACATTTTAATTAATTCTACGTTATTAAAATTAAATTGTTATCGTCAAAGCAAATGGTAAATAAAAGACTTTTCTATTTTTTTATTTTAATTTTTTTACAAAATGTTTTTTCTCAGGAAAGAGTTGTGACTACGGGAGTTCCGTTTTTGATGATTACTCCAGATGCAAGAGCAGCCGGGATGGGTGATATTGGAGTAGCAACATCAGCTGACGTTTATTCACAACAATGGAATCCAGCAAAATATGTTTTTTCTGAGGATAAAATAGGATTAGGAATAAGTTACACTCCATATTTAAGTAAGCTTGTGGATGATATTTTTTTAGCAAATATTACCTTTTATAAGAAAAATTCTAATAGAAGTTCATGGGCAACTAGTCTAAAATATTTTAGCTTAGGTGATATTCAGTTTAATGAATTTATTGGTGGCTCAATTATAGACCAAGGAATTGAAAGACCAAATGAATTAACTTTTGATTTATCTTATTCATTACTGCTTGGTAAAAAGATTTCAATGGCAGTTGCAACAAGATTTATTTATTCGGATTTAAAAATTTCTTCAGATATAGATGCCTCTTCAGCAAAATCAGTTGGAATTGATATTGCTGGATTTTACAGGAGTGATATTTTTAAAATCAGTCAAAATTCTTCACTATTTAGGGCAGGAATTAACATATCAAACATAGGTCCAAGATTGAAATATGATGAAGGTGGACAAATGAATTATATTCCCACCAATTTAAAAATTGGTAGCGGATTGACATTAATTTTTGATTCAGAAAATAGTTTAGCCATGAATGCTGAATTCAATAAGCTTTTGGTCCCTTCTCCAGTTCAATTTATAGACGAGAATAATTCATCAATAATTTACAAACAACCTGACATTAATTTTTTAAATGGAATAATAGAATCCTTTAATGATGCTCCAGGTGGAATAAGTGAAGAATTAAAAGAAATCACATGGGCAATTGGTTTTGAATATTCTTTTCAAAACTCATTTTTATTAAGAACTGGATATTTCAATGAAAATGAACAAAAAGGTTCTAGGAAATTTTTTAGTATTGGAACTGGTTTTTATTTAGATTTTGCAAAAATTGATATTTCTTATTTATTTTCTAGATCAAAAGTTAGAAATCCACTGGAGAATACTTTACGATTTTCTCTTTCTTTCAATATGGATAAAAACAGTATAATTGAAAAATCTAATATTGAATAACTATAGTTTTATTTGAAACTATAATAAAATCGCAATTTTTTTTGATAATAAGCATATTAATAATAATATTTTTTAATTTTCAGTAATCATATTGAAATTATCTTTTCACTTTTTTTCTTTAATGATAAAAGTATTAATTTTATAATCTATTTAATAAATTGTTATTTAATGAAAAAAATAACTAAAGAAACATACATAAATTGGTACAGAGATATGTTTTTTTGGAGGAAGTTTGAAGATAAACTTGCCGCTGTATATATTCAACAAAAAGTTAGAGGGTTTCTTCATCTTTATAATGGTCAAGAGGCGGTATTAGCTGGAGCTCTTCATGCTATGGAGATTGGTAAAGACAGAATGATAACTGCATACAGAAACCATGTTCAACCAATAGGATTAGGTGTTGATCCAAAGAGAGTAATGGCTGAATTGTATGGAAAAGAAACGGGAACCTCCATGGGGCTTGGAGGGTCAATGCATATTTTTTCAAAAGAATTTAAATTTCACGGGGGGCATGGAATTGTGGGAGGACAAATACCATTGGGTGCTGGAATGGCTTTTGGTGATAAATATTTTAAAAGAGATTCGGTTACTTTGTGTTTTATGGGAGATGGAGCTGTAAGGCAAGGTTCNCTTCATGAAACATTAAATTTAGCAGCTTTATGGCAACTTCCCGTTGTTTTTATTGTTGAGAATAATGGTTACGCCATGGGAACATCAGTAGCAAGAACAGCTTCTCATCAAGAAATTTGGAAATTAGGGTTAGGTTATGAAATTCCTTGTGAGCCAGTTGATGGAATGAATCCTGAATTAGTTGCAATTTCAATTGACAAAGCAATTAAAAGGGCAAGATCAAACAAAGGACCATCTTTTTTGGAAATGAAAACTTATAGATATAGAGGTCACTCAATGTCCGATGCTCAGCACTATAGAACAAAGAAAGAAGTTGAAGAATATAAAAAAATAGATCCAATTTTTCAGGTTAAAGAAATTATTTTAAAAAATAAATATTGTAAATTAAATGATTTGGAAAAAATTGAGGAAGAAGTTAAAAAACAAGTCTTAGAGTGTGAAAAATTTGCTGAAGAATCTAGTTATCCAGATAAAAATATAATGTATGATTCAGTTTATGAACAAAATGACTACCCTTTTTTAAATCATAAATTAAGTTAATTATGGCTGAAATTATAAATATGCCTCGATTAAGTGATACTATGGAGGAAGGTACAGTTGCTACATGGTTTAAAAATGTCGGAGATAAAGTTTCCGAGGGGGACATATTAGCCGAAATTGAAACCGATAAAGCTACAATGGAATTTGAAGCTTTTTATTCAGGAGTGCTTTTACATATTGGAATAAAAGAAGGAGAAACCGCTCCAGTCGATCAATTATTAGCTATAATTGGTGACAAAGGTGAAGATATTTCATCATATTTAATTGAAAAANGTGAGGCTCAAAATTCTACTGAAGAAGATCAAAAAATAAATGNTCAGAATGAAGAAANGNTTGTTAATAANGGAAATGGTAAAANTGAANCCCCCTCAGTTACTGAAAATGTTGAAATAATTAAAATGCCAAGACTCAGTGATACTATGGAAGAGGGAACTGTTTCTTCTTGGTTAAAAAGTATTGGTGATGAAGTGAATGAAGGAGATATTCTAGCTGAGATTGAAACTGATAAAGCTACAATGGAGTTTGAGTCCTTTTACTCTGGTACATTATTACATATTGGAATCAATGAGGGTGAATCTGCTAAAGTGGACAGTCTTCTTGCTATAATTGGTAAAAAAGGCACTGATGTTTCTTCATTAATTAATCAAAAAGTGATAAACGAGGTTGTCTCTGACAATATTGATTTGGGAAACAGTAAAGAAGAAGTCATCCAAGACATTCAAGAAAAAAAGATTGAAAAAGTTTCAAATGATTCTTTGATTCAAAATAANAATCCTGATTTAAAAGGGNGAATATTAATTTCTCCACTTGCCAAGAAAATAGCTAAGGAAAAGGGAATTAGTATTTCTCAAATTTCTGGATCTGGAGATGGAGGAAGAATAATAAAAAGAGATGTTGAAAATTATAATTTTCAACAATACGATAAGAAAGTTATACCCTCTGAGATAGAATCAATTATTGAAATTGAAAACTCTCAAATGCGAAAAACAATTGCAAAAAGGTTAGCTTCTTCTAAGTTTTCTGCACCACACTACTATTTAGGAGTTGAATTTGACATGGACAATGTTATTTCTTTTAGAAATCAATATAACTCATTACCAGACACGAAAATCTCATTTAATGACATAATTATTAAAGCGAGTGCTTTAGCATTGAAAAAGCATCCAGAGGTAAATTCTAAATGGCTTGAAGATAAAATCATTCATAATATCCATGTAAATATTGGGGTTGCTGTTGCTGTTGACGATGGTCTAGTTGTTCCTGTTCTTAAATTTGCAAATCAGATTTCTCTTCCTGATATAGGTAAAAATGTTAAAGATTATGCTACCCGTGCAAGGGAAAAAAAATTAAAACCCTCAGAAATGGATGGAAGTACTTTTACTATTTCTAATTTAGGAATGTTTGGTATTAATGAATTTACCTCAATAATTAATCAACCAAATTCTGCCATCTTATCGGTTGGAAGTATTATAGAAAAGCCAGTTGTTAAAAATGGAAAAATTTTAATTGGAAATAAAATGAAGCTCACACTTGCTTGTGATCATCGTACTGTTGATGGGGCTACTGGGGCTCGTTTCTTAGAGACTTTAAAATCTTTTATTGAAAACCCTATATTACTTTTAGTTTAGTTCCATATAACTTTAAATTATTTAATAACTATATTTGATTAAGTAGAGAACAATGAAAACTATAGTGATAACTGGAGCGGGTAAAGGGATTGGTAAAGCTACTGCTATACTTGCTGCAAGTAAAGGTTACACAGTAATCGGTTTATCAAGAAATATAGATAAATTAAAAAACATAAAGAATTTATATCCCTATTCAATTGACATAACAAAAGAAAAATCAATAAAAAAANCTACTAAAACAATTAAAAGCAAATTTTCAAAAATTGATATTTTGATTAATAATGCAGGTACACTTTTAAACTTACCCTTTATAAAATCCTCAATTGAAGAATTCAAAAAAGTTTATGAAGTTAATGTTTTTGGATTAGCTGAAGTGACTAGATTATTTCTTCCTTTAATAAATAATGATGGCCATGTGATAAATATTTCAAGTATGGGTGGCGTCCAAGGTAGTTTAAAATTTCCTGGGCTTTCTGCCTACAGCAGCAGTAAAGGAGCTGTAATAACGCTTACAGAAATGTTATCAGAAGAATATAAAAATACTGGTCCTGCATTTAATGTTTTGGCTTTAGGAGCAGTTCAAACTGAAATGTTAAATCAAGCCTTTCCTGGTTATAAAGCTCCAATTTCTTCAGAGGAATTTGCTGTTTATCTTTTGGATTTTGCATTGACTGGGCATAAATTCTATAATGGAAAAATCCTTCCTATTTCATCAAGCAATCCATAATAAATATGCAATTGATAAAATATGTTCCTTATAATTCAATTAAAATTCTTAAAGATTATTTATTAAAATATAAGATTAAAGTTAAGGTTGTTAAAAAAAGGAAATCTAAACATGGAGATTTTAGAATAAGTAAAGATGGATCCTTTTTAATTACAATTAATGAAAGTGAAAATAAATTTAGATTTTTAATAACTTTTATACATGAATTAGCTCATTTTGTTGCTTTTAAAGAAAATGGGTTTAAAATAAAACCACATGGAATTGAATGGAAAGTTTCATTTAATTATTTAATGAGACCATTATTAAATCAAAATATTTTTCCAATTGACTTGCTTCAAAAATTAAAGTATTACCTAAAAAATCCTAAAGCAAGTACTGATTCTGATTTTAGTCTATCTATTGCATTAAAAAAAAATGATTTAGTTAAGGATAAAGTATTTATATATGAGTTGATTGATAATAGTTTTTTTATTTTAGATAATGGAAAAGTTTTTCAAAAAGTTAAAAAAATTATAAAAAGATTTGAGTGTATTGAACAAGGTTCTGGTAAAACTTATTTATTTAGTCCGCATGCACAAGTTAAAGTTTTAAATAAAATATGAATTCTAATAATTTTGCAATCATAATGGCTGGAGGAATTGGATCAAGATTTTGGCCATACAGTAGAATTAAGAAGCCAAAACAGTTTCAAGATTTTATGGGTTCTGACNATACTTTAATTCAGTTAACTTTTAATCGTTTAAAAAAAATAATACCTAGAGATAATATCTTTATTTTAACTAATAAATTATATAAAAAACTTGTAAAAGAACAAATTAGAGGAATAAATGAGTCTAGAATATTATTAGAACCTGAAATGAAAAATACAGCTCCTTGTATTCTATATGCTTCATTGAAAATAAAGAAAGTTAACCCGATGGCAAATGTTATTGTTGCTCCCAGTGATCACTGGATAGAGGATGAAAAGTCTTTCGTTAAAAATATTGANTTAGCCTTTGATCTAATAACTATTAAACCATCTCTTGTTACTTTTGGAATTCGTCCAAATAGGCCTGATACGGGTTACGGATATTTAAAATGTTTGAACATCAAAAACAATAGTAATAAAATTTTATTAGTTGATAAGTTTATTGAAAAGCCAAATTTATTAAATGCAAAAAAATACTTAAAATCAGAAAAATTTCTTTGGAATTCTGGAATTTTTGTTTGGAAAAATTTTGATATTTTATCTGAATTTAAAAAATTCCAACCAAAAATGTTCAAAATTTTAAATGACGGTTATGATCTTTTTGATACTAAAAGTGAAAAAGATTTTATTAATCAAAATTATTCTCTGTTGGACGAAATTTCAATTGATTTTGCAATTATGGAAAAAACTAAAAACTGTTATTCTATCATAGCAGATTTTGATTGGAGTGATNTAGGAACCTGGACATCTTTACTTAACAAGAGTGAAAAAGATGAAAATTCTAATTTTACTCTAAAAAAAAATCTTTATNTGGAGGATGTNTCCGGAAGTCTTGTNTATAATAAATCTGATAAACTANTTGTGGTTAANGGATTNAAAGATTTTATTGTTGTTTTAGATAANGATGTTCTTTTNATTTANCCAAAAGGAGATGACCANAAATTAAAAAATATAGTTAAAAATNTAAAAAAGGANTTTGGAGATAAAATGTAAAANAANTTATTTTTTTAAATANACNTTCCNTACTTTTTTGAANAGCTCAGATGAATAAACAAACTTNGTTACAGCNTCATTCTCNGTATTAAAAATATCTTTATTTGTTCCTTCCCATTTTTTTANACCATCTTCTAAAAAAATAATTTTTTCTCCAATTTCCATTACAGAGTTCATGTCATGACTATTTATAACAGTTGTAATGTTGAATTCTTTAGTTATTTCATTAATTAGATTATCAATCAAAATTGAAGTTTTAGGATCTAGTCCTGAATTTGGTTCATCACAAAATAAATATTTAGGATTCATTACAATTGCTCTTGCAATAGCAACTCTTTTTTTCATCCCACCAGATAATTCACTGGGCAACTTAGAATTTGAATTAATTAAATTAACCCTTTTGATTGCAATATTTGCTCTTTCAGAAATTTCGTCAATTGATTTGTCGGTAAACATTTTCATGGGAAACATAACATTTTCAATTACATTCATTGAATCAAATAACGCACTCCCCTGAAAAACCATTCCCATATCCTGCCTCAATTTTGATCTTTCTTTACTTGCCAATGCAGCAAGTACCAAATTATCAAAAATAATTTTTCCTTTTTCAATTTCAAAAAGCCCTAATATACATTTTAATAGTACTGTTTTACCAGATCCACTTTGTCCTATAATAAGATTTGTTTTGCCTTTTTCAAAAACTGTATCTATATTATTTAAAACTACAGAATCATTAAATATTTTTTTTAAACTATCAATTCTTATCATTTTATGTTAATAAAATATTAGTTATTAATGAATTTGCAATTATAATAGAAACACTTGTCCAGATAAAAGANGTTGTACTTGCTTTACCAACTCCAAGAGCTCCTCCTTCCATGAAGTACCCATGATAAGAAGGAACTGTAGCAAGAATCAATGCAAAAATAAATGATTTAATAAATGCATATGTAACATGAAATGGTATAAAATCTAATTGTAATCCCTCTATAAAGTCTGCATGACTTGAAAACCCTCCAGAAACACAAGCTATATATCCACCTAAAATCCCAAGAAACATTGCAATTGTTATTAAAAAAGGAAATAAAGTTAGAGCAATAATTTTAGGAAAAATTAAGTAATTNTATGTATTAACTCCCATAACTTTTAAAGCATCTATTTGCTCAGTAACTTTCATTGTCCCAATACTTGAAGTAATGAATGAGCCAACTTTACCTGCCATAATTACAGAAATGAAAGTTGGAGCAAACTCTAAAATTATTGACTGACGCGTTGTAAAACCGATTAAATAAGAAGGGAGAAGTGGATTGTCAATATTAATTGCTGTTTGAATTGCTACAACACCCCCAACAAAAAAAGATAGAAATGAAATTATACCTATTGATCTTATAATTAAATCATCAATTTCACGAAAAATTAATTCTTTTAACATAGNCCATTTTGTAAATTTTTTAAAAGTCTTTTGGATCATTAAAAAATATCTGCCAAAATGAAAAAGTAATCTCATGTAACAAAGTTAAGCTAAACCTTTTGAAATTTAAAAACTAAGTGATTAATCAAATAAAATTTTATGAATTAAACTTGGTAAACTATGGAATTTATATTCATTCCTGCTCCCACAGAAGCAAAAAGAATTATATCTCCTTTTTTAAGGGAGTGATCTTTTTTTTCATTTCTAATGACNTGATCGTAAAGTGTTGGNATTGTAGCTACNGAATTGTTACCATGAAGTTCAATATTCATAGGCATTATNNAGTTTGGCACTTTAAGCTTATATAAACGAAAAAATCTTTTCATTATAGCATCATCCATTTTCTTATTTGCTTGATGGATAAATATTTTTTTAAGGTTTTCAATTTCGACATTAGCAAGTTCAAGGGATTCTTTCATTGCATTTGGAACATTGTTAAGAGCAAATTCATAAACTTTTCTTCCTTTCATTTTAATAAATCTATCTTTTATATTCTTATTGTATGAATTTCCGATGAAAAGCATTTCAGTTTCACCATTATATGTATATGTGGCGCTGTTGTGAGATAATATGCCTCCTTCTATATTTTTATTTTCAATTAGTGATGCCCCAGCTCCATCTGAAAATATCATAGTGTCTCTGTCGTGGTGGTCAACAACTCTAGATAAAGTTTCAGCACCAATAACTAAGCATTTTTTTGCCATACCTGATTCTAAAAAGGCTTTAGCTTGAATTAATCCTTCTACCCATCCAGGGCAACCAAATATGATATCATAACAAACACATTTAGGATTTTTTATTTTTAGTTTTGATTTAACTTTTGCAGCAAGGCTGGGCATAGCTTCATATTGATTTACACCATGCATAATGTCTCCAAAATTGTGGGCAAATATTATGTAATCAATTGTTTCAGGATCAATTTTAGCGGATTTAATTGCTTCTAGCGAAGCAAAATAACCAATTTCAGAGGTGTTAAGATTTTCAGAAACATATTTTCTTTCTTTAATACCAGTTATTGATTCAAATTTACTAATTGTTTCAGCATTTGGAGTATTGATTCTAGATCCATCTTCATTGTAAAAAGAGCTATTGATAAAATCTATATTTTTTTTTGTTTTTTTAGGTATGTAGCTCCCAGTTCCAGTAATTATGTAGCTCATAATTAAATATATTTTTTTAAAATTAAATTTTTAGTCATTAAATCAACAACCAAAAAAAGGACATGTACGATATTCAATTTTAAAAAATTTTTGATTAATAAAAAATATGAATTTGACAAAATACTTATTATTAGACTTTTATGAATTCATTTATTGAAGAACAGCTACAAACTAAATTACGATCTCCAAAAGCTTCATCAACTCTCCTTACACTTGGCCAAAATTTATTTTCTTTAACATATTCTAAAGGATAGATAGCTTTTNACCTGCTNTACTCATAGTGCCAGTGATCATCGGTTGCCATTTTTAATGTATGAGGAGCATTTTTAAGAATACTTTTTTCATCATGATTGTTACATGATTCAACCTCTAGTCTTATAGANATAAGTGCATCACAAAAACGATCTATTTCTTTAATATTTTCACTTTCAGTCGGTTCTATCATCATTGTTCCTGNAACAGGGAAAGATACTGTAGGNGCATGNAATCCATAGTCCATTAGTCTTTTAGCTACATCAATTACTTCAATCCCAAATTTTTTAAATGGTCTTAAATCAATTATTAATTCNTGAGCAGTTCTACCATTTTCNCCTAAATANAGTATTTTATATGCACCCTCTAATCTNGACTTGATGTAATTAGCNTTAAGTATAGCATTTTGGGTAGATTTTTTTAAACCATCTTTNCCAAGCATTTTTATATATCCATATGAAATAATACATGCTAGTGCTGATCCCCAAGGTGCCGCTGAAATAGCTTTAATACCNTTTTTACCNCCAGTTTTAATAACNGGATTTGAAGGTAAGAATTCAGATAAATGTTNAGCTACACAAACTGGACCNACTCCAGGNCCACCACCTCCATGTGGAATCGCAAAAGTTTTGTGAAGATTTAAATGACAAACATCNGCTCCNATTTTTGCTGGACTTGTTATGCCTACTTGNGCATTCATATTAGCACCGTCCATATATACTTGTCCCCCATTATCATGAATTAAATTTGTAATTTCTTTAATGTTAGACTCAAAAACACCATGGGTAGATGGATAAGTTATCATTAATGCTGAAAGTTGATCTTTATATTGGTTGGTTTTTAATTTTAAATCTTNCCAATCAATATTTCCTTTTTCATCAGTTTTTATAACAATTACTTTCATACCAGCCATAACAGCTGAAGCTGGATTGGTTCCNTGGGCAGAAGCAGGAATCAAACATATTTTTCTGTTAAAGTCATTATTTGATTCATGAAAAGCTCTAATTATCATTAAACCAGCATATTCACCTTGAGCNCCTGANTTTGGTTGCAAAGATGTAGCTGAAAATCCAGTAATAATGTTTAATTGATTTGATAGTTCACTNAGTATTTGAGTATAACCCTCNACTTGATTAAGAGGAGCAAAGGGATGAATATCAGCCCATTTTGACGAGCTTATTGGCAACATTTCGCTTGCNGAGTTTAATTTCATNGTACAAGATCCAAGAGGAATCATTGAATGAGTTAGCGANAGGTCTTTTTGTTCAAGTGATTTAATATATCTCATTANTGNAGTTTCAGAATGATATGAATTGAATGTGACATTTGATAAAAAATCAGACTTTCTTAATTGGTTTTCAGGNAGTNTGGATGAATTAGAAATATAANTTTCTTTACCTNNTTTTTTATTAATAAAAGTTTCAAAAACATTAATTATTTTATTTAAATCNTTTTCATCTACTCCTTCATTTAAAGAGATTGAAATGGTAGANTCATTTATNTATAAAAAATTNATNAAATTTTTTTCTGCAATTTTTCTTATTTCTTGTGCAGGGATTCTGATCTTTAGTGTGTCGAAGAAGTTCTCATTTAACTGTTCGATTCCAAAATTGTTTAATATTAAATCCAACTTTTTTGCTTTTTCATGAATTTCCCATGCAATCATTTTTAATCCTTTAGGTCCATGGAAAACTGCATACATACTTGCCATAACAGCTAATAGAACTTGAGCAGTACAAATATTTGATGTTGCTCTATCTCTTTTAATATGTTGCTCTCTAGTTTGAAGGGCCATCCTGAAAGCAGGATTATTGTCCATATCAATTGTTTGTCCAATTATTCTACCAGGTATATATCTTTTGTATTCTTCTTTGGTAGCAAAAAAGGCAGCATGTGGGCCACCATAACCAAGTGGTATACCAAATCTTTGAGATGTACCAACAACAATATCTACTCCAAATTTACCTGGGGCTTCAAGTAAAGTCAAACTTAAAAGATCTGCAGCTACCATTGTTTTAATATTGAGGGCGGTGGCTTTTTCAACATGTTGAGGGAGATTTATTATTTCTCCATGTTTGCCCGGATATTGGAATAGTGCACCAAAAAAATCGTTAGTATAATTAAAATCATTTTCACAGTCAACAATTATATTAATTCCAATCGGTTCTGCTCTTGTTTTTAATAGATCAATAGTTTGAGGTAAAACTCTATTTGAAACAAAAAACTTAGAGATATTATTCTTTTTTTGTTCATTTGATCTAATGTTAAAAAGTAAGCTCATACCTTCAGCCGCAGCAGTGCTTTCGTCCAATAAAGAGGCATTTGCAATTTTCATTCCTGTAAGTTCAGTTATAACAGTTTGAAAATTAAATAAAGCTTCAAGTCTGCCTTGAGCAATTTCAGCTTGATAAGGGGTATATGCAGTATACCAACCAGGATTTTCTAAAATATTTCTTTTTATAACACTTGGAGTGATAGATTTATTATAACCTAAACCAATATAATTTTGGAATAGTATATTTTTTTCTGAAATTTTTTCTAATCTTTTAAGATATTCGTTTTCACTTATGCCTTTTGGTAAATTTAATTCCTGATCTAAGAAAATATCATTAGGGATGGTTTGACTCATCAATTCATTTATATTTTCAACACCAATTTTATTTAACATGAAGTTTATATCATCTTGATTTGTATTTCCAAGATGGGATTTTAAGAAAGAATTTATCATTTATGATTTTGTTTATACAAAATTATATTAAAAACTCTTTTTTTAAATAGTCAATTAAGGATAAAACGAAGAAGTTTTTAACTAAAAAGGGATACTTATGAACACTTTTTATAATTACATTTAAAAATTAAATAAAAAAAGAAAATTAATTATTGTTATACTAATCCTGATCTTCTCAGTAATGCTTTTGGATCAGGTTTTTTACCCCTAAATTTTAAATACAACTTCATTGGATCTTGAGTTCCACCTTTGGATAAAATATTTTTACAAAATGAATTAGAAATTTTTTTATTAAATATTCCATTCTCAATGAATAATTCAAATGCGTCAGCATCTAAAACTTCTGCCCATTTATAACTGTAATAGCCAGAAGAATATCCACCACTGAAGATATGCGAAAATGAAGTGCTTATAGAGTTTTCCTTAATATCTGGTGTGAATTGAATATCTTTCAAAAGATTTTGTTCGTGGTTTTTGATAGAGTTTATTTTATTTGACTCCATATTATGAAATGACATATCAATGTATGAATAACCTAGTTGTCTTATTGTTTCAATCCCTTTTTGAAAATTAGATATTTTTTGAATTTTCTTAATTATTTTTTTTGAAATGGTTTTGTTTGTTATGTAATGTTTTGCAAATATTTTTAATGAGTCCTCTTGGTAACACCAATTTTCCATAATTTGACTTGGAAGTTCTACAAAATCCCAGAGTACCGAAGTACCACTTAATGAACTATATTTTGAATTAGCTAAAAGCCCATGAAGTGCATGCCCAAATTCATGGAAAAGTGTAGTCACCTCAGAGAAGCTTAACAAAGAATCCACTTCTTTTGAAGGAGGGGAAAAGTTAAAAACTATCGAGACATGGGGTCTTTGTCCTTTTTTTTGTGGAATATATGAGGTCATCCATGCACCATTTCTTTTACCATCTCTAGGATAAAAATCGGTGTAAAATAATCCATAATATTTATTATTTTTATATACTTCATAGCAATCAACATTTTTGTGATAAGTTTCAATTTTTTTGTTGATTTTAAAGTTTAATCCGTAAAGTTTTTTTGATATTTTGAATATACCACCTAATACTTTTTTTAGCTGAAAAAATGGTTTGATATCTTTTTCATCTAGGTCAAATAAAAATTTCTTCATCTTTTCAGAAACATATGCAATATCCCATTTCTGAATTTTATTAATTTTTAAATTTTTTTTTGAAAATCTTTCTAGTTCTTTCCATTCTTTTTTTGCCAGCGGTAAACTGATTTTTTTCAGATTATCAAGGAATGATATTACATTTTTTTCAGATTTAGCCATTCTTTCCTTTAAAACAAATTCAGAATGTGACTCAAATCCTAATAATTTAGCCCTTTCTTTTCTTAATTTAATTATTTGAAAAATTATATTTTCATTATTATTTTTATTTTTTTGAAAGCCTCTTTTACCAAAAGCAATAGACATTTTTTTTCTTAAATCTCTGTCCTCACAAAACTTCATAAAAGGGATGTAACTTGGATAATCTAATGAAAAAACCCAACCACTTTTATTCATTAATTTCGCTTTATCTTTTGCAAGTTCAATACTTGTTAAAGGTATGCCTAAAAGTTTTTTTTCATTTTTAATATTTATATAAAATATTTTACTATCAGACAATAAGTTTTCTCCAAATTCTAATCCCAGCAGTGATAGTTTTTTGTCAATTAAACGAAGTCTTTTTTTATTTTTTTCATTAAGTAGAGCACCATTTCTAATAAAACTATTATAAAGTTTATTTAAAAGAGACAGTTTTTCATCAGTTAATTTTTTTTTATTTTCTAAATAAAATTTTTTCACACGCCTAAATAATTTTTTATTTAAACTTAAATCATTATAAAATTTTGAAAGTATTGGAGAAATTAATTTTGTTGTTTTCTGAATTTCTAAATTGGTTTCAACATTATTCAAGTTAAATAGAATACCTGANATGATTTTCAGTTTTTCAGTAGAGTTTGATAAAGGTTCAATTGTATTTTTAAATGACGGTTTATCTGTTTGTGAACATATTTNATNTATTTTTATTAAAGTGATTTTTATTTCTTCTTTAATAGAGTAAAAAAAATCACTAGGCTTAATTTTGCTGAAGGGTATACTATTATAGGGGGTGTTAAATTTATTTAATAAAACAGATTTCAAAATATTATTTTTTAAAAGAATCAATAACTTTTTTTTCCATTATTTTTTTGTAGGTAATTATCTCTTCTCTAATTTTTGTATCGAATGTACCTATAATTTGTGCAGCAAGAATTCCTGCATTTTTTGCTCCGTTTAGAGCTACAGTAGCAACAGGTACTCCACCAGGCATTTGAAGTATAGATAAAATTGAATCCCATCCATCAATTGAATTTTTTGATTTTACTGGGACACCAATTACTGGAAGGGGGCTACATGCAGCAATCATTCCAGGTAAGTGAGCAGCTCCTCCAGCTCCTGCAATAATGACTTTTATACCTCTTTCATGAGCTTTTTTTCCATATTCAATCATTTTTTCAGGTGTCCTATGTGCAGATACAACATCGACTTCATATTCAATTTTAAATTCTTTAATTATTTCTATTGCTTCTTTTAAGACTGGCATATCAGACTTGCTTCCCATAATTATTCCTATTTGTGCCATATTATTTTGAAATTATTTTTACTGTTTCTTTAATTTTTGTAGCAATTTTTTTTGCTTTTATTATATTTTCATTTAAAATAGTAACATGACCTAATTTTCGATTTGGACGAGTTTCTTTTTTACCATAAATATGAGGATTTACTCCTTTTAATTTAAGTATTTTTTTAATATTCTTAAATGAAAATTTTCCATTAATCCCAACTGGTCCTACTAAATTTATCATAACACTTGGTGAAATTAAGTTTGTTTCTCCTAAAGGTAGATTTAATATTCCTCTTAAATGTTGTTCAAATTGATCAGTTAGTGATCCTTCGATTGTAAAATGGCCGCTATTATGTGGTCTGGGTGCAACTTCATTTACTAAAATCTCCTTTTCTTCGGTTAAAAACATTTCAACTGCTAAAAGCCCAACGTGATCGAATGATTTAGAAACTTTTAAAGCAATTTTTTTGGCCTTAATCCTTAATTGATTAGAAATTTGGGCTGGGCAAATCACATTTTCAACTTGATTAGATAGCTTATTAAATTCCATTTCAATTACAGGATAAATTTTTGATTCCTCATTTGGGTTTCTACAAACAATTACAGAAAGTTCATTTGAAAATTTTATAAGATTTTCAATAATACAAGGGACGTCACTTATTTTAGATAAATCTTTTTTAGATTTAATGACTTTTACACCATATCCATCATATCCTAATCTTGTTGATTTCCATACAAATGGTAAGGATATAATATTGTTTTTTAAGGCATTTTCCAATTCATTTTTTTTACTAAAAAAAACAAATTCCGCAGTTGGAATATTATTTTTTTGATAAAATTTTTTTTGAGAGAATTTATCTTGAATTATAGATAAATTTCTTGGTGAAGGATAAACCATAACTCCTTTTTCTTCTAATTTAAGGAGTGCCTCAAGATTTACATGTTCAATTTCAAATGTTATTAAATCTAAATTTTTTCCAAAATCATAAACCGTGTCATAATCTTTAAAATCTCCTTGCTTAAAAAAATTACAGAAAAACCTCGAAGGAGCATTTTTATTTGGATCCAATACGTAAGTCGTTATGTCCCATTTTTGAGTTGCAGTAAGAAGCATTTTACCTAGTTGGCCACCACCCAAAATTCCAAATTTTTTATTAGAAGAAAAAAAATCCATATATATTTTTACTAAAATACGGATATATCTTCGGAATTTTTTAAACACTATTCAAAAAAGATATCTTTGTATTATAATTAATAATTATTATTATATGATTAATATTGTCCTATTTGGAAAGCCTGGAGCTGGAAAAGGTACTCAAGCCGAATTTTTAAGAACTAAATATAATCTTTTACACATTTCNACAGGTGATGTTTTTAGATACAATATTAAAAATTCAACTAAACTAGGNGAATTAGCNAAGTTTTACATGGATAAAGGAGATCTTGTTCCTGATAATTTGACTATAAGTATGTTAGAAAATGAAGTTGATAAAAGTGTAGATGTAAAAGGTTATATATTTGACGGATTCCCAAGAACTATTGATCAAGCAAAAGCTTTAGATAAATTTCTTGCAAAAAAAAATATGCATATTACAATAACAATTGCATTAGAAGCAAATGANGAAGAATTAATAANNAGATTNTTAAATAGAGGTAAAATTGGAGGAAGGCTTGATGATCAAGATGAGGAGAAAATTAGAAACAGATTTGAAGAGTACAATAAAAAAACATCAATTTTAAAAGTATTCTATGAAAATCAAAAAAAATTTCACTCCATTAATGGTATTGGAAAGGTCAGAGAAGTGAATAAACGTCTAATAAGTTTGATAGACAAATCATTGTTAAATGACAGAGGGTAATTTTGTTGATTTTGTAAAAATTACAATTAGTTCTGGTAATGGAGGTAAAGGATCTGTTCATTTACGCCGTGAAAAATTTATAACTAAAGGGGGACCAGATGGAGGAGATGGTGGTAGAGGAGGCAATGTGATTTTTAGAGCCAATTCAGATTTATGGACCTTATATTCATTTAAATTTCAAAAGTTTTTTAAAGCTGGACATGGAGGTGATGGAAGCAAAAATCAATCTTCTGGAAAAAATGGTAAAGATCTTTATATTGACGTACCCATTGGAACACTTATTAAAAATTCTGAAACCAATAAACTTATTTTTGAAATTTCAGAAAAAAACAAACAAGAAATAATACTTAAAGGTGGAATTGGAGGAAGGGGGAATAGTCATTTTAAGACATCCACAAGACAGACTCCTAGATATGCTCAACCAGGGAAGAAGGGAATTGAAATGCAAATCACTTTAGAATTAAAATTATTAGCTGATGTAGGGCTAGTTGGATTTCCAAATGCAGGAAAGTCAACTTTATTATCAGAAATCACTTCCGCAAAACCTAAAATTGCTGATTATGAATTTACTACTTTAAAACCTAATTTAGGGATTGTTAATTTTGATGATTATCGATCGTTTGTGATGGCAGATATTCCAGGAATAATCGAAGGAGCGTCAGATGGTAAAGGATTGGGACATTATTTTTTGAGACATATAGAAAGAAATTCTATATTGCTTTATTTAATTCCAATTGATTCAAAAAATTTGAAAGATGAGTTTAATATATTGCAAAAAGAACTAGTGAAATTTAATCCGGAATTAATTGATAAACAGATCATTATAGCATTTACAAAATGTGATCTATTGGATCAAGAATTATACGATGAATATTTTAATGAAATAGAAGGAGAATTTAATTCCAAAATTAATAAAGTTATGATTTCTTCTTTCTCAAAAATGGGAATTAGTAGACTTAAAGATTTACTTTGGAAAAAACTAAACAGTTAAAAGTCATTTAAATAATAATATGAAGATTTATATAATATATTTTTTATTTTTTTTTATTTTTCAAAATCAATTAAATTCTCAAAGCCCAACTCCGTTTGATGTTTATGATTTTCAAAACGATTTTGAATACATTAGTATTATAAAAAAATTTGAAAAAGAGATAAAGGATTTAGAAGATTATAAATATTTATCAGATTTATCTGACCAAAAAAAAGATTACAGGAGAGCAATAGAGTTCACGGAGAAAAGACTAGAGTTAGGAGAAAACTCATATGAAAATCATTACAGAATTGGAGGTTACTCAGGAATAATTGCTAAGCAGTTAAATTCAATGTCAGCCATAAAATATGTTAAAAAAGCAATTTCACATTTTGAAAAAGCTTTAGAATTAAATAAAAATCATGTTTTGAGCATGATCAGTCTATCTAAGTTATATGCACAATTGCCAATGTTTTTGGGAGGAAGTTTTAAAAAATCTGAGTACTATGCAAATAGAGTTATGATAAATGATTCAATTGAAGGTAACTTAACAAAAGGGCTAATTGAAGAGGTCAAAGGGAGAAAAAAAATATCAAAAATACATTATACTAAAGCAATAAGACTTTTTAATAGGAAATATAATTGTGAAAAATTTATTGAATACAAAAATAGATTAAGAAAAAATCTTTATTATGATTTGATAGAAATTGCAATACTTCATGATATATTTTTTGATGATTCCTCATGTTTTTTGGAAAATATTTTAAAGTATAATTTAAGTAATGTAATTCCAAAAGAATGGATATATTTTAGATTAGCTCAGATTCATTATAAATTAAATGATGTTTTAAAATCAGAGTATTATTTGAATGAGTCTTTGTCATTAAATCCTAATTTTAATGAAGCTAAAAAATTATTAAATAGAAATTTAAAATGAAGAAAATTCATTTTATTGCAATTGGTGGGAGTGCAATGCATAATTTGGCAATTGAACTTTTTAAAAAAGGTTATAAGGTTTCAGGTAGTGATGATAAGATTTTTGAGCCATCATTATCTAATTTAAAGAAATATAATTTATTGCCAGATAAGTTAGGTTGGAACAAGAATAGAATTAATAAGGAAATTGATTTTGTGATAATTGGGATGCATGCAAAAAAAGACAATCCTGAGTTAATAGAATCACTAAAACAGAATATCAGGATTTTTTCTTACCCAGAATTTTTATATGAATTTTCTAAATTAAAAACTCGTGTTGTTATTTCAGGTAGTCATGGGAAAACTTCAATTTCTTCAATGATTCTTCATGTTCTTAAATATAATAGTATTAATGTCGATTATATGTTGGGGGCTCAGCTTGAGGGATTTGATACTATGGTTAAATTAAAAGAAGAGAATGAGTTTATATTAATAGAAGGAGATGAATATTTGTCTTCTCCTTTAGATTTGAAATCTAAGTTTTTGTGGTATAAACCAAATATCGCTCTAATTTCCGGGATTTCATGGGATCATATAAATGTATTCCCTACATTTAATGAATATACTAATCAATTTAGAAAATTTATTGATTCGATTGTTCCAGGAGGTGTTTTAGTTTATAATGAATCTGATAAAATTCTTAGTAAAATTGTAAAAGAATCA
>NHJR02000022.1 GCA_002169155.2 Flavobacteriaceae bacterium TMED220
AAGTCTGTTATTTTTTCTTTTAACTAAACTTTTAATTTTTTTTATTGATTCTGAATTAATTTCAAATCCTGACATTTTTACTTTCAATTTTTTGAGTTAATTCTATAAAATCTTTATAGTTTAAATTTTCTGGACGTAAATCAAAGATAGTATCTTCAATTAGATTAATGTCCAAATGTAAATTTTTTAAACTATTTTTTATTTTTTTTCTTCTTTGTTGAAAAGAAAGTTTAACAACTTTAAAAAATAAATCCTCATTACATTTAAGTTTAAAATTCTTTCTCCTAGATAATTTAATAACTGCCGATTTAACTTTAGGGGGAGGTGAAAAAACTTTTGGTGAGACTTCAAATAAAAACTCAGTTTCATAAAATGCTTGAGCGATTACTGATATTATACCATATTTTTTTGACCCTTTATTATGGCAAATCCTCTCAGCGACTTCTTTTTGGAACATACCACATAAAAAAGGAATATTATTTCTATGATTAATGACTTTGAATAAAATTTGTGAGGAAATATTATATGGAAAATTTCCTATTATTCCAATTTGATTTTGATTAATAAATTTTTTCAAATTAAATTTTAGAAAATCATCGTGAATTATATTTTTAATTAAATTTTTAAAATGAATTTTAAGGAATTCAATTGAATCTTTGTCAATTTCAATTAAATAAATTTTTTTGTTCTTAGGAATAAATTTTGTTAAGACCCCCATGCCTGGACCAATTTCTAGGACCAAGGAGTAATCATCAAAATATAGTTGAGAAACAATTTTTTTTGCAATATTTTCATCTTTCAGGAAATGTTGACCTAATTTTTTTTTTGGTTTTACTAAAATCATTTTTTAAAATATTTAATTTTTTTAGATTTCAGTAAATCATATCAAAGTTAGTGTATGGTANAAGTGCTTTAGGTATTCTAATCCCATCTTTTGATTGATTATTTTCAAGAAGAGCAGCTATAACTCTTGGAAGAGCAAGACTACTACCGTTAAGAGTGTGTAAAAGGTTTTTTTCTCCTTTTTTAGTTTTATACCTTAGTTGTAACCTTTCAGATTGAAAACTTTCAAAATTTGAGACTGAACTGACTTCAAGCCATTTTTTTTGACCAACAGAATAAAGCTCAAAGTCATAAGTTAATGATGAGGTAAAACCAAGGTCACCAGAACAAAGTCTTAAAATTCTTGAAGGTAGTTCAAGTTCTATAAGTATATCTTTAACATGAGATATCATCTTATTAAGGGCATTATCAGATTCTNCAGGTTTAACTATCTCTACAATTTCTACTTTATCAAATTGATGAAGNCTGTTTAGACCTCTTACGTGAGAGCCATAACTCCCCGCTTCTCTTCTAAAACATGGAGTGTAAGAAGTCATTTTTATTGGCAAAGCGTTTTCATTTATTATCTTGTTTCTGTAAATATTTGTTAAAGGGACTTCTGAGGTAGGAATTAGATATAGGTTTTCATTATTTACATGATACATTTGACCTTCTTTATCTGGTAATTGTCCTGTTCCAATTCCTGAAGCTTCATTTACAAGTAATGGAACTTGAATTTCTCTGTACCCAGCTTTCACATTTTTGTCAATAAAAAAATTAATTAAAGCTCTTTGAAGCTTTGCCCCTTTATCAATATATACTGGGAATCCAGCACCAGTTATCTTACTTCCAAGATCAAAATCAATTAAATTATATTTTTTTGCTAATTCCCAATGGGGAATCAAATTTTCCTCTAATTTGTTTATTTTTCCAAATGTTTCAATTTCTTCATTATCTTTTTCTGAAAAACCTTTTTTAACAATAGAGTTAGGGATATTTGGAACTTGGAATCTTAATTCACTTAATTTTTTTTCTATACTATCAAGTTTTTCTTGAAGTAATTTTGTAGTTGTTTTTATTTCAGCAGACTTTAATTTAAAGTTTTCAGCTTTTTTTATGTTTCCTGATTTGAAAAATAATCCAATTTCTTTTGTTAAAGAATTTGCTTCATGAAGTTTAGAATCTAAGTTTTTTTGAGTTTCCCTTCTGATTTTATCAGTTAAAATAATTTCTTCGATTAATCCTAGGTCTTTAAAATTTCTTTTCTCAAGACCTGAAATCACATCATTTTTATTCTCTCTTATATAATTTAACTCTAACATAATTTAAAATATTCTTTCACAAAGATATTGATTTAAAATTCTGGGATTCTTTACTAATGTTAATACATTTAATTTTGTCTTTTTTTAGCTGATTTTTTAAAGCATTAAGTGAACTAAATTTAATTTCATCTCTGATTTTTTTAATAATAAAAACTTGAATTTTTAGCTCATAAATATCTCTATTAAAATTAAAAAAATGAATTTCAATTGTTTGATTTTTACCGTTTAAAGTTGGCCTATTTCCAATATTCATCATTCCCAAATAGTCTGTATTTAGGATATTACATTTAATAATATATACCCCTTTAGCAGGAACAATTTTATGATTTTCCTTTATTTCTAGATTAGCAGTAGGGAAATTAATTTTTCTGCCAATACCATCACCTTTTTTAATATTACCTGATAATATAAAAGGCCTTCCCAAAAATTTATTTACAACATCTAAATTACCTTTTAAAATCTCATTTCTAATTTTAGTAGAACTAATATTGATTTTGTCAATTTCAAATGCCCTGATTTTTTTTACTTTAAAATTATATTTAGGACCATATTCGATTAGGTCATCTACTGAAGCCTCTCTGTTTTTTCCGAATCTATGGTCAAAACCAATAAAAAGTTTATGGATTTTAAAAATTTTAACTAATATTTCTTGGGTAAACTCTANGGGCCCNAGTTTTGAAAAAGAAATAGNAAATGGATGAATAACTAAAACATCAACCNCCATTTTTTTTAATATTGATATTTTTTCATCAATTGTATCAATTAATTTAATTGATGTGTCTTTTTGTAAAACAATTCTGGGGTGAGGTGAAAAAGTTAAAACAACTGATAAAAGATTTTTTTTTCTCGATTCTGAAACAAGGTTTTTAATGATTTTTTGATGACCTTGNTGAATACCATCGAAAGTCCCGATAGTTAAAAAACATTTTTTATTTTCTNTATAATTATTAATTCCTTTAATCAATTTCATCAAAAAGAAGTATATTTAGTATNTGTAAAATTAGCTTTTTTTAGTTGTAATTTCTATATTAAAAATGCTTTCCTACAATAATTTTTAATGACAAGTCAATCAATTTGAATTTCAAACAATTTTTGTTTCCTTTTATTTTAATCCTAACTGGATTTTTTTATTCTAATGCTCAGGATTATTGGATGTTATCGAGATTTGATAAATCTGAAATAAAGATTAATTCAAATGTTGAAAAAAATGAAAGACAAATAAATCATGCGGTTTTAAATTTACCAGAAATCAAAAAAAAGTTAAACCAATTGAAATATCCTTTTGCATTCAAATCTAGTGAGGTTTCTGTTTTTTTTCCAAATGAAAATAATCAATTGGAAGAGTTTCACATTTATAAAAATTCAGTTTTATCTAATGAATTAGAAATAAAATATCCTCATATTAAAACTTTTATTGGTTATAGTAATTCAAGATCAAACGTTAAAATAAGAGGGTCCTTTACCGATAATGGGTTGAATGGAATGATAGTTTTACCTGAAGAAATAATTTATATTCAACCAATCAAAAACTCATCNCAAGGGGAACACATATATTACAAAAATAAAAATGAATTATATAATTCATATTCTAGATTAAATTGTTTGTCAGAGAATAAAAGTCAATTTAAATTTTCATACAATAATACAATACAAAAACAGAAGAAAACTATAGAGTTAGATAGAAAAATAAGCGTTTTCAAAATTGCTGTTTCTGCTACCGCTTCTTATACAGAATTTTGGGGAGATAATAATAATGACAATGGGAGTAACAAACAAGATGCTTATGCTGCAGTGGTTAGTACAATAAATAGAGTCAATGAGGTTTTTGAAACTGATTTAGGTATTCGACTGGAGTTGGTTTCTAATGATTCTTTGATTTATGATAATCAATTAAATCAGCCATATAGATCGAATTTAAGTAACGAATTACAGGAAACTCTATCAAAAAATATTGGTGAATCTAATTATGATTTAGGGCATCTTTTTGCATACAGTAATATNCCTGATGGCGAGTCTGGCTGCATTGGATGTGTCTGTGTTGATGGTCAAAAAGGAAGGGCTTATTCAACACACCCTTTTATTGATTTTTCGGGGGGAGGAATATTTTTAAATGACTATTTTGATATTGATTTTGTAGCTCATGAAATAGGTCATCAATTTGGAGCTCACCATACATTTTCATATGAAAATGAAGGAACTGGAGTAAATGTTGAGCCTGGCAGTGGTTCAACGATAATGGGATATGCAGGCATTACTGGGGAAAACGATTTGCAAGATCATAGCGATCCTTATTTCCATTATTTGTCNATAAANGAAATCTCTTCAGTTTTAGAAGTTAAAAATTGTCAAAATATTGAAGATAATACAAACTTTAGTCCACAAGTATTTGCAGGCAATAATACATTTATTCCTGTTGGTACTGCATATATGTTAACTGCATCAGCAACTGATACTGATTCTGTTTCTATGACTTTTACATGGGAACAATTAGATGACGGTAGAGTCAATAATTCAAATTTCTCATCTAATCTCATTTCAGGGTCCCTAAATAGGTCATTTCCCCCATCTATAAGCCCAATTAGGTATGTACCAAATTTAAACAGAATTCTTGAGGGGAATTTAACTCAAGTTGATCCATCAAAAAATAGTCAATGGGAAAGTGTATCAACTATTGCAAGAGCGATAAAATGGGGAATTACAGTAAGAGATAAAATTATTGGTACTGGTAATTACTCTGGTCAAATAGCCCAAGATCAAATTAAAATTAATGTCGTTGAAAGTTCAAAGCCTTTTAAAGTAACTTCTCAAAACTCTTTAACAGAATTGTGGGGGTCTGGAAGTATTGAAAAAATAACTTGGGACGTAGGTGATACTTTTGAATCACCNATTAATACTAAAACTGTTTCAATTTTTTTATCTGTTGATGGAGGTAATAGTTTCCCAATCAAGTTATTATCAAAAACGGCAAATGATGGTGAAGAATATATTTTTGTTCCTGACTCAATCGCCACATCTAAAGCAAGAATCAAAATTACAGCTGATAATTCAATTTACTTTGCGATAAATGCATCTAATTTTCAAATTGAACTGAGAGACTTTTCATTTGAGCTTGAAAAACCTGAATTTCAGTTTTGCGATATAAATCAAAAAACTATTTCATTTAAATATAAAAGTTACTATCAATTTAATGATGAAGTTGAATTTGAAATTCTTGGAATTCCTCAAGGATTAACATATGAAATTTCTCCAAAAAAAACTGCATTAAATGATACTGAAATAAAAATTCAATTCAATAATATTGAAAATTTGATAAATGGAAATTTAAATTTAAAATTAGTTGGAACTTCTTCCTCTTTGATTTCTAATACTACAAATATTAAAATTGAAAAAAGAAGTTCAAATATTTTAAGTCCATCAACAATAAATCCATTAAATAACTCTGTTAATGAATCATTATCAACAACTTTAAATTGGACACAAATTGATGGAGCCGATAAATATCAAATTCAACTATCAGATTTTGATGATTTTAGAAGTTTTATTTTAAATAAGGAAACTAATTTAAANAGTATTTCAGTTAATAATTTAAAAAGTCAAACTAATTACTTCTGGAGGGTAAAGGCTATAAACAATTGTGTCGAAACTGATTTTTCAGATACTTCTAAATTTAAGACTGAGTTAATTTCATGTAAAAATTTCATATCTGAAAATTCTCCTGTAAATCTTCAAGATGCAGATTCAAATAATTTTGGAATTACTTATGATGAAATAAAAATACCATATGATCTAAAAATTGAAGATCTTAATGTTACTTTATCCATAAACCATACATATTTATCGGATCTTGACATCACATTAATTTCACCAAGTGGAAAAGAAGTGGCTTTGGTAAGAAATATTGGTGGTAATAAAAGTAATTTTGTAGAGACAACTTTTGATGATGAAACAGAATTTTACATAACTGAGGGTTTGTCACCATATTCAGGAATATACAAGCCTTTTGAAAAATTAAGTTTATTTAAGGGTGATTCTTCTTTTGGNACATGGAGGTTAAGGGTTGTCGACTCTCAAACTGAAGATTCTGGTCAACTGACTTCATTTAAATTAAATTTTTGTTTAAGAGGGGAATTATTCCCAAATAACGATTTTGACTCTATTGCAAATGAATCTGATAATTGTCCAAATGTAACTAATGAGGATCAATCAGATTCAAATCAAAACGGTATTGGCGATTTATGTGATTTTTATGATCCGTTAAATTTTGAAATTTCTAAAGTCAACGAAACCTGTAGTCAAAAAAATAATGGTAAAATTAGTATAAAGGCAAGAGCTAAATTTGATTATTTAGTCAAATTAACTGGGCCAAATAGTTATTTTTCAATCAATAGTTTTTCTGACGAAATTTATCAAGCTGAAAATTTAAGTAGTGGTGAATATCTAATTTGTATTTCAATACCATCAAGTACAACTTTTGAACAGTGTTTTAGGGCAATTATAAGTGAACCCCAAGAGTTAAAAGTTCAGTCAAGTATTAATCTAAAAAAAGAATTAGTAAGCTTAAATTTAAGTGGGGCTGATACATACGATATNTACATCAATAAAAAGAAAATCAAATTTTCTGATTCAAAAATTTCTTTGAATTTGAGAAAAGGATTAAATGTTTTAAAAATAAAAACTGATTTAGAATGCCAGGGTACTTATGAGAAAAATATTTATTTAGATTCTTCATCCATTATATATCCTAATCCAGTTGATGATAATTTGATTATTTTAGCGGGAGGAGAAAAAACAAAATTTGAGATATTTATTTTTGATCTTCAAGGTAATTTAATTAAAAATAAAACGATCGAAAAAATAGAGCCTTCTAGGAAAATTAGAATTTCAACCAATGAATTAACAACTGGAAGTTATATCCTTAGGATTCATCATTTTGATAAAACAGAGTCTATTAAATTCATTAAGAAATGAGAGCAATTTACTCGTTTTTAATATTATTTNTAATTTCTTGTTCAAAAGAAAAAATTTCNTACCCTTCAAAAGCTATTTTGCTTTTTCCAACTAATAATAATATTTGCCTTGATTCAACTCAAGATTCTTCATTTTTTTCAAATATTAATTTCGTATGGCAATCTTCAGAAAATACAGATAGTTATGAATTAGTTATTCAAAATCAAATTAGTTTAGAAGTTGTAAAGTACGTAACGAAATTTTCAAATCTACAGGTAAATTTAAAAAAGGGAGTGCCCTATTCATGGTGGATTAATTCCAATTCAGAGGCTTATAAAATTTCAGAAAAAAGTGAATCATGGAATTTTTATTTAGAAGGTTCATTACAATCCTCATACATTCCATTTCCAGCGAAGATTATAAGTCCAAATAACCAATCGGTAGTAAATTTAAGCTCAGGTAAAATCATATTAAGTTGGGAGGGAATTGATTTAGATAATGATATTGTTGATTATTCAATTTGGATTGGTCAAAATATCCTTGATTTAATTATTGTAAAAGAGAAGTTAAAGGATTCAATTACAGAAATAAATTTAGAGCCAGAAAAAACTTACTATTGGAAAGTTGAGACTTTTGATAGTGAAGGGAATTCTTCTTTTTCAGAAATTTATAATTTCACAACAAAGTGAACTAATTATTGTTAAATTCATTCATGGTAATGTTGACTCCACTTAAAATAAAAGAACTTATAATTTTCTCAGTTTTAANAATTATTTTTTTTAATAATTCACTCTCATTTTTGGTCCATTTACCAATTACATAGTCAACCTTATTTTCTATTTTAACCTTATTTTTAATTCCAAATCTCAGCCTAGAATAATTAGTTGAATTTAGTTTATCTTGAATGTCTTTTAATCCGTTATGGCCACCATCATTCCCTTTTGATCTTAATCTTAATTTTCCAAAGGGAAGGTTTAAATCATCTGTTACTATTAAAATNTTTTCAATCAATACTTTTTCTTTTTTTATCCAGTAGTTTATAGCTTTGCCGCTTAAATTCATAAAGGTATTAGGCTTAAGTAAAATAATCATTTTACCTTTTATTTTACTTTTTGAAATCATACCATATCGAAATGAATCAAATTCCAATTCTTTTTTTAAAGCAAAATTATCTATTATTTTAAATCCAATATTATGTCTTGTATTTTCATATTCAATACCAGGATTACCAAGACCCACAATTAGAATTTTTTTCAAAACAGGTTCACTTTTAAATAAGTTTTTTAATGACTTATAAATCGGACTTAGCAAGAATTCAAAAAGTTTGAGTCTTACCATAAAACGTAGTTATATAAATTTTTAGTTTTTCAATAAAGAATTTTTAAAATTATTTTTCGGGTTTATCCTTTGGCTTTTCTGCATTTTCTTTTTTGTCTCCAGAGTCATCTTTTGAAGTTTCAGATCCTTCAGTTTTAGCCTCAGTATTTTCTTCTGATTCTTCTAATTCCTCTTCTTCTTCNTCAATAGAAGTTCTGGCAGTTCTAACCTGACAAATAACAGTATTATCAGAATGAAGGAAGTCAAAATTATCGTTTTTTAAATCTAAAGTATAGATCTTCTCACCCAGTTTTAGCTGTGAAATATCTACTATGATTGAATCTGGGAGGTCTTTAGCTAGAGCTTTAACTCTTAGTTTTCTTTTATTGATTATAAGTACACCTCCGCTTAGCAGNACTCCAGGTGCAGACCCTTCAATGGATACCGGAATGTTCATTGAAACTTCTTTATTGTCAGTAATTTCGTAAAAGTCTACATGAAGAATTTGATCTTTGACAGGATGAAATTGTACATCTTGTATAATTGCATTAAATGATTGATCTTCTATTTTTAAAATAACTGTATGAGCTTTAGGNGTATAAATAAGTTTTCTGAAATCTAGTTCTTTTGCACTGAAGTGAATCGGATTTTTCTCTCCATAAATTACGCAAGGAACTAACTCAGCATTACGTAGGGCTTTAGAAGCTTTTTTACCCACGCTTTCTCTTTTCGATCCGTTTATTGTAATTGATTTCATTGATAAATATTANTTAAACTATAAATTTTGAACTTATTGATTTGTTGTGATGCACATTATACATTGTGCTGGCAAAAAGTTCTGCACAACTCAGAACTTTAATTTTTGAATTTTTTTTAATATTGTTNATTGAATCAGTAACTATTAATTGTTCTAATTTTGATTCATCAATCTTAGTATACGCATCTCTTGATAATAATGCATGAGTACATACAGCACGAACAGATTTAGCGCCTTTTTCAATCATTAGATTGGCTGCATGAGCCAAAGTGCCTGCAGTGTCTACCATATCATCTACGAGAACAACATTTTTTTTTTCAACATCTCCAATCAGTTCCATNTGAGAAATCAGATTAGCTTTTTTTCTTTGTTTATANCAAATCACTACATCGCTTTCAAGAAANCTTGAATAAGCATAAGCACGTTTTGATCCACCCATATCAGGTGAAGCAATTGTTAAATTGTCAAGATTTAGAGACTTAATGTGCGGAACAAATATTGTGGAAGCAAATAAGTGATCAACCGGTTTTTCAAAAAAACCCTGAATTTGGTCAGCATGAAGGTCCATCGTAATTATCCTCGTGGCTCCTGCCGCTTCAATTATCTTTGCAATCATTTTTGCTCCAATCGGTACACGAGGCTTATCTTTTCTGTCTTGTCTTGCCCAACCAAAATAAGGAATTACAGCAGTTATATGCCTTGCAGAAGCTCTTTTAGCAGCATCTAACATTAATAACATTTCCATTAAATTTTCAGAACTAGGATTGGTAGATCCTACAATAAAAATTCTAGCTCCTCGAACAGATTCTTCAAACGAAGGTTGGAATTCTCCATCACTGTAGTGAGAAAATGATACTTTGCCTACAGGAATCCCATAAGATTCTGCTATTTTATCACAAAGTTCTTTGCTTTGATTGCAGCTAAAAATTTTTGCTTCGGGTATCAAAATTTAGATTTTTTATAAAAAAATATGCTNTTGCAAATTTATAAATTTATTTAGCCTAAACACATCTTTATTTATATTTTTAATATAAGCACTAATTATTTTTTTAATTTAGCTGCTTATGCTTCGGTGGCGAAACTGGTAGACGCGCTGGATTCAAAATCCAGTTCCATTTGGAGTGTGGGTTCGATTCCCACCCGAAGTACATAATTTNCCCATTTAAANCTCTANANAATTTANAAAAAAAATACTATNGTATATTTTTTTNAACATATTATATTATCAATATTTCAAAAANNAACATGTTTTAATGAGAAATTCTTAAAAATTGCTTGTATATTTTGCATAATTGTCATATTTTGGTAAACTAAACAAAAATCAAATTTATTAACAATTTAAATTTTTTATGAAAAATCTAACTAAACTGAAATCATTATTTACTGCAGTTTTTTTATTGTTAGGGACTTCTTTGATGGCCCAAACAATATCAGGAACAGTATCTGGTGAGGATGGCCCTTTACCGGGAGCAACCATTATTGTTAAAGGAACTAATAATGGGACAACTTCAGATTTTGATGGAAACTTTTCAATAGATGCTAGCTCGTCTGACGTGCTGGTCATATCTTTTGTTGGTTTTGTATCACAAGAAGTTTCTGTTGGAGACAATGATCAAATTACAGTATCATTAGTTTCTGACAATGAATTAGAAGAAATNGTAGTTACAGGTTATGGATCGCAGAGAGAGAAAGAANTNACCTCTGCTGTAACCAAGATTACTGCTGAAGAGTTTAANAAAGGTCCTATNGCTANTGCTGCTGGACTTTTAGAAGGAAAAGTTGCTGGTTTGAGTATCTACAGTAAAGGTGGAAACCCAAATGCTGGATCAACTATTCGTGTTAGAGGTATCAGTACACTTGGTGGAAATGTTTCACCTCTATTTGTAATAGATGGTGTACCNGGNGCTTCAATAGACAACATTGATCCAAGAGATATCGAGACAATTAACGTTCTTAAAGATGGATCTGCTGCTGCAATTTATGGATCTCGAGGCTCTAGTGGTGTAATTATCGTTACAACCAAGAAAGGTGAAGCGGGTAAAATAAAGCTTAGCTATAGCGGAGAATATTCTGTTGCTGAAAAAATGAATGCTATTCAAATGATGACTGCTCAAGAATTTAGAGATTTTAATGGAGCTGATCTTGGTGCAAGTAACAACTGGGTTGACCAGGTTACTCGTCAAGCGATTACTCAAAATAATAGTATTGCAGCTTCAGGAGGATTTGATAAAACAAGCTTTAGAGTTTCAGTTAACACTCGAGATGTTGAAGGNGTTGTGAAAGCTACAGGTTTTCAACAATTTAATACTAGAGCGTCTATTCAAACTAAAGCCTTTAATGATAAGTTGAGTTTAAGCTTAAACTCTTCTTANACAAGGAGAAANTCTGACCTAGGTAACTCTCAAGTTTTAGAATTTGCAAATGTTTTCAATCCTACTGCACCTGTTTACTTTAAGGATGCTCCTCAAACGATTCAAAATTATTTTACTGNNGANCAAATCACAAGGTCTGGTGGATATTTCCAAACACTTGGATTATTTAGAAGTTTTAATCCAGTAGCTATTCAAGAGCAAGGTATCTATGCTCAGGATAGAAACGAATTTGCATATAATATTGCATTAGATTACGCTCTTACTGATAATTTGAAAATTTTTGCAACTGCTGCTAAAAACAGATCAAGTGCTGAAAACAGAACTTCTAGATCAGTTTATGATTACAACACACAAGCAAATTTAGGAGACAGAGCNGGTAGAGTTGATTATGGAGATTATGAAAATGAAAGTGCCAATTATGAGATATATGGTACATTAAATTCATCTTTAGGATCTGGTGTTGATATGGTTGTAACAGCAGGTTATTCATATAATGAAGCTGATTATTTCCAGAAAACAATAAATGTTGGTGATTTTCCTGATGAGGCTATAGATTATTCATACAGCATAGGATCTTCTGAAGATCTATTAAATGCTGGTCTTCTTGGACTTGGAAGTTACAAGGCTCCAACTAATAAAACTATTGCAGGATTTGGTAGAGTTAATTTGGTTATTGACAATGCTATTTATGTCAATGCAAGCGTTAGACGTGAAGGTTCAAATAAACTTGGTTCTGAAAACAGATGGGGTGTATTCCCTGGAGGTGGAATTGGTGTTGATTTAAATAAATATNTCGGNACTGCTTTTGAAAAATTCAAAGTTAGAGTAGGTTACGGTGTAACTGGAGCTTTACCTTCAGGTAGTGGATTATCACAATTGGTNTATAACTTTAGTAATTCTGACCAGGCAACTACTCAAGCTAGAGCTGCTAACCCTGATTTAAAATGGGAAGAAAAAGCAGAAACGAATTTTGGGGTAGAGTTCAGAAATGGTCCTCTTGATTTAACAATTGATTATTATACAAGAGATATTACTGACTTTATTTTCGATACTGAGATTGATGCTGCTGTTTTTGGATTTAATAGAAGATTCGAAAATGTTGGAGATATTAAAGGTACAGGGATCGAATTTACAGGTTCNTACGAGGTTAATGATATTTGGACGCCAACACTTACTTTGTCGACAAATAAATCAGAACTTNAAACATATACNACTAAAGACGGTATCACTACGGGTAACTTAGGATCTCCAGGACAAAATGCCACAAANATGGTTTTAGTTAAGGAGGGATACCAGATTGGTACAATTTGGGGNCCTGTCTATGATGGCGTTGATACTGCTACAGGTAAGCCTAAATTCAAAGATTTAAACGGAGACGGGCAAATTGTTGCAGGTCAGGACAAAGCTCTTGATCCTACAGGAGATTTCCAAGAACTTGGTCAGGGTTATCCTGAAATTGAGCTTGGTTTTAACAACACTATTAATGTTGGTAAATTTCAAATTAACGCATTTTTCCAAGGTGCATTTGGACATAGTCTAGTTAATACTTGGAGAGCATTTTTTGAGCCAAGAATTGGTAGTCAATTTGCATATAACTTTGTGAATACAAAATATGCTGATGACGACCTTAAAGCGGCTGCTTTCAGTTCTTTATATGTCGAGAAAGCAGACTATATAAAATTAGCAAATCTAACTGTTGCTTACGATCTTGATCTTCCAATTAATGGAATTTCTTCAACAGTCGTTTCGTTAAATGTTAGAAATGCTTTTGTAATTACTAATTACACTGGTGCCGATCCTACTCCTTCAATTGTTGATGGAGGTTATGATGCAGGTGGAGGTTCATTATCTGGATCTGGAAATATTCTAGCTCCTGGTATTGATAGAAGAAATAACTACTTTGATTCAAGAACATTCACTTTAGGATTAAATATTAACTTTTAATAAAAAAAAAGAATGATTATGAAGAATTTTTTAAAAATAACTTTAATGTCTTTATCACTAATAGCCTTTACGGCTTGTGATTTAGAGGAAGAGCTAGTAAGTGATTTTACTAGTCCTTACGTGAAAGCTGCCGGTGGCGGTGGTGGACCAACTTATTCTGCTGGAGCTACTGATGGTAGTTCTCAAAGAGTAAGTGATAACATAGCAGGTGCTTTTGGTAAGCTAAGAAGCGGAAGTGCTGGACATGGATCTTACTGGTCTATGCAATCTGTTTCAACTGATGAAATGTTAGTTGGAGTTAAAGGTGGTGACTGGTATGATGGAGGTATATGGGTTGTTACTCATAGACATACTGTTAGTTCAGCTCACGGTCCTAACGGAAATGCATGGAATGCTCAGTTTAATGGTATTAATGAAATTAATAACGTTTTAGCTGGATCAATTACTGCTAATGAAAAAGCTCAGCTTAGAGTTTTAAGAGCCTTTTTCTATATGAGATTAATGGATATGTATGGTGGTGTAAAAATTGTTACTGCTGCTGGACAAGATCCTGCTCAATCTACTAGAAAGCAAGTTTTTGAATTTGCTGAAAGTGAAATTTTAGCTGCTTTAGGTATTACTGCTGCTGACGTTTTATCAGGATCTATTGACTTATCTGGGAGTGATCTAAATACTAGTCCTGCTAAGTATCGTATTAATCAATATGGTGCTATGGGAATTTTATCTAGATTATACCTTAATGCTAAGGTATGGACTTCAGCTAATACTGCTGGTACTGATGGTACTGCAAGATGGACTGAAGCTGCTAATGCTGCTGATTGGGTAATTACTAACGGTCCTTATTCACTTGTTACTGATGCAAACTTCTCTCTACCAAATTTGAGTGCTAGACCTGCGTCAAGTGGATTGAATGATCCTGAAACTATTTCTGGTGTTTTAACAATTGGAGCTCCTAATAATCAGGATAATCCTGAAATTATTTTCTCTATTGACTTTGATCAAGCTTCTGGTAAAGGGGGTATGCCTTTTGCTCAGATGAGTTTACACCAGCCTAGTCAAAATACTTTTAACCTTGCTTCTCAACCATGGAATGGTTACCAAACTATGGAAGATTTTTACAGAAAGTATGAGGCTGGGGATAAGCGTTTAGGATGGTTCCTTTCTGGATCTCAGAAGAGTTCTGCTGGTAAGCAACTTGTTGATTGGGCATATGATGATAAAGCAACTGCAGAAGCTGTAGCTGCTGATGGAGAAGGTGTTCATGGAACACTTGATTTAAATTATTCTCCTTACATCAATGAGTTAGAGCCAGATTCATGGAGACAAAGTGGTGCTAGAATGTTTAAGTTTAGACACAAGCAATATCAAAACAATGATATGGATAATGACTTCCCTATNATTCGTTTAGCTGAAATGTATTTTAACAGAGCTGAAGGTAGATCAATGGCTGCAGGTGACTGGAGTCAAGGTTTAGCAGATGTTAATGCTGTTAGAACTAGAGCAGGTGTAGCGCCTTTTGCTGCTTTATCTGTTCAAGATTTCATTGATGAGAGTGGAAGAGAATTTATTTTTGAATCACATAGAAGAACAAATTTAGTTCGTTGGGGTAAATTTACTGACGCATGGTGGGAAAAAACCGGTGCTAAGGGTGGATCAGTTGGTGATCCTAATAAGAATTTATTTCCAATTCCATTATCACAAATTCAAGCAGCTAACGGTTCTTTAACTCAGAACCCAGGCTACTAAGCATAGATTTTTAAATTTTTATTTTAAGGGTTGTTCCTACAGGGACAACCCTTTTTTTAATAAATTTGGTTGAAATAAATTATGAAATTGAAAAAAATCTTTTCTATAATAATAATTATTTTTTTTCTTTCTTGTAAAAATGAAAAATCAACCCTTTTTATTCTTAAGANTGATTCTGGAATAGAATTTGAAAANAACCTAGTTTATACAGANGATTTTAATCCNTATACTTATAGAAATTTCTANAATGGTGCGGGAGTTTCAATTGGCGATATTAATAATGACGGNCTTTTGGATGTATATATTACAGGGAATATGGTTTCAAATAAATTATATTTAAATAAAGGTGATTTTAAATTTGAGGATATTACTGAAAAAGCTGGGGTAGCTTGCTCCGGTTTTTGGTCAACGGGTTCAGCTATTGTAGATATTAATGGTGATGGTTTTTTAGATATTTATGTTTGTAAATCAGGTAAACCCGGAGGTGATAAAAGGCACAACGAATTATTTATTAATAATGGCGATTTAACATTTACTGAAAAATCAAAAGAATATGGTTTGGATTTTACAGGGTTATCTGTTCATGCTTCTTTTTTTGATTATGATAAAGATGGTGACTTGGATTGTTATCTTCTAAGTAATTCAGTCAGGTCAATTGGGGGGTTTGATTTAATTGAAAATCAAAGAATTATTCCAAGCGATGATGGTAATAAGTTTTTAGTTAATGACAATGGAGTCTTTATTGATAAATCTGAGGAAGTTGGAATATTTACATCAGCAATAGGTTTTGGGTTAGGAATTACGGTTGCGGATTTTAATAACGATAATTGGGATGATATATTTATTTCAAATGATTTTTTTGAGAGGGATTATTTATACACTAATAACAGAGATGGTACTTTTAAAGAAGAATTAGAGGAAAAATTTAAATCAATTTCGATGGGATCCATGGGAGCTGATGTTGGGGATTTGGATAACGACTTACTCCCAGATTTATTTGTTACTGAAATGCTTCCTAGCACTATAGAAAGGAAAAGAACAAAAACTGTTTATGAATCATGGGATAAACACACAAAAGCCAAAAATAAGGGTTACTTCAATCAATTTCCAAGAAATGCTTTACAAAGAAATATGGGTAATTCAGGTTTTTTTGAATTAGGAAGAATGGCTGGAATTTCATCAACAGAGTGGAGTTGGGCGTCTTTATTTTTTGATGCTGATAATGACGGTTTAAAGGATATTTTTATTTCAAATGGTATTTATAAAGATTTATTAGATAGAGATTATCTTACTTATTATGCAAACGATCTTAATATGAAGAATATATTAAATGATGAAAATTTTTTAATATCTCAATTAATCGATATTATGCCTTCTAAACCAGTAGTTAACCATATTTATAAAAATAAAGGNGATTTTAAGTTTGATTANNTGTCTNANGATTGGGGCTTAAATCAAGAATCTTTCAGTAATGGAAGTGCCTATGGAGATTTTGATAATGATGGTGATCAAGACTTGATAGTNAATAATGTAAACATGCCTTTTTTCATTTNTGAAAATTTGTCTGATTCTACAGTTAATAAAAGTGTAAAAATTAAACTTTCTTCAAAGTCCTTAAATACTAATGCAATAGGNAGTAAAGTTGTTGCATATTATGGAACTAAAAAATCTTTATTTGATAATCATATTTCTAAAGGATTTCAAAGCTCGATAAATTCACCAATTAANATTGGAATAGGTAATAATGATAAAATTGATTCCTTACATATTTATTGGCCAAATGGNAATATATCTAAATTAAAAACTTTATCAGCTAATAATTACTTTCAATTTACTGAACCTGAAAAACATAAAATTTCTAANGATTTAAAATACAGTGATCAAATCATTAAAGAAGATACTTTTAAAGATCTTTTTAAATTCAAGCACAAAGAAAATATTTTTATTGATTTTAACAGAGATAGATTGATTCCAGAAATGTATAGTAATGAGGGTCCAGCATTAGTTTCTNATGATTTAAATAATGATGGTATTAATGATTTTTTTNTAGGTGGAGCTAAATTTCAAAAGTCAGAACTTTTTTTATCNAAANGGAATAGTTATNAGAAAGTTGAAGGACTATTTAATCAATCAATTTCCTCCGAGGANACTGATGCTATTTTTTTTGATGTTGATAATGANAATGATTTGGATATCTATGTTTGTAGTGGAGGAAGAGCCTTTTCAGAAAATGATTTAGCATTAAGAGATAGAATTTATTTAAATAATGGTNANGGTGACTTTAGATTAGATAACAATTTTTTACCTACCAAATTTAATTTTAATAGTTCTTCAGTAACATCTGCAGATTTTAATAAAGATGGGAAGCAAGATCTTTTTGTTGGTCAAAGAAATAGAGGGAAAAACTATGGATTGCCAGGTAATGGTTACTTGATGATAAATTCTGAAAATAATAATTTTCAAATCAGTCAAGAAAATACTTTTTTAGATATTGGNATGATAACNGATGTAAAATCTGTGGATATAAATAACGATGGATGGATTGATATATTGGTTATTGGACAATGGATGGGTATTAAAGTTTTTATTAATAATAATGGAGTATTTGAAGAACAAACTGAAAAATATAATCTTGCTAAATCAGTTGGATTATGGAATTCAATGGAAATTAAAGATNTAGACGGCGATGGGGATCAAGATATTGTTGCTGGTAATTTAGGACTTAATACTTATTTTAAAAAAGGAGATAAAATATATATTAATGACTTTGATAATAATGGAACAATTGAACAAATAATTTGCCACAAAATTGGTGAAAAGTTTTTCCCCATTGTTGATAGGGATGAACTTATTTCTCAGCTACCATATTTAAAGAAAAAATTTGTAAGATTTAATAACTATGCTTCAGCTTCAATTGAAAATATTTTTAATACTAATCAATTAGATAAATCTATAAAATATCAAATTGATTTATTAGAATCCTCTTGGTTTGAAAATAAAAATGGTAAATTTTATGTACATAATCTTCCACCTCAAGCGCAATATTCTTCTATTTATTCAATCAAAGTTGATGATTTTAATAATGATAAAATTTTGGATATTGTTTTGGGGGGTAATCAATATAAAGTTAAACCACAATTCGGTAGGAACGACGCTTCTAATGGATTAATTATATATGGGGAAAAAAAAGACGGGAATTATAAATTAGAAAGGCAAATTAATCTTGAAATTGACGGCCAAATTCGTAATTTTGAGGTCTTAAATAATAAAGAATTTAAAGTTTTAATAGTAGCTGTAAATGATGATGATGTTAAGTTTAAAAAAATTAATTAATTCAACACTAATTTTGTTNGGGGTAGTTATATTATTCATTAATTGTAATTCCTCGGAATATCACAAGTTAGTAAAGGCAGAACTTGCAAAAAACGTTCAATTTGATTCACTTTTTTTTGATATTGGTTTTGGTGAAAGAAAAGATGATTATTTTGATAAAATATGGGAACTCAATAAAAAAGGAATTCTTTTTCCAGCTCCAGGAGAATATGGGACAGTTAGGCAAGTTATCAAAAGCGATAGCTCTGAATTAAATATGGANTTTTTCCCTGGATTTAATAATAAAAATCAGTTAAATAAAATTAAATTAATGTTTTCNAATACTGGTTGGGCTCTTTGGAATGAGGAACTACATTCTGATAAATTAATAATTAATATTTTGGATTCTATTAAAAAATGGTATCCCGGTAATGATTTTATCCAAATAAAAGGTGAAAAANATAGAATTGATATTCCAGACATATTTGTTAAAGTNGACGGGAATAGACAATTTAAAGTGTATTTTATGGATAATATGAAAGTAATTGTTGACATTGAAAATTTAAATGATAAATGAAATAATGATTAGATTTCTAAAATATATTTTACTTGTNTTTGTTTTATTTTCTTGCGAATCAAAAAAAGAAGAAACATTATTCAAATTGTTAGATCCTGATATTTCTGGAATTAAATTCCAAAATAATTTAAAATTTGATAATGATTTCAATGTATATAAATATCGGAATTATTATAATGGGGGAGGAGTATCAATTGGAGATATTGACAATGATGGATTACAGGATGTTTACATGACCAGTAATTTAAATTCAAATAAATTATATAAAAATTTAGGGAATATGAAGTTTCTTGATATTACTGATAAGGCAATGGTAGGAGGTAAAAAGGCATGGTCTACTGGTGTAACTATGGTCGATATAAACCACGATGGGTTTTTAGATATTTATGTTTGTAATTCAGGAGACATNAAGGGAGATAATAAACAAAATGAATTATTTATAAATAATGGAGATGGAACTTTTCTTGAAAAAGCAAAAGAGTATAATCTAGATGATATAGGTTTCTCTACCCATTCTTCTTTTTTTGATTTTGATAAAGACGGGGACCTTGATGTATACTTATTAAACAATTCCTATCAATCAATTGAATCATTTAATTTAAAGAAAAATGAAAGACCCAATAGAGANATTTTAGGTGGTGATAAATTACTAGAAAATAGAGATGGAAAATTTTTTGATATTAGTGAAGAATCAGGAATTTATGGAAGTGTAATTGGTTTTGGTTTAGGAGTGACTGTTGCCGATTTTAATAGAGATGGATGGGAGGATATTTTTGTATCAAATGACTTTTTTGAAAGAGATTATCTTTATATGAATAATAAAAATGGAACATTTAGTGAAGAATTAATAAATCAAATTCAATCAATAAGTGGAGCTTCAATGGGTGCTGATGCTGCTGATATTGATAACGATGGATTTAATGATTTGTTTGTTACTGAAATGCTGCCATCTGAGTATAAAAGATTAAAAACAGTAACCACATTTGAGGATTGGAATAAGTACCAATATAATGTCAAAAATGGATATTATCATCAGTTTACCAGAAATGTTTTACAACACAATAACAAGAATAATTCTTTTAGTGAAATTGGAAGATATAGTGGGGTAGAGGCATCTGATTGGAGTTGGGGGGCATTATTTTTTGATATGAATAATGATGGATTGAAAGATTTATTTATTGCAAATGGAATTTTTAAGGATTTAACTAATCAAGATTATCTTCAATANGTTTCAAANGAAGANGTTGTGAAATCTATTGTNTCAAATAATAAAGTTGATTATNAGAGGCTTGTTGATATGATTCCTTCCAATAAGGTTGAAAATCACGCNTATTTAAATTTGGGAAATCTAGAATTTGAAAGAGATCCAATGTCAGGGCTTGAAGCACCCAGTTTTTCAAATGGAGCAGCTTATGGCGATCTAGATAATGATGGTGATTTGGATTTAATAGTAAATAATGTCAATATGATTTCATTTGTCTATGAAAATAAATCAAATGAAAATAAATCAAATAATTTTTTAAAAATCATACTCAAAGGGAGTAATAAAAATCTTGATGGAATAGGTGCACAAATTACGGTAAAGTCAGAAAAGGAAGATTATTACATTGAACAACAACCAGCAAGGGGATTTCAGTCTAGTATGGACAATAGACCAAATTTTGGATTATCAAGTAATAATCCAGTTTCTATTGAAGTGCTNTGGCCATCATTGAAGATTTCTAAAATTGATAGTGTATATCCNAATCANANAATTACAATTNANGAGAAAAATGCAAAAGAAAATANTACANAACAAGAAATAAANTCAGANAAAATATTTTATGAAAAAAANCAANATTATTCNATAGANCATAATGAAAATGTATTTGTNGATTTTCATAGNAATAGATTAATGTATCATATGTGTAGTACAGAGGGGCCAGCTATGGCAGTTGCTGATATTAACAATGACGGTAAAAAAGAGATTTTTATGGGAGGTTCCAAAGGATTTTCAGCAAGGTTGTATGATTTAGAGTCTGGAAAGCCCTTAAATGAAAATTCTTTTTTTGAAAAAAATAAGTTTTCAGANGATTCTGAGAGTNTNTTTTTTGANGCTGACAACGATGGTGACNAAGANTTATTTGTNGCTAGTGGNGGAATTGANTTTAGNCCTAATTCANNTGATTNTTCNGATAGANTNTANATAAATNATGGNAANGGTGTTTTTTCAGTTTCTNATGGNAANTTGGATTTTAAAAAAAATAANTTTAGTACTGGNGCNGTNGCAATTTCNGATATTGATTTAGATGGTGATTTAGATATTTTTATTGGACAGAGACTTCATCCTTTTGAATATGGTATTCCTGGCTCAGGATACATATATTTAAATGATGGTGAGGCTAATTTTAAAAATGGAAGTGGAAAAAATTTAATTGGTGGTGAAAATCTTGGGATGATTACTGATGCTATTTTTGAAGATTTAGATAATGACGGATTTAACGAATTGATTGTAGTTGGAGAATTCATGGGTGTAGAAATTTTTAAAAATAAAAATGGAGTTTTATCTAAAATGGAAGACAATCCATTATCAGAAATTAAAGGTTGGTGGAACGTAATATTTGCTGAGGATTTTAATGGTGATGGATTAAAAGATATAATAGTTGGTAATCATGGAACGAATTCAAGGTTTAAAGCTTCTGATAAAAGGCCAATTAGTTTATATATTAACGATTATGATAAAAATGGCTCTAAGGATCCGATCTTGACTTTTAGGGCTGAAAATAATAAAGATTATCCTTACTCATTANGACANGATTTAATTAANCAAATTAAAATATTAAAAAAACAATTTCCNAATTATGATTCATTTAAAGATGCTTCAATGAAAGATATTTTTTCTGAAAATCAAATTAACAATAGTTATATACCAATTGTAAATAATCTTANAACAACTTTATTGATAAATCAGGGGGATATGAATTTTAATTCAGCCTNTCTCCCNAAAGAAGTNCAATTTTCNCCAATACTTGGGATNAANGCAAAAGACTTTGATAAAGATGGAGATCTCGATTTAGTTATGGGTGGAAATTTATTTGGAGTTAAACCTGAAATGGGTAGATATGACTCATCATACGGTGTTTTTCTTGAAAACTTAGGCGATGCAAAATTTAAATTTCATTCTGATGGTAAAGGATTGATAGTTAAAGGTGAGATAAGAAAAATTATTTCAGATGAAGATCTATTAATAATATCAAGGAATAATAATAATGTTGTTATTTATGAATATTAGATTTTATAAAATAATTATTTTAAATTTTTTAGTCATTTTTTTTTCATGTGAAAAAAAAATGGATGAGGAAATTGTAAAGTATGATTATTTATTTAATAAAATAAAATCTAATATTTCAGGCATAGATTTTAATAATTCTCTCAAATTTTCTGAGGATTTAAATATTATAGAATATTTATATTTTTACAATGGTGGGGGAGTTGCTGTTGGGGATATCAATAATGATGGTTTAGAAGATTTATATTTATCTTCAAATCAAGGAAAAGATAAATTATTCATCAATCTTGGTGATTTTAAATTTAAGGATATATCAAATTCCGCAGGATTAGATACTTTAAATACATGGTCAACTGGTGTTTCAATGGCTGATGTAAATGGCGATGGATGGCTTGATATTCATGTTTCAAAGGTTGGGAATTATAAAACTTTGAAAGGGCATAATCTTATGTATATAAATCAAAAGGATGGAACATTTAATGAATTGTCAGAAGAGTTAGGAATAGATTTCAGTGGATTTTCTACTCAAGCCGCCTTTTTAGATTATGACAATGATGGTGATTTAGATATGTACTTATTAAATCATAATATTCATACTCCAAGAAATTATACTGATGTTTCAAAAAGATTAGAAAAAGATTCATTAAGNGGCGATAAATTTTTTGAAAATAAAATTAACGAACAAGAAGCTAAATTTGTAGATGTATCTGAATCATCAGGAATTTTCAGTAGTCCACTAGGTTATGGACTAGCAATTACTACAGCAGATATAAATAATGATGGATGGATAGATTTGTATGTCGGTAATGATTTTCATGAAAATGATTACATATATATAAATCAAAAAAATAAATCTTTTAAAGAAAAAAGTAAAGATTTTTTAAGTCATAACTCAAGATTTACAATGGGAGTAGATATTGCTGATATGAATAATGATAAACTTCTTGATATTTTCACATTAGACATGATGCCATTTTATAGAGATATTTTTTTAAAATCGGGTGGAGAGGATACAGATCAAGTNTATAAAATAAAAAAATCATTTGGTTATGAAGATCAATATGCAAGAAATAATTTCCACTTAAATAGAGGAAATTCAAAATTTACTGACATTGCACTATATAATGATACTTATTCAACTGATTGGAGTTGGTCTGTTTTATTAGAGGATTTTAATAATGACGGTAAAAATGATATTTTCATATCAAATGGAATTTATAAAAGACCTAATGATTTAGATTATATTAATTATGCAAGTGATATTGATTTTAGATTATTTAATAAGAACAATGAAAAGAAATTTTATGAAAATTTAATTGATAAAATGCCAACTTTAAAGATCCCAAATATTTTATACTTAAATAAAGGAGATTTAGAATTTCAAAAAATGACTCATGATGCCGGGATGGAAAAAACATATTCTAATGGAGCAGCATATGGAGATTTTGATAATGATGGTGATCTTGATTTAATAGTTAATAATATTAATCAACAGGTTTCAGTCTTAGAAAATATCACAAGTAATAAATCAACTAATAATTTTGTTAAGGTTTCTTTGGTTAGTTATGGGAGTAGGTTTTTATCAATTGGATCAAGAGTTGATTTATATTATGGTGGTAAAAAAATAACTAAACAATTAAATCCAGTCAAGGGATTTCAATCATCTTCTTCCTATAACCTAAATTTTGGATTAGGGAAATCTCAGATTGTTGACTCTTTAAAAATAATATGGGCAGATGGTAAAAAACAAACTCATTATAAAGTTGAATTAAATCAAATAAATACATTTGAAAAAAATGATAATTTAATTTCTGATTTTGCAACAAATAAAAAATCTTTTAATTATGAATATTTTGATACTCATACTGAAAATATAACATTTGATTATGAAAGAGAATTGCTGATTCCTGAATTACTTTCAACTGAAGGGCCAGCAGTTGTTTATGAGGATTTTAATGGGGATAGTTTAAAAGATTTATACGTCGGTGGAGCATCATACTCTCCAGGGAAGCTATATTTGATGTCAAAAAATGGAAAGTTTAAAAAGAAAAATATTCCAATTTTTAATTTTGATAATTTCTATGAAGATGTAGATGCAGCCGCATCAGATATAGATAATGACGGGGATCTAGATCTGTATGTTGTAAGTGGAGGTTCTGAGTTTTTGGAAGGAGATAAAAGATTATCAGACAGAATATATATTAATGATGGTAATGCAAATTTTATTGAATATCCTGTCAAACTTCCGGCTTATAACGGTTCGACAATTTCTTTTGGAGATTTTAATAATGATGGATTTGANGANATTTTTTTAGGNTCNAGATCAATTCCAGGAGCATATGGNTTATCTCCTTTTAGTTTTATTTTGTTAAACAATAAAAAAGGGGGGTTTGGAATTTTAGAACAATTTAGAATGGGTATGATTACTGATTCAGAGTGGGTAGATATAAACAATGATAATTTATTGGATTTAGTTATTGTTGGTGATTGGATGCCGGTTACAATTCTAGTTAACAAAGGTGATGAAACTTTTTCAAATATGACAGCCCCTTTGGGATTATCAAAAACCTATGGAATGTGGAATTCAATTTCAATTGATGATTTAGACAATAATGGTAGAAAGGATTTGTTGCTTGGTAATGCTGGATTAAATCTAAAGTTTAAGACTAATTATCAAAATCCAATAGAAATATTTCTTGATGATTTTGATAATAACGGACAAGTGGATCCAGTAATTTTATATCCATTCGATAATTATTATGTGCCATTTGCATCAAAGGATAAGTTAGATGATCAAATGCCTTTTTTAAAGAAAAAATTTACTAGTTACAATTCTTTTTCAAAGGTTAAGTCTTATGAGGATCTTTTCGATGTTCCAAGAGACTCTTTAATTCAAATTAAAAAAATTAATGAATTAAGGTCAATGGTGTTTTTGAATAAAAAAGATACTTTTGTGTCAATTCCTTTTCCAAAGGAGGCTCAATTTAGCCCTATTCAGGATATTTTAGTAACATCCACAGATAACAATAAAAATATATATTTTATTGGTAATTACATGAATTTTGTAAATGAATTGGGGAATAGTGATTCAAATTCTGGTGGAAAATTTATTGGTTTTGATGGTGAAAATTTTGGTAAATTTGAAACATTACCAATTCCAAATAAGTTAAATACAAGAAAAATTATAAAAACTCAACCAAATGAGTTTATAATATTTTCTAATAATCAAAAAAGCTACAAAATTAATTATTGAAGATCTTAATGTTTATTATTATAAACATATTAAATAATAATTCTGCATTATATCCATCTATTTTTTATTAAATTCTCAAAATNNCNTTCATTTTTTTATTAAAAATTAATATATTGATNTAANATAATTAATAAAAAAAACATAAAATAATAATGAAATATTTATTTTTTTTTCTTGGGTTTTATCTAATATTTGCCCAAGATAAACCTAAACCTGAGGATACNGAGATATGGGATCCTGAGCCTGAAATTGTAACCCCAGGTATTGAAAATTCTGCACCAAGTGACGCCATTATTCTTTTTGATGGTAAGGATTTATCNAAATGGAAAAANGCCAGAGGCGGTGGTGATGCATCTTGGATTATTAATGATGACAATTCAATGACTGTTACCAGAAANGGTGGTATTGAAACCNTAGANGAATTTGGTTCAGTTCAATTACATATTGAATGGAAAACACCTTTAAAAATGGAAGGGAAAGGTCAAGGAAGAGGTAANAGNGGNATTATNTTTCAAAGAAGATATGAAGTACAAGTTTTAGATAGCTATAACAACAGAACATATTCNAACGGGCAAGCTGCTTCAATTTACAAACAATATGCTCCTCTTGTTAATGCTTCTAAACCCCCTGGAGATTGGCAGACTTATGATATAATATTTATGGAACCTGAATTTAATGAAATTGGTATAATGACAAAAAGAGGTAGATTAACTGTNTTTCATAATGGTATTCTAGTTCAAAATAATATTGAAATTTTGGGAACAACTGAATATATTGGAATGCCAAAAATTGGTAAAAATGAAATATCTGGTTATATGGGTAAAGAAATCAAAAAAGTCTTATATATTCAAGATCACGGAAATCCTGTTTCCTACAGAAATATTTGGTTAAGAAAACTTTAAAAAAAATCGAAAAATGAAATCAAGAAGAAATTTTATAAAAAATACGGGTTTAGTTACCGGAGGAGTTCTTTCCTCTGGATTTGATACACAGCCTTTAAGTTCTTTTAACAGAATTATAGGGGCTAATAAGAAACTTAATTTTGGAGTAATTGGATGCAGAGGAATGGGTTGGAGCGATATGAGATCAATCTTGAAAAATCCAGATACTGACTGTATTGCAGTTTGTGATGTTGATGACAAGGTATTAGAGAAAAGATCTGGTGATGTAGAAAAGATTACTGGAACTAAACCTAAAAAATATAAAGATTACAGAAAACTTTTGGAGGATAAAAACATAGATGCTGTTGTTATTGGTTCTCCTGATCATTGGCATTGTTTGATGTTGGTTCATTCATTAGAAGCTGGCAAGCATGTTTATTTAGAAAAACCAATTTCTAATTCAATTAAAGAATCTAACATAATGTTGGCTTCAGCTAAAAAATATAATAAAATTATTCAAGTTAACCAATGGCAAAGGAGTTCTCCTCACTACAGAGAGGCTTTAGATTATTTGTGGTCTGGAAAATTGGGTCAAATTAGACTCGTTAAAGTATGGGCTTATCAAGGGTGGTATGGTATGCTTGACACGAAACCTGATTCACCTACTCCAAAGGGAGTTGATTATAAAAGTTGGTTAGGTCCCGCTCCAATGAGACCTTTTAATGAAAATAGATTTCATTTTAATTTCAGATGGTATTGGGACTACGCTGGGGGCTTAATGACTGATTGGGGTGTTCATGAGATTGATATTGCATTATTTGGAATGAAAGTTAGAGAACCAAAATCAATTGTTGCTAGTGGAGGAAGATATGGATATCCAAATCAGGACACCGAAACTCCTGACACGCTTCAAACGCTTTTTGAATATGATAATTTTACTATGTTATGGGAGAATGCTGTAGGAATTGATGGGGGTAATTATGGCCAAGATGAGGGTATTGCTTTTATTGGTAACAATGGTACATTACAAATTGATAGGGGTGGATGGCAAGTAATTTCTGAAAAGGACTATCAAAATGACAGAAAACTCAAATTGGAAACNGTACCCTATCAAAAAAGTAAAGGATCAGGTTTGGACTTTCATACAAAAAATTTCGTTGAGGCAATTAGGAACAATGATCCAAATTCACTTGCTTGCGGAATTGATAGTGGAAGTATCGCTTGTATAAATGCCCATATGGGTAACATTTCCTATAAAGTTGGAAGGAAAATATTTTGGGATAAGGAGAGTCAAAACTTTGGGAATGATAAACAAGCTAATGACTTGATATCCCCTAAATATAATAATGGTTTTAAATTACCAAGTTAGGTTTTTTAAAGATTTATTTAGAACATTCANTATTTAATAAAAAAAGCAGGATATTTGTTTCCTGCTTTTTTATTTAAAAAAATTGATGAACAAAAGATCACTATTTCTATATTTTTTACTGGTTTGTTATATTTCATTTGGGCAAAGCAATTTGATTGAGAAGGATGAAAAATATATTGATTCAATTAATAAAAATTTTGANATTAATCCTGATAGGGCTTTAAAATTATCCTTTGAAAGGATTAAACNATTAGACCCTAATTCTCCATCTGAAAACTTGCAAAAAGCCTATTCAAAAGTAGGCGAGATTTTATCTAATCAAGGTTTGGATAAGGAAGCTTTAAAATATTTTAATCTTTCTCATGATATTTTCAGACTCAGAANAGATAATAACAAAAAAGATAAAATGTCAGGGGCTCCGTGGAATTTNATAAATATTGGTAATATTTANTTNAAATTTCGAGAATTTGATTTAGCCAAAGAAAATTATTACGAGGCAATATATAATTTTAATTTATTANATAATCAATCAGACAAATCCTATGGTTTGGCCACTTCATTCGATAATTTAGGATTAATTGAATTAAATTTAAAAAACTATGAAAAAGCTAAAGATTTTTATCAAGTTGCTTATGAAAATAGAATTAAGAACAAAAAAGCTGAAGATATAATATATTCATTGTCAGCTTTATCTCAAATTGATTTTCTTGAAGATAATATTCCTGCTGCAATAGATAAATTAGATAAAGCAAAAAAAATATTTTTAAATTATGACAATATAGAAAAAGAAAAATCTAGAGTCTATNGAAATTTTGGATGGATGAACAGTCTTTTAGCCTCTTTTTATTACAGTAAAGAAATTTATGATAAAGCCCAAGAATATGATCAATTGGCATTAAATTATTTAGNTGAATTTCCAATCGAAAGTCTTGTCGCAAGAAACAATTTGTCTTCAACATTTATAAAAAAAGGAAAATTCTNTGATGCAATTAAATTATTAGAATCCAATCGAGAATATTTGNAGAATCGAAATTTGTATAAATACAAAAAAAAGAATTTTGAAAAACTAATTGAGGCTTATAAAATAGTTGGGAATAATATTTTTTCAAATAAATATAAAGACAGTTTGATTTCAGCCTCTAAAATTGAAAATAGAAGTGAGGTCTCAAGTCTAATTTCAGATTTTCAAATAAGAACTTTACTTTTAAATAAAGAAGATGAATTAAAAGAAAGTAAATCAAAATATAATTTGTCATTTGTAATTTTTTCTACTTTAACCCTAATTTTAATTTTGTTTGTACTTTTATTAAGGACTAATAATAAACTTCAACTTGAAGTAAATTCAAAGCTAGAAAACGAAAAAATTTTTGTTAAAAAAGATTTAGATTCTAAACTATTAGAATTAACGAGTACAAGTTCATACATATCCCAAAGAAATGAAGGGTTAAAATTATTGAAGGGAAAAATTAATAAATTTAAAATGAATAACTTTTCAACAATTGATGAATCTAAAATCAANAAATTTTTAATTGATACGAACAGATCCATTGATAATTTAGTAAATAGTAATTTACACTATAAGTCTTTTGAGAGTCAATTCAAATCGATTTATCCTGATTTTAACTCTAGTTTATTAAAATTACATCCCAATTTGTCTCCTGGTGATTTAAGAATGTGTGCATATTTAAAAATGAATCAAAACAGTAATGAAATAGCATTAATTTCTGGTGCTTCAATAAGAACAGTTGAAAGTCAAAGATATAGATTAAGGAAAAAAATGAATATTTCAAAAGATATTAACCTTCAGACTTATTTACTTAAAATTTAGTTTTATTACTATAAAACTACTGCAAAATAATACAGATTAATTTATTATTAATAATTTTTTTATTTTTGCATACTTTAAATTAATTAGAAAAAAACAAAATAATCTTTTACCTCAATTTATTATGAGAAATTTCACTATTGTTTTTAATATAAAAGTCTTTTTTGTATTACTTATTACATCAGTTGTTTATTATTTGTGTTTAAAATTCAATTTTGTAATTGATAACGATTATAATATTATCAGTATAGCTATAATATTCCCTCTAGTTTTTTCAATCACAAGTGCATTTAATAAAAGGCAAGAATCTCTAAAATATTTTTCTGAATTAAGATCTAATTTGATATCAATCAGTGATTTTTTTAGTTCAACATCTGAAATTTCCATCCAGACAAATAGAGAGGTTAATAAAATTTTGAAAAATATTTCAAATGAAAATGTTGATTTATTAAGTTCATCTAATTCTAAATCAGATATTGGAAAAATAAGGAATTTATTTGCTGAAGTTCAAAAAAAAATAGTTGAAAATGAAGATGCATTTATTAATGGTGAAAAAATAGATTTATACAGAAGTAAAAGAGAAGCAAGTAAATGTGTAGAAAATTTGTATTCTTTAAATATTCATAATACGCCAAAGTCATTGAGAGCCTATTGTTTGTTGTTTATTTATATTTATCCACTAATATTTGTACCAAGTATAATAGCTAATTTGAAGCCTGAATTTGAATTATATAATATTTTTATATTTATTTTATGTTTGTTGGTTAGTTTTGTATTAATTGCTTTATACAATATTCAAGATTTTATTGAAAATCCTTTTGATAATAAGGGTATTGACGATATCAAATTAGAAAATTATAAAATGGATGACTCGGAATTTAATATTTAGATTTTTTTTTCGTTATTTTAATATAATAAATATAAAAAACATATATTATTGTAGTGAGTTATAGATTGATATTTATTTTTTTTCCTTTTTTTATTTTTTCACAAACCAAGCCTATTAAATTTTTTTTTCAATGCAGCTGTGATAGTAATTTTATTAAAGATGAAATTACTTATGTTGACTTTGTTAGAGATCAAGAAAAAGCTAATGTGACAGCTTATATTTATAATGATCCCAATGGGAATCAAGGGAAATACTCAATTTATTTTGAGGGGAATCAAAAGTTTAAAGGTATTAAAAATGAGTTGTATTTCGAATCTCATCCGAAAATGACAAATCATGAAATAAGGATAGGTTTAAAAAATAAAATTGAATTAGGTTTATTAAAGTATATAGTCCTAACAGACCAAATTAATAGTATTAAATTTGATATTCTAGACGTTGAAAAAGATACTATAGTGTCAGTAGAGGAAGAATATGACAAATGGAAAAATTGGATTTTTGAAATCTCAATTAGTGGCAATTACCAAAAGGAAAGCAGCAGAAAAGAATCTAATTTATCAGGAAGATTTGAAATAAATAGATATACTGAGAAATGGAGAATCGAAAATACTTTTCGGTACAATAAGAATACGGAAGAGTTTTTAAATCAAGATCAAAGTTATAGTAGTGAAAGACTTTATAAAGGGCTATATGGAAAATTAGTGAGAAGCATATCTGATCATTGGTCAACAGGAATATTTTATGGTTTCTCTGAGGACTCATATCAAAATATAAATTTTTCTAATACTCTTTATCCTGCAATAGAATATAGTATTTTCCCATATAAAGACGTAGTTAGAAAGGAGATGGTTTTAGAATATAAAATAGGTTACAAATTTAATAAATATGATCAAACGACTATTTATGGTAAAGACAGTGAAAGCTTATCAATCCATTCTGCTGCTTTTAAAATAAGATTTAGACAAAAGTGGGGAGATATATACAGTAGATTGTCAGCTTTTTCATACCTAAATGATTCTTCTAAGAATAGATTGACTTTTGATAATTATTTTAATATTCGCGTATATGAAGGTTTATCTATTAATTTGGGTGCTGAAATTAGATTTATAAGAGACCAAATAAATTTAGCTGCAGGTGTCGCGAGTGTTGAAGATGTATTACTTCAACAAAGGAGTATTGCTACTGATTATTATAATGAATTTAGATTAGGGTTAACTTATACTTTTGGATCTGCATTTAATAATATTATAAACACAAGACTTTAAAAATTATTTTTTAATTTCTTGTCTCAATTTCTCATTCCTAATTCATAATTATCGAAATCATTTTAAATATTTAATATTTTGATAAAATATCTGTTTTTTATAAATTATATAAAAAACCAAAAACAATTAAATAATGAAAAAAATATTAAAGATATTACCCTTAACTTTTTTTACAGTTTTTTTATTTTCACAAGAGGAA